>CALISI010000031.1 GCA_938041695.1 uncultured Actinomyces sp.
TCACCATGATCGTTGTCGACATCGTCGGCCACGTCCGTACCCCCCACGAACCCACTCTGAAGGAAGCGGCCTGGTGGTCGCTCGCCTACATCGCCATTGCCCTGATCTTTGGTGGCATTGTCTGGGCTTTGTGGGGGCCGGAATACGGCCAGGAGTACCTCGGCGGTTACATCACCGAGAAAGCGCTCAGTATTGACAACCTCTTCGTGTTTGTCATCATCCTGTCCTCTTTTCGCGTGCCGCGTAAGAACCAGCAGGAGGTCCTGCTGGCGGGCATCGTCATCGCCCTCGTGTTGCGGCTTCTTTTCATCCTGGCGGGCGCCGCGCTCATCGAAAACTTCTCGTGGGTCTTCTACCTTTTCGGAGCATGGCTGCTGTGGACCGCGATCAGTCAGGTCCGTGAAGGATCTGGCGACGATGATGATGACGAGTACCGTCCGCCGTCAATCGTGCGCTGGGTGTCGAAGATTGTTCCGGTCACCGATGGCTTCATCGGTTCGCGTATGCTCTACCGTCACGGCGGCCGCACCTACATCACACCGATGCTCCTGTGCGTGATCGCGATCGGCACTGCCGACGTCATGTTTGCCGTCGACTCGATCCCCGCGATCTACTCGCTGACCTCGGAGGCCTACCTGGTCTTCGCTGCCAATGCATTCTCACTGCTCGGCCTGCGTCAGCTCTACTTCCTCATCGACGGCCTGCTGGATCGTATCGTCTTCCTCCACTATGGCCTCGCCGCTATTCTCGGCTTCATCGGTTTCAAGCTCATCAACCACGCGCTGCACACGAACGAGCTGCCCTTCATTAACGGCGGTCACGAGGTTTCTGCCATCCCCGAGCCGTCGATCGCGTTCTCGCTCTGCTTTATCGTGGTGACAATTCTCGTCACGGTCGTGGCCTCTCTCGCGGTTTCTCGCAAACGGCGTGCGTGAGAAGAGCTTAGTGCGGGAGAGCGCTAAAATTTCCTCGTTGGATAGTTAAGAGGTACTCATGGTTGTTCATCCGTGGGCGTGGGGCATTCTCGCCCTCGTTGCCATCGGTTTGGTCGTGCTCGATTTCCTCGGGCACGCCCGTAACCCGCACCCCCCGACGGCCGCCGAAGCCGCTCGCTGGACCCTGTTCTATGTCGGTTTGGCTGGCATTTTTGGTGTTGGTGTCTGGCTGACCAACGGGTGGCTCTACGCCCAGGAGTTCTACGCGGGTTGGGCGATGGAATGGTCGCTGTCCGTCGATAACTTGTTTGTGTTTATCCTGATTCTGAAGGCCTTCCGCGTTCCGCGCGAAAATCAGCAAAAGGCGCTGCTGTTCGGCATTGTGATTGCGCTACTGCTGCGCCTTGTGTTCATTCTTCTGGGGGCCGCGCTCGTTGCTCGCTTCTCCTGGGTCTTCTTCCTGTTCGGACTGTGGCTCCTGTGGACGGCCTTCTCGCAAATTAAAGAGACCATCACGGGCGAGGAGGACGACGAGGAGTATGAAGAGAGTGCATTCATTCGCATCGTGCGTCGCGTCCTGCCGATCACGGATGGTTTCATCGGCAACCGCATGCTGTATCGCCACGGTGGACACACCTATCTGACGCCGCTGTTCGTGGTCGTCTTGGCGCTTGGCTCGGCGGATCTGATGTTCGCCTTCGACTCTATCCCCGCGATTTTTGGCATCACCTCACAGGCTTTCCTCGTGTTCGCGTGCAACGTGTTTGCGCTGATGGGGCTGCGCCAGCTGTTCTTCCTGGTGGACGCGCTGCTCGGCAAGCTCGTGTACCTGGGCTACGGCCTCGGCGTCATCCTGAGCTTCATCGGAATCAAGCTGATTCTCGAGGCCCTGCACGCTAACACGCTACCGTTCATCAACGGGGGCCACGGCTTCGAGTGGGCCCCCGAAATTTCTGTGTCGGTGTCGCTGGGAGTCATCGTCGTGACCCTCGCGATCACCGTTGTCGCGTCGCTCATCCGCAGCGCGATGGATGAGGAGGGCGCCGGTGAGCGCTGAGAGCCTGAGTATCGACGAGCACGGCCTGAGTGCCTCCGAGGTTGCGGAGCGCATGGCGCGCGGCGCCGTCAACCGCGTGAAGGATCGTACCTCTCGCTCGGTGACGTCGATCATTCGAGAGAACGTGTTGACGCTGTTCAACGCCATTATCGTCGCGGCGTCGATCATCGTGCTACTTTTCGGTGATCTGCGTGACGGGATCTTCGGAGGAGTCATGATCATCAACGCGGTGATCGGTATTGTCTCCGAGCTGCGAGCCAAGCGCACCCTCGATTCCCTTGCGATCGTCGATGCTCCGCAGGCGAGTGTCCTGCGCGATGGCACGCTGCACGTTGTCCCGGCACGAGATGTTGTTCTCGACGACGTCATCGATCTGACGCTCGGCGACCAGGTCAGCGTAGATGGTACGGTGCTCTCCTCGGCAGGTCTGGAGATCGACGAATCGTTGCTGACCGGCGAGTCTCGCCCCGTGAAGAAGAAGCAGGGCGATCAGCTCCTGGCGGGCACGAGCGTCGTCGCGGGTTCGGGGCGCATGGTTGCCACGGCGGTCGGCGAGCGGGTCTATGCACAGGGTTTGTCTGAGCAGGCTCGTGCATTTACGCGGACGGTCTCTGAGATCCAGACCTCGATCAACCGGGTGCTGCAGGTCGTCTCGGTGATGCTGCTCCCGATTGTCGTCCTGACGTTCTACTCGCAGAATCGCATTGCTGGCGGACACGGGGGAGACTGGCGTGAGGCCCTCGTGCTGTCGGTCGCTTCCGTGATCGGCATGATCCCGCAGGGCCTCGTGTTGCTGACGTCGATGAACTTCGCGATCGGCTCGGCGACGCTGGCACGCCGCGGTGTGCTCGTTCAGGAACTTCCCGCTGTCGAGGTGCTCGCGCGCGTGGACTGTCTGTGCCTCGACAAGACGGGCACGCTGACCACCGGTGGCATTCGCGTGCGTCGCGTCGAAGTGGTCTCGGGCGACGAGGCCGTGGTCCTTCGTGCGCTGGCGAGCTCCGCGAGCGACCAAACCAACGCAACAGCGGAGGCGATTTGGCAGCACCTGGGCGACGACGCGCAAGCCGGGGCAGCCGAGCGCATCGAGTGGTCTGTGCCCTTCTCCTCGGCCCGCAAGTGGAGCGCGTGGGGGAGTGAGAGCGAGTCCTGGATTCTGGGTGCCCCCGAGTTCGTCATCGACGAGGCCTCGGATGACAACGCGCAGCACCTGGCCACGGTGCGTGGCATCGCGCAGAAAGGTTCCCGCGTCGTTGCGCTGGTTCGCGCTGATGAGGCCGTCGTCAATGATGAGCTACCCGTCAACCGTGCGGTGGCTGCCCTCGTGGTCCTCGAGGAGGACCTGCGTCCCGACGCTGCAGAGACCCTTGACTACTTCCGCTCGCAGGGCGTGCATGTGCGCGTCATTTCGGGCGACAATCCGACGACGGTCGGTGCGCTCGCCGCGCAGGCAGGCCTCACCGCGCCCGACGGCTCGCCCGCACGCCTCATGGATGCGCGAGACCTCCCCGAGGACCTGACCTCAGAGGCGTTTATCGACGCGATTGAGAACCACGATGTCTTCGGACGCGTGACACCCGAGCAGAAACGCGCGATGGTCGGAGCACTGCAGGCGCGGGAGCACTGCGTCGCCATGACCGGCGATGGCGTCAATGATGCGCTCGCGCTCAAGGATGCCGACCTGGGTATCGCGATGGGCAACGGCACGCAGGCTACGAAGGCTGTTGCGCAGATCGTCCTCGTCGACTCGAAGTTTTCCGTCCTGCCGGGTGTCCTGTCGGAAGGCCGCCGCATCATCGCCAACATGGAGCGCGTATCCTCGCTGTTCCTCGCGAAGACCACCTACGCCGCTGTCCTCGTCATCGTGACCGCCCTGGTCGGCTGGCGCTACCCGTTCCTGCCGCGCCAGTTCAGCTACATCGACTCGCTGACCATCGGTATCCCCGCATTCTTCCTGGCCCTGTGGCCGAACCCGCGCCGCTACGTGCCCGGCTTCCTGAAGCGCACGCTGTCGCTCGCGATGCCGACGGGCATCATTTTGGCTGCGGCCGCCCTCACCGCTTTCGGCATTGTTGACGGCCCGCCGCAGGCGCGCGAGTCCACCGCTGCGATTCTCTCCCTCATGCTGGGGGCCATCTGGCTGCTCGTGATCACCTCGCGACCGCTGTCGACGTGGAAGTGGGTGCTCCTGGTCAGCGTCATCTCCGCGACCGTGGGCGGCGTCCTGCTGCCGCCGGCGCGCGGTTTCTTCTCGATGGTGGCGCCCACCGGATACGAGTGGCTCGTGATCGCCTGCGTCGGCGCGTGCGCCGCTGTCCTCATCGAGGTCGCCCAGCGCATCTTCTACGCGCGCCAATTCAAGCGCTCCCTGGAGGGCTGAGAACACTCGATACGAGTCGAGGCCGGTGCCGGGTTTTTCCCCAGCTCCGGCCTCGTTCGTCTGTATCAGTCAGAACGCCCGAATGACGGGGTTCCACTCGCGAATGAGGCGCGCCTGGATGACCTCGGCGACGTAGAAGGGATCCTCGTTCAGGATGCGCTCGACGTCGGCCTGGTTCTCGGCGTTGATGAGGATCAGGGCGCCGGGGATCTCGCCAACGAGGGGACCGGACGCGATGTTGATCCCCTGCTCGAGCAGGCCGGACAGGAACGCGCGGTGCGTCGGACGAACCTCGTCCATCGTCTCGGTCATCGACGGGTTGTACACGTATTCGACTGCGTAGTAAGCCATACGCATAACACTAGCCCTGATCCCGGCATTTGCCTAGATGGCGGATAGTATCGAAGGGTGCATGACAAGCTAATTATTCAGGGTGCCCGCGAACACAACCTCAAGGACGTCAGCCTTGAGCTGCCCCGCGACTCCATGATCGTCTTCACCGGCCTGTCGGGCTCCGGTAAATCATCCCTCGCCTTCGACACGATTTTTGCCGAGGGACAGCGCCGCTACGTGGAATCGCTGTCCTCCTACGCGCGCCAGTTCCTCGGGCAGATGGACAAACCCGACGTCGATTTTATCGAAGGCCTGTCACCCGCCGTCTCCATCGACCAGAAGTCGACATCGCGCAACCCGCGCTCGACCGTCGGCACAATCACGGAGATCCACGACTACCTGCGTCTGCTCTACGCCCGCGCGGGCGTGGCGCACTGCCCCGAGTGTGGCGCTCGCATTCAGGCCCAGACTCCCCAGCAGATCGTCGACCGAGTTCGAATCATGGACGAGGGCACGCGCTTCCAGGTGCTCTCCCCGGTCGTGCGCGGTCGTAAGGGAGAGTACCAGGACCTCATCGACGAGCTGCGCTCCGAAGGCTACACGCGAGCGATCATCGACGATGAGATGGTTCGCCTCGAGACCGCGCCCAAGCTGGAGAAGAAGCTGAAGCACACGATCGAGGTCGTTATCGACCGCCTCGTCGTGCGCGAAGGAATGCGTCAGCGCCTCACCGACTCCGTCGAGACCGCGCTGCGCCTCTCCGACGGCCTGGTCGTCATCGACTGCGTCGACCTGGATGCCGACGATCCCGAGCGCCGCCGCCGCTTCTCCGAAAAACGCGCGTGCCCCAACGACCACCCGCTGATGCTCGACGAGATCGAGCCGCGCACCTTCTCCTTCAACGCACCCTATGGTGCCTGCCCGGATTGCTCGGGCCTCGGCTTCCGCCTCGAGGTCGACCCCGAGCTGGTGGTTCCCGACGAGGAACTCTCCCTCGCCGACGGCGCAGTCATCCCCTGGAACTCGAACTTCAAGTACCACAAGAAGCTCCTCGAATCCCTCTCCAAGGAGCTGGGCTTCGCGATGGGGACGCCCTGGAAGTCGCTGCCGAAGAAGGTCAAGGACGCCATTCTGTACGGCAAGGACTACGAGGTCACCGTCAAGTTCCGCAACCGCTGGGGTCGCGAGCGCTCCTACTCGACGGGCTTCGAGGGTGCGGTCAAGTACATTGAGCGTAAGCGCGCAGAGACCGAATCTGCGGCAGTATCAGAGAAGCTCGACTCCTACATGCGCGAGATTCCGTGCCCGACGTGCCACGGTGCGCGCCTCAAGCCCGAGGTTCTCGCCGTGCGCATCGGCGACAAGTCGATCGCGGAGCTGTCCGATATGTCGATCGCGGACGCTCGCGCATTCCTCGCGGACGTCGAGCTCGAAACGCGCGCCCGTTCGATCGCCGCGCCCATCCTCACCGAGATCGAGGCTCGCCTGGCCTTCCTCGTTGACGTCGGTCTGACCTACCTGACGCTGTCACGTGGCGCTGGCACGCTGTCGGGTGGCGAGGCCCAGCGCATCCGCCTGGCGACGCAGATTGGCTCCGGCCTCGTCGGCGTCCTGTACGTGCTCGACGAACCCTCGATCGGCCTGCACCAGCGAGACAACCGCAAGCTCATCGCCACCCTCGAGCGCCTGCGCGATCTCGGCAACACACTCATCGTCGTCGAACACGACGAGGAGACGATGGAGGCAGCCGACTGGATTGTCGACATCGGTCCCGGCGCGGGCGAAACCGGTGGCTGGGTCGTCCACTCGGGCCCGCTCTCGGAGCTGCTCAAGAACCGCAAGTCGCTGACCGGCCAGTACCTGTCCGGCAAACGCCGCATCGTCCTGCCGCCGACGCGACGCCCAATCGACAAGAAGCGCGTCGTGACCGTCAAGGGCGCGCGCGAAAACAACCTGAAGAACGTCGATGTGTCCTTCCCGCTCGGTGTCCTGACTGCCGTGACCGGTGTGTCCGGTTCCGGTAAATCGACGTTGGTCAACGGCATCCTGTACCACACCCTGGCCTCGCGCCTCAACGGTGCGCGCATGGTGCCCGGCCGTCACCGCACGATCACGGGCATCGAGCAGCTCGACAAGGTCGTGCACGTGGACCAGAGCCCGATCGGCCGTACGCCGCGTTCGAACCCGGCGACCTACACGGGCGTGTGGGACCAGATCCGCAAGCTGTTCGCCGAGACGCAAGAGGCGAAGGTGCGCGGCTACGGCCCGGGACGATTCTCCTTCAACGTCAAGGGCGGACGCTGCGAGTCCTGCAAGGGCGACGGCACGCTCAAGATCGAGATGAACTTCCTGCCCGACGTGTACGTGCCCTGCGAGGTCTGCCACGGTGCCCGCTATAACCGCGAGACCCTTGAGGTCGAGTACAAGGGCAAGACCGTCGCCGACGTGCTCGACATGCCGATCGCCGAGGCCGCGCAGTTCTTCGCGCCGATCTCGCGCATCGCCCGTCACCTCAACACGCTCGTCGAGGTGGGCCTGGGCTACGTGCGCCTCGGTCAGAGCGCTACGACTCTGTCGGGCGGCGAGGCACAGCGCGTGAAGCTGGCGTCGGAACTGCAGCGACGCTCGACCGGACGCACGGTGTACGTGCTCGACGAGCCCACGACGGGCCTGCACTCCGAGGATATCCGCAAGCTCCTCCTGGTGCTGCAATCCCTGGCCGACAAGGGCAACACGGTGATTGTCATCGAGCACAACCTGGACGTCATCAAGAGCGCCGACTGGATCATCGATATGGGGCCCGAGGGTGGCGCTGGCGGCGGCACAGTCGTCGCGCAGGGAACGCCCGAGGAGGTCGCGACGGTGAAGGAGTCCTTTACGGGCCAGTACCTGGCGGAGGTCCTCGCGAAGGAGGCCGCGCGCGACGCCGCAGCCCAGTAGCGGAAACGGTTAGGATGGACCCATGCGCTACTTCGGCCACATGTACTACTGGCCCGGATGGGTCCACCTGATCGTTCTCTTACTGATCGGCGTTTCTGTTGTCATCACGGTGCAGGCTCTTATGGCGCGTTCGGCCGGGAGATCACGTGTCTTCGGGCTCTCGTGCGGCTTTGTGGCGGGCATTGGAAACCTTAGTATGTGTGTGCTTGCGCAGGCTGAGGCCCGACACACGTGGCAGATGTCGATGGTCGGTGCGCTTTACATTCTCGCGGGTACCTTCGTGCTGATCACGCTCGCGTCCCTGTGGAAAGACAGTTCCGGCGGTTTTGCGTGGTCGCGCGCATTCCACCTGTTCCTGCTCGTTGGCCTGGTCGTAGCAGCCATCATGGAGTTTGCCTACCGTCTGGCTTATTGGATTCCGCTGCCGGTCGCTGGCGTCGCAGTCCTACTCGCGCTATTTTGCGCGTTTGTCGCCGGTCGCAACAGTCGGGACTAGGAGACATTCCATACACGAAGCGGCCCCGGCCTCGTATGTCACGAGGTCGGAGCCGTTTCGTCGGATCGGGATCCCCTGGCAGGTCGCCGGGCTACTCCTGGTTCTTCGCAGCCTCGCCCGACGCGTACAGGGCGTCGACCTCGTCTGCGTAGTCGGCCAGGACGCGGCTACGCTTCAACTTCAGCGACGGCGTCATGTAGCCGTTTTCGACCGTAAAAGCCGCGTTGACGATCCGATAGCGCCGAATCGATTCAGCTCGGGAAACCGCCATATTCGCCCGAGCAATCGCCTTCTCCAACGAATCACGCACCTGCGGCAAGCCCGCCGCCTCCGCCGCATCCACAACCGGCAGACCGTGACGGGACAGCCACTCGGGCAGCATCTCCGTGTCGAGGGCGATGAGCGCACCAATGTAGGGGCGGTTGTCGCCTACCACGATGATGTTCGCGATGAGCGGGTGCGTCGACAAAGACTCCTCCAAGACCTCGGGGGAGACGTTCTTGCCGCCCGCAGTGACGATGAGTTCCTTCTTGCGGCCCGTGATGCGCAGGTGACCGCGGTCGTCGATCGATGCAAGGTCGCCGGTCTTGAACCAGCCGTCGACGTAGGCCTCGGCCGTGGCCTCGGGCAGGTTGTGATAGCCCTTCGAGACGGAGATGCCCTGGACGAGCAGCTCGCCGTCGGGAGCGATCTTCATGCGGTTGCCGGGCCAGGGGAAGCCCACCGAATCCGGCGGGAAGTCCTGTGGGGTCTCCACGGAGATCGGTCCGGTCGTCTCGGAGAGGCCATAGCCCTGCAGGAGCGTGATGCCCAGGCCGCGATAGAAGTTTGCCAGGTCAGGTGCCAGGGGCGCGCCACCCGAAATGATGGTGTGCAGATTCGGCCCGAGCACCGCGCGGACCTTCTTCAAGACAAGCGCGTCGGCGACGCGGCCGCGCAGCTTCAGCGCGGTCGACGGACCGGGGGAGGGCGTCGCGGAAGCATCGGGGATAGGTGTGGTGTCGGGGCCAGGACCCGCGACGGCAGACTCGGGTAGGGGAGAATCCACGTAGGCGGTGGCCGCAGACAGGGCACGGGCCTGCTTGGCAGCCCAAGCAAAGATTCTTCCCTTCGCGCCGCCACCGGCCTTCGCGGAGGCAGCGTTATAGACCTTCTCCATGACGCGCGGAACCACGAGGAGCATCGTCGGTTTGAATGTCGCGATGTCGTTGACGAGATTACGAGTGTCGGGGGAGAAGGCTGTCACGCCCTGGCCTGCCAGCAGGCAGTACATGACGAAGCGCGCAAGCACGTGCGCGACCGGCAGGAAGAGCAGGGAACGCGACTTTGGATCGTTGATGAGCACGGGCAGGAAGTCGTAGGCCTGCAGCATTGGCGAAATGAAGTTGCCGTGCGTGAGGACAACGCCCTTGGGCATGCCCGTCGTGCCGGAGGTGTAGATGACCGTCGCCTCGTCGCGAAGCGTCACGGCGTCGGTGCGCTCGCGCACCTGTTCGACCGTGACGCCCTGTGCGGCGCCGGTCAGGACGCGCTCGGCACCCCTGTCGAGGGAGAGGATATGGCGGACGCCCTCGGTGCGCACGGACTCGACCAGCTCGGCCTGCTGGGTGGTGGCCGTGATGACGATACGTACGTCTGCATCAGCAAGGATATGCGCGATCTGAGAGGCGGAATCCGTCTCGTAGATCGGCACGGTGATGGCGCCGCAGGACAGTGCGGCCACATCGATGAGCGCCCACTCGTAGGACGTGGGCGCCAGGATCGCTAGGTGCTCGCCGGCCTCGAGGCCCATGCCGATCAGGCCGCGCGCAATCGAGTCGGCTTCGCCCAGGAACGTCTCCATGGTGACGGGACGCCACGCGCCGACGTTGGAACGCCGCTCAATCGCGACCTGCCCGGGGTGAGATGCCACGCGCTGGTGGAGCATCTTCGGCAGGTTCATGTCCTCGGTGGCCTCTCGCGTTGCGATCGACTCCCAAGAGCCGTCTGCGAGCCTGCGTACCGTCATTGCGGTCCTTTCGTGGGGTGAGCGCGCTGCGCTGTGTTGGTGGAATCAGTTCTTCTTGGAGCGGTGGAAGAAACCACGCTTCTTCGTCGGCTCGGCGGAGACGGGGCCGCCGTAGAGTGCATCGACCTCGTGGGCGTAGTCGGCGAGCACCTTGCGTCGGCGTAGCTTCATCGAGGGAGTCACGTAGCCGTTCGCGACGGTGAAGGTGGCGTCAATAATGCGGAACTTGCGGATAGACTCGGCGCGAGAGACGGCCTTGTTGGCGCGTTCGACGGCCTTCTCGAGGGACTCGCGCACGGCGGGCAGCTCGGCGGCCTCGGTGGGCGAGCACTGTGGCAGACCGTGCTTGGTAAGCCAGTCGGGCAGCATGTCGGCGTCGAGCGTGAACAGGGCTCCGACGTAGGGGCGCTGATCGCCCACGACGATGACGTTGGCGATGAGGGGGTGCGTGGCGAGGGAGTCCTCGAGGACCTCGGGGGAGACGTTCTTGCCGCCCGCGGTGACGATGAGTTCCTTCTTGCGGCCGGTGATGGTCAGCTGTCCCTTGCGGTCGATGGCACCCAGGTCACCGGTGTGGAACCACTTGCCGTCGGGCATGACCTCAGCGGTCTGCTCGGGCAGATGGTAGTAGCCGGGCATGACGGACTGGCCGCGCACGAGGATCTCCCCGTCCTTGGCGATTGTGATGAAGTTGCCGGGCAGGGGCAGGCCGACGCCACCCACGGGGTTCTTGCCGATGTGCTGGACGGCAATCGGGCCTGTCGTTTCGGATAGGCCGTAGCCCTGGATGAGGGTGATGCCCATGCCGGCGTAGAAGTGCGCGAGATCGGTGGCCAGGGGTGCGCCGCCGGAGACGATGTAGCGCAGGTTGGGGCCGAGGATCGCGCGAATCTTCTTCAGGACGAGCGCATCGGCGATGCCGTGGCGCATCTTCTTGAAGATACCGGGTCCGAAGGTCTTCTCGGAGGCGATCGAGTATGTTCGCGCCTGCTTGGCGCTCCACGCGAACATGCGGCCCTTAATGCCGCCGCCCGCCTTCGAGGACGCAGCGTTGTAGACCTTCTCGAGGACGCGAGGAACGACGAGAAGCACGGAGGGCTTGAAGGCCTGGATGTCCGGCAGCAGGTTCTTGATGTTGGGCGAGAAGCCGAGCACGCCCTGGCCGGAGAGGATCACGTGCATGACGAGGCGGGCGAGCACGTGCGCGACGGGGAGGAAGAGCAGCAGGCGGGTCTCGGGTGAGTCGATGACCTCGCCAAGGACCTGGCGAGCACCCTGAGCGGTTGCGATGAAGTTCGCGTGCGTGAGGGCCACGCCCTTGGGGCTACCCGTTGTGCCCGAGGTGTAGATGATGGTTGCGATGTCCGAGGACGAGATGGTGGCGCGGCGCTGCTCAACGTTCTCAATGGTGATGCCGGTGGCTGCGCGGGCGATCATGCGCTGTGCGCCGCGATCGAAGGAATCGATGGCGACGGTATGCCCGGGGGCAACAGAGCCCACGAGCTCGGCCTGCTGTGTCGTAGCGGTGAAAACGCGGGTCACGTGCGCGTCGGTGAGGATGTGCTCGATCTGGGCGGCGGAGTCGGACTCGTAGATCGGGACGGTGATCGCGCCGATCGAGAGCAGTGCCAGATCGAGGAGGAGCCACTCGTACGAGGTCGGGGCCAGGATCGCCACAGCGTCTCCAGCCTGCACGCCGAGGCCGATGAGCCCGCAGGCGGTGTACTCGACCTGACGCTGGAGCTCAGCGGCGGTCAGAGAGCGGGTGGAACCGACGGAGGAACGCTGCTCGACGCACACCTGGTGCGGGTGAGTGAGGGAGCGCTTAGCCAGCATGTCGGGCACGATGTCGTGGTCGCCGACCTTGTACGTCGGCTTGATCGTGTACGAGCCATCGCGCATGCGCTTCATCGTGTCCTCCCGGGTATCGGTTCAAAGACTGAACAACAGGTCCGTTGTGAGTCTACTGGGTATGGCGCGGCCCCCGCCCCATAATCGGGGCGGGGGCCGCTGAGTGACGATTAGATCACAGGTCGTAGTAGAGCTCGTACTCGAAGGGGTGCGGGTAGGCCCGCATCGGGGCGACCTCCTTGGTCTCCTTGTATTCGAGCCAGGTGTCGATCAGGTCCTGCGTGAAGACGTCGCCCTCGGTGAGGAACTCGTGGTCCTCGCGCAGTGCGTCGAGGGCGGCCTCGAGGGAGCTCGGCAGTTTCGCGATGTCCTGGTACTCGGCCGGGGGCAGTTCGTACAGGTCCTTGTCGATCGGCGCGGCCGGTTCGATGCGGCGCTTGATGCCGTCGATGCCCGCCATGAGGCACGCGGAGAACGCCAGGTAGGGGTTCGCGCTGGGGTCAGGCACGCGGTACTCCACGCGCTTGGCCTTGGGGGAGGTGCCCGTGACGGGGATGCGGATGCACGCGGAGCGGTTGCGCGCCGAGTACACGAGGTTGATCGGAGCCTCAAAACCGGGAACCAGGCGGCGGAAGGAGTTCACCGACGGGTTCGTGAAGGCGAGGAGCGCGGGAGCGTGCTCGAGCAGGCCGCCGATGAACCAGCGGGCCGTGTCGGACAGGGATCCGTAGCCGCGCTCGTCGTAGAAGAGGGGCTCGCCGTTCTTCCATAGCGACATGTGGGTGTGCATACCCGAGCCGTTGTCTCCGAACAGTGGCTTGGGCATGAAGGTCGCTGAATGGCCGAATTCAAGGGCGGCGTTCTTGATGACGTACTTGAACTTCATCATATCGTCCGCCGCGGTCTGCAGCGTTGCGAAGCGGTAGTTGATCTCCTGCTGGCCGCCCGAGCCGACCTCGTGGTGGGCGCGCTCGATCGTCAGGCCGACCTCTTCGAGGAGGCGGCTCATCTCGTCGCGCACATCCGCGTACTTGTCGGCGGGGGAGACAGGGAAGTAACCGCCCTTGACGGCCACCTTGTAGCCCATGTTGCCGCCCTCTTCGACGCGACCGGTGTTCCAGTACGCCTCGGGGGAGTCGACGGAGAAGAAGGTGTTGTGGGGGCTGACCTGGTAGCGCACGTCATCGAAGAGATAGAACTCGGCTTCGGCACCGATGAAGCACTCGTCTGCGATACCGGTCGAACGCAGGTAGGCCTCGGCCTTCGCAGCCACCTGGCGCGGGTCGCGCGAGAAAGGCTCATCCGTGAAGGGGTCGACAATCGAGAAGTTAACGACCAGGGTCTTGCGATCGCGGAACGGGTCAACGAACGCGGAAAAGATGTCCGGGATGAGCTTCATGTCGGACTCGTGGATCGCGGTAAAGCCGCGCACCGATGAGCCGTCGAACATCAGGCCGTCCGACAATGCGGCGTCCAAGAATTCGCTCACGGGGATCGTGAAGTGCTGCTGAACCCCGGGGACGTCGCAGAAACGCACGTCGACGAGTTCAATGTTCTGCTCGGAGATAAAGTCTGCGACCTCTTGGGTGGAGGTGAACATGAACGTCCTTCTTTGTGGGAGAGCTGTACTCATTGGTCAAGAATGGGTCAATTCGCAACCAAGTTCAGTATATGCCCACAGGTGGCAGCTGCGCGTATTGGTTTCAATATTCAAAGGTTTCATGACATAGAGCACGCCCGCGGTGGGCATCGGGCGCACCCAGCCCCGGCCTCGTACCCTGGGAGCGTGGCTGATCCTTCGACGTACCGACCCCGCACGGGAGATATTCCGACCTTGCCGGGCGTCTACCGATTCTCCGACCCGCAGGGCCGCGTCATCTACGTCGGCAAGGCCAAAAATCTGCGCAATCGTCTCACGAACTACTTCCAGGACCTGGCGAATCTGCATCCGCGCACCCAGCAGATGGTGACGACCGCGAGCGCCGTCCAGTGGACCGTTGTGCGCTCCGAGGTGGAGGCGCTCACGCTGGAGTTCACGTGGATTAAAGAATTTAATCCGCGCTTCAACGTTATGTTTAAGGACGACAAGTCCTACCCGTACCTGGCGGTGTCGATGGGGGAGCGTTTCCCCCGGGTGCAGGTGACGCGTGAGCGCAAGCGCGCGGTGTCGCGCTACTTTGGTCCGTACACGCAGGTGTGGGCGATTCGCGAAACGATCGATCAGCTCCTGCGAGTGTTCCCGATGCGATCATGCTCGGCGGGCGTGTTCCAGCGGGCGAAGGCACAGGGACGTCCGTGCCTGCTCGGCTACATCGATAAGTGTGCGGCGCCGTGTGTGGGGCGCATTTCGATGGAGGAGCATCGCGAGCTTGCAGAGGGCCTGTGTCAGTTCATGGAGGGACGGACGGGTCCCATCATCCGTGACCTGGAAGAGCAGATGCGCCAGGCGTCGGCGGAGCTGAACTTCGAGCGTGCGGCGAAGCTGCGCGATGATGTGGTGGCACTGCGTACGGTGCTGGAGCGCAACGCGGTCGTGCTGGATGATGGCTCTGACGCGGACGTGTTTTCTCTCGTCAGCGATGACCTGGACGCGGCGGTACACGTCTTCCATGTGCGCGGCGGGCGTATTCGAGGCACGCGCGGCTGGGTGATCGAGCGCGTCGACGGGGCGGATGACGCCGCCCTGATGTCCCGCCTCCTGGAGCAGGTGTATTCCTCGGCCTCGCCTGACGAGGCCGGGGCAGGCACAGCGGAAAAGGTGGCGGCCGTCAGCGTTGACGACATCGCGCACACGCCCACATCGGCGATCCCGCGTGAGGTGCTCGTTTCCGTCGAGCCAGAGGAGAAGGAGACGATTGCGCGCTGGCTGAGGGAGGTGCGCGGCGCGTCCGTGTCTGTGCACGTGCCTCAACGAGGTCCGAAGGCTCAGCTCATGGAGACGGTGACGGAGAATGCCCGGCATGCCCTGGCCCTGCACCGCACGAAGCGGGCGGGCGACATTACGGCGCGCTCGAAGGCGCTCGAGCAGCTCGCCGAGAACCTTGATCTGCCGGCAGCACCTCTGCGCATCGAGTGCTACGACGTGTCGCACACGGGTGGTGAGAACCAGGTCGCGTCGATGGTGGTTTTCGAGGACGGCATGCCGCGCAAAGACGCCTACCGCACCTACAACATCCGCGGCGAAGACGGCAGTGGTACGCCAGATGATACGAGCGCGATGAACGAAGTCCTCACCAGGCGCTTTTCGCGACTGCTGGCCGAGGAAGTGGGCGTCGAAGGAGAGGACGAGGACGGCGTCGCCTATGCGTCCGGTCCGATCGACGCGACGACGGGGCGCCCGAAACGTTTCTCCTACCGCCCCGACCTGGTCGTCGTGGACGGTGGCCTCCCGCAGGTGAATGCCGCGCGAGCCTCTCTGGACGCTGTGGGTGCGGACGTGCCCGTCGTGGGACTGGCGAAGCGGCTTGAAGAGGTATGGATCCCTGGTGAGGAGTTCCCGCTCATCCTTCCACGCACCTCGGAGGCGCTCTACCTCCTGCAGTACCTGCGCGACGAGTCCCACCGCTTCGCGATCACGAAGCATCGCAAGCGGCGTTCGAAGGCCCAGCGGCGCTCGGTGCTCGATTCCATCCCAGGGCTTGGACCTGCCCGTCAGACCGCGCTCCTGAAACATTTCGGCTCCGTTAAGCGGATCCGTGAGGCATCCGTGGAGGACATTGCCGAGGTCAAGGGCGTGGGACTCGGTCTCGCGCACACGATTCGCGATAGGCTTGCGACATCGTCGAGGGAGGACACACCATGACATTGACGCTTCCCGTGCCGCTGCCGGCGCGCGTGCTGCTGCTTGGATCGGGCGAACTTGGTAAGGAAGTGACGATCGCTCTGAAGCGCTACGGATGCACCGTCATCGCATGTGATTCCTACCCGAATGCCCCCGCCATGCAGGTCTCGGACGAGTCTCGTGTTGTCGATATGAGTGACCCCGAGGCCTTGCGTGCAGTGCTCAACGGCGTCGATGTCGACCTCATTGTTCCCGAAGTCGAGGCCATCGCGACGGATGAACTGAGCGCGTGTGAGGATCGCGGCGTGCGCGTCGTTCCCAACGCCTTCGCCGTCCAGGCCACGATGGATCGCCAGCGCATCCGCACGCTCGCTGCATCCCTGCCCGGCGTGCGCACCTCCGCATTCCGATTCGCACGCAGCGAGGAAGAGCTGGCCGCCGCTCTCGACGAGGTCGGATACCCCGCCTTCGTCAAGCCGACCATGTCCTCTTCAGGGCACGGCCAGTCCCGCGTGACAGGACCCGAGCAGGCCGCCTCCGCCTGGGCCCACGCAGAGGAAGACGCTCGCGCGACGACCGGCGTCGTCATCGTCGAAGAAGGCGTCGACTTCGACTACGAGATCACGCTGCTCACCGTGCGCTCCTGGGACGCCGCGTCGGGGAGCGTCATCACGACCTTCTGCGCGCCCATCGGGCACCTCCAGGAGGGCGGCGACTACGTCGAATCCTGGCAGCCCATGGTCATGAGCGAGGCAGCCCTCGGCGCCGCCCGTTCGATGGCAAAGGCCGTCACAGACGCCCTCGCCGAGGCCGGAAACGGCCCGTGCCTGGGCATCTTCGGCGTCGAGTTCTTCGTGCGTGGCGATGAGGTCTGGTTCTCCGAGCTCTCGCCCCGCCCCCACGACACCGGCATGGTGACGATGGTGACGCAAGCACAGTCCGAGTTTGAACTGCACGCGCGTGCCATCCTCGGCCTGCCCGTCTCGACTACGCAGAAGACGCCCGGCGCCTCTGCCGTCGTCAAATCAACCAGCGCCATCGACGCGCCCGTCTACAACGGCGTGGCCGATGCCCTGGCCACCGCCGACATCGTGCGCATCTTCGGCAAGCCCATCAGCCGCGCCGGCAGGCGCGTCGGCGTGGTCGCCGCTACCGCGAGCACGCCGAAGGAAGCGCGAGTCATCGCCAGACGTGCCGCCGCAGGCATCTCCATCGACGAGGCCCCCGCGCCTTGCGCGTAACCGCTCCCACCCATCAGCCCAGCCCACCCGTCAGGAGGACGCCATGCCCGACCACACACCCACGGACGACCGCGATGAGCGCCAGGCCCAGGCCTCGTCGATGAACGAGGAGAACCCTCCCACGGTTCCCGAGGGCATCGCCGTGCGCGACATGATCCGTGTCAAGTACGAGCCGCGCGCCTCTAACGAAGTCCTTATCATCACCGGCTACTCGGGAGCGGGCCGAACCGGTGCCGCTCGCGCGCTTGAGGACCTGGATTGGTACGTCGTCGACAACCTGCCGCCGACCATGCTGCCCGCTCTCGTCGGCATGATGTCGAATGACCCCGCGGCCGGCGTGCACCGCCTGGCGGTCGGCGTAGACGTTCGCTCGCGCACCTTCTTCCGCACATTGGACGCCACACTCGAGCAGCTCAAGGGCGCGGGCATCGCCTACCGCATTATCTTTCTCGAGGCCAGCCCCCAGACCCTCGTGCGCCGCTACGAATCCAACCGTCGTCCCCATCCCCTCCAGGGTGCAGGCACGCTCATGGACGGTATCAAGGCCGAAATGCGTCTTCTTGCGCCACTGCGCCGCGCCGCCGACGAAGTCATCGACACCTCCACCATGAGTGTCCACGATCTGACCCGGCGTATCCGCGATATCGTGGCGGGGGAGGAGCGCCCCCTGCAGGTGACGGTCGAGTCGTTCGGTTTCAAGCACGGGCTGCCCCTCGACGCCGATCACGTCGTTGACGTGCGTTTTCTCAAGAACCCGTACTGGGTGGACGAGCTGCGTCATCTCACGGGCAGGGACCAAGCCGTCGCCGACTACGTGCTCTCTCAGCCGGGCGCACGCGATTTTGCTCTCGGATATGCGGACCTACTGGCTCCCATGCTGAGCGGCTATCTGGCAGAATTGAAGCCATTCGTCACGATTGCCGTCGGATGCACGGGCGGAAAGCACCGCTCAGTTGCTTGCTCCGAGGCGATCGCCAAGCGCCTGCGCACACGCGGATACACGGTTCGCGTGATGCACCGTGACATTGGGAGAGACTGATGCCCTATCTTGATGCAGCCGGCTGGGTTCAACGTGGAGAATCCGGCCAGAACATCGTCGCCCTGGGCGGCGGACATGGCTTGTCCGCAACCCTGCGGGCTTTGCGCCACATCACCCGCGCGCTCACGGCAGTCGTGACTGTCGCCGATGACGGTGGTAGTTCCGGCCGTCTGCGCCAGGAGATGCCGATCCTGCCTCCCGGCGACCTGCGTATGGCGTTGGCGTCGCTATGTGAGGAATCCGAGTGGGGCTTGACGTGGCGTGACGTCATGCAGCTGCGTCTGGATACGAGCGGCCCGCTCAACGGCCATGCGCTCGGCAACCTGCTGATTTCTGGCCTGTGGCAGCTCCTCGACGATCCGGTTGAGGGCCTCGACTGGGTTGGTCGGCTCCTCGGGGCACAGGGGCGGGTCCTGCCCATGTCGACGACGCCCATTGATATCGAGGCGGACATGAACGACGGTGGACGTCGTTACGTCGTGTCCGGCCAATCGAAGGTTGCTGTCGCCCCCGGTACCGTCGAGCACGTGCGCATCACGCCTGAAGCCCCCGAGGTCCCTTCTGCGGTTACCGACGCCATCTCCGAGGCCGATTGGGTCGTGCTGGGCCCCGGCTCCTGGTACACGTCGGTCATTCCGCATCTGCTGGTCCCCGACATCAACCGCGCACTCGCAACGACGGACGCGCACCGCGCGCTCGTGCTCAACCTGGCACGCCAACGCGGTGAAACCGACCTCATGTCGACCGCCGATCACGTGCGTGTCCTGCGCGAGTACGCGCCCATGCTCAAGCTCGACGTCGTCGTGGCTGACCCCACGGCATGCGATGATATCGATGACCTGATCGTCGCTGCCGAGGAGCTCGGCGCGCGCGTTCTCCTGCGCCAGGTCCGCACGGGTGACGGGGCTCCGCACCACGACCCGCTGCGCCTTGCCGCAGCATTGCGTGACGCATTCGACGGCTTCCTTGGTGAGGTCGGACAGCCTGAAACGTGGTTACCTTAGAAGCTGTTGCCTGTTGACAAACGACTTCACCCTCTAGGAAGAACCCGTGTCTCTGACATCTGACATGAAGGACGAGCTCGCGCGCGCCGTCATCACGACGCCGTCGGAGGTGGCCGCCGAGGTGAGCGCGACCCTGCGTTTCGCGGGCGGTCTGCACCTCGTGGGCGGTCGCATTCTCGTCGAGGCTGAGCTCGACTCGCCCGTCGCTGCGCGGCGCCTGCGCACCTACCTGCAGGCGCTGTACAACGCTGAATCCTCCGTCGTCGTCGTGTCCGGATCATCCCTGCGACGCGGCAAGCGCTACGTTGTGCGAGTTGTCCACAAGGCTGACGAGCTCGCTCGCCTGACCGGTCTTGTTGATTCACTGCGCCGTCCTATTCGCGGTCTGCCCCCCGTACTCGTCGCCTCGGGGACGGCCGAGGCTGCGGCGATTTGGCGCGGTGCGTTCCTCGCCCGCGGCTCGCTCATGGAACCCGGACGTTCCTCCTCGCTTGAGATCACCTGTCCTGGTCCCGAGGTGGCACTCGCCATGGTGGGATGCGCGCGCAAGCTCGGCGCGGCCGCGCGCTCGAAGGAGGTGCGCGGTACTGATCGTGTGTCCGTGCGTGACTCTGATGCGATCGGCACGCTGATTTCCGCGATGGGTGCACCCCAGACCTTCGAGGCCTGGCAGGAGCGACGCGAGCGCCGCGAGGCGCGGGGCAGCGCCAACCGACTGGCTAACTTTGACGATGCGAATCTGCGCCGCTCCGCGCGTGCCGCCGTCGCAGCCGGTGCGCGCGTCGAGCGTGCCTTCGAGATCCTCGGTGACGACGTGCCTGCCCACCTCCTCGAGGCAGGTACCCTGCGACTAAAGTACAAGCAGGCGTCCCTCGAAGAACTCGGCAAGCACACGAATCCGCCGCTCACCAAGGATGCCGTTGCCGGGCGAATCCGCCGACTCCTGGCCCTTGCCGACAAGGTCGCACACGAACGAGGCATCCCGGACACCGAATCTGCACTCACCCTCGACATGCTCGATGAGGACTGAGGTCCCTGGTTCCTGCTACAACGTCTCGATTCAAACGAGAATTACCCCACGTGCAGATTTTCAAATTGGATTGTGACAGAGCACGCTCTGGGGTGTAGATTAGGAACTGCTGGAACCGCAGACATCTGCGGGCCGGGCTGGCAACCCGCACGCCCGGTTGCATCGAATACCGTGCCCCGCGAGGGGCACGAGCAGGAGGAACATAGTGACCACCCGCGTTGGCATCAACGGCTTCGGCCGCATCGGCCGCAACTTCTTCCGCGCCGCTCTCGAGCAGGGCGCGGACATCGAGATCGTCGCCGTTAACGACCTCACCGACAACAAGACCCTCGCTCACCTGCTGAAGTACGACTCGATCACGGGTCGCTTCCAGGGCGAGGTCTCCTACGATGACGAGGGCATCGTCGTCAACGGCAAGCACATCAAGGTGCTGGCGCAGCGTAACCCCGCCGATCTGCCCTGGGGCGAGCTCGGCGTTGAGGTTGTCGTTGAGTCCACCGGCTTCTTCACCGACGGCGAGAAGGCCAAGGCTCACCTGGACGCCGGCGCCAAGAAGGTCGTCATCTCCGCTCCCGCGAAGAACGTCGACGGCACGTTCGTCATGGGCGTCAACGAGGGCGACTACGACAACGCCACGATGAACATCGTGTCCAACGCCTCGTGCACCACCAACTGCCTCGCCCCCCTGGCCAAGGTCCTCCACGAGAACTTCGGCATCGAGCGCGGCATCATGACCACCATCCACTCCTACACGGGTGACCAGCGCGTCCTCGACGCTCCCCACAAGGACCTGCGTCGCGCCCGCGCCGCGGCCCTGAATATGATCCCCACCAAGACCGGTGCTGCCCAGGCCGTCGCCCTGGTTCTGCCCGAGCTTGAGGGCAAGTTCGACGGCCTCGCCGTCCGCGTTCCCACCCCGACCGGTTCCCTGACCGACCTCACCTTCATCGCGAAGAAGGAGGTCTCCGTCGAGGCCGTTAAGGCTGCCGTCAAGGCCGCTGCCGAGGGTGAGCTCAAGGGTGTCCTTGAGTACACCGAGGATCCGATCGTTTCCTCCGACATCGTGGGCGACCCGCACACCTCGATCTTCGACGCCACCGAGACCAAGGTCATCGGCAACCTCGTCAAGGTCCTGTCCTGGTACGACAACGAGTGGGGCTACTCGAACGCTCTCGTTCGCCTCACCGCCCTCGTCGGCTCCAAGCTCGCCTGAGCACACAGCTGATATACCAGCCATGAGCTGATCAGCGAGATGCCCGTGCACGCTCGTGCACGGGCATCTCGTACAGCGCCACCGCCTTCACACCGAAAGGACTCCTCGTGAGGACTATCTCCACTCTGGGCGACCTGCGCGGCAAGCGCGTCCTCGTCCGCTCCGACTTCAACGTTCCGCTCAAGGATGGCGTCATCACCGATGATGGCCGTATCCGTGCGGCTCTGCCGACCCTCAAGACCCTCACCGACGCCGGTGCCAAGGTCGTCATCATGGCTCACCTCGGCCGCCCCAAGGGCAAGGTCGATCCCGCCTTCTCGCTGGCCCCCGTCGCCAAGCGCCTTGCTGAACTCTCCGGCGTGAAGGTCACGCTGGCTTCCGACGTCGTCGGCCCCTCCGCTGCTGAGACCGTCGCCGCTCTGGGGGATGGCGAGATCGCGCTGCTCGAGAACGTCCGTTTCGATCCCCGCGAGACCTCCAAGGTCGACGAGGAGCGCGAAGAGCTTGCCCGCGAGTACGCCAAGCTCGGCGACGCGTTCGTCTCCGACGGCTTCGGTGTCGTGCACCGCAAGCAGGCTTCGGTCTACGACATTGCGAAGCTGCTGCCCTCGGCCGCTGGCCTGCTCGTCCTCAAGGAGATCGAGTCCCTGTCCAAGGTGACCGGCGACCCCGAGCGCCCCTACGGCGTCGTCCTCGGCGGCTCCAAGGTCTCCGACAAGCTCGGCGTTATCGCCAACCTGCTGAAGAAGGCCGACATGCTCTTCATCGGCGGTGGCATGGTCTTCACCTTCCTCGCCGCTCAGGGCTACTCGGTGGGCAAGTCCCTCCTCGAGGAAGACCAGATCGACACCGTCAAGGACTACATCGCCGAGGCCGCCGAGCGCGGTGTTGACCTCGTCCTGCCCGTCGACGTCATCGTCGCCCCCGAATTCGCGGCAGACGCGCCCGCGACCGTCGTCAAGGTCGACGCTATTCCAGATGACCAGATGGGTCTGGACATCGGCCCCGAGTCCGCGAAGCTCTTCGCTGACAAGCTCGCGACCGCCAAGACCGTCGCCTGGAACGGCCCCATGGGCGTCTTCGAATTCGACGCGTTCGCCGGTGGCACTCGCGCCGTCGCCGAAGCCCTGTCCAAGGGCTCCATGTTCTCCGTCATCGGCGGCGGCGACTCCGCCGCAGCCGTGCGCCTGCTCGGCTTCGACGAGAACACCTTCTCCCACATTTCCACTGGTGGTGGCGCCTCCCTCGAACTCCTCGAGGGCAAGGTTCTGCCCGGTATCGCAGTTCTGGAGGACTGACTCATGGCACGTACTCCCCTCATGGCCGGCAACTGGAAGATGAACCTCGATCACCTCGAGGCCAATCACCTCGTCCAGGGCCTGGCAATGGCACTGTCCGACGCTGGTCACGACTACTCCAAGTGCGAGGTCCTCGTGATCCCGCCGTTCACCGACATCCGCACGGTCCAGACCATCGTCGATGCCGATGATCTCCAGATCAAGTACGGCGCCCAGGACGTTTCCATCCACGACAACGGCGCCTACACCGGTGAAATCTCCACCGAGATGCTCACCAAGCTCGGCGTCACCTACGTGGTCATGGGCCACTCCGAGCGCCGCGAGTACCACGGTGAGTCCGACGAGCTCGTCGGCGCCAAGGCCCGCAAGGTCTTCGACGCTGGTATGACCCCGATCCTGTGCTGCGGCGAAGCCATCGAGATCCGCAAGGCCGGCACCTACGTCGACTTCGTTCTCGGCCAGATCCGCGCCGCGCTCGCCGGCTGGAAGGCCGAAGAGGTCGCCAAGATCGTCATCGCCTACGAGCCCATCTGGGCCATCGGCACCGGGGAGACGGCCTCCGCCGAGGACGCTCAGGAAGTGTGCGGCGCCATCCGCGCCGCCCTGGCCGAGGACTTCGGCGCCGAGACCGCCGAGTCCACCCGCATCCTCTACGGCGGCTCCGCCAAGCCCGGCAACATCAAGGAGCTCATGGCTCAGCCCGACGTCGACGGCGGTCTCGTCGGCGGCGCGTCCCTGAAGGCTGATTCCTTCGCCGCCATGGCGAACTTCTACGCCTGAGCAACGCTCACACGCCCGTGACACCCGGCCAGTCGAGCTGGGGCGGAGCGGACGCGAGATGGGGCCAACCGGTGCGCCGGTTGGCCCCATCGGCATTCTCAGTTAATATAAGACTATATGTGCCCCGACTTGGGGCGACCTGCGATAGAAACTGGACCCACCGTGACCATTCTGAACAACGTGCTGATTGGGCTGATCTTCGTGACCAGCATCCTGCTCACCCTGACCATCCTGATGCACAAAGGACAGGGCGGCGGCCTGTCGGACATGTTCGGTGGCGGCATCTCCTCGTCGGCAGGGTCCTCCGGTGTCGCCGAGCGTAACCTGAACCGCATCACCATGGGCACTCTGTTCATCTGGGTGGTGTGCATCATCGGTTTCGTCCTGCTTGGAAAGTTTGGTGGCTGATCGGTACCGATCATCATCGAGCTGTGGCTCTCCGCTGATGAGCGGGGAGTCATTTTGTACCCTGGAAAGAGGCTGTGGGGCCGCCTTCGTCACGAAGGCCGCCCCACACAAAGTAGAGGTGGTGTTTCTACCCGAGGCCCAGTCGCGAGGCCGCTGCCTCGTCCACGTAGACTCGCGTCGTTGGGGAGAGGATCCCCGCAACGGGAAGGTCGAGGGGCGACTCGCCGGCAAAAGCGCGTCCGAGCGCTTCTGCCTTTGCCGAACCAGCGGTCGTGAGCCACACCTCTGGGCAGCGGCGCATGATAGGCATCGATACGGTGATGCGCTCGGGCGGCGGCTTGGGCGAGTTGCGAATCGCCAGGATGGGGGAGGCCTCGTCCATGTCGACGCGTCCGGGGAAGAGCGAGCAGATGTGTCCGTCGGGACCCATCCCGATCAGCGCGATATCGAAGGATCGATCGCCCATGAGCGAGCGCCAGGTGTCTGCGAATGCAGCGGTGGCATCGTCAAGAGAACCAGCGCCGGGTGCTGAGGTATCGGCGCTGGGCATACGCACGAACTCCACGCCTGATGCAGCATAGAGGAATCCATCCCACGCCTGGTCATCGTTGCGGTCTTTATCTCCGGCCGGAACATAGCGTTCATCCACCAGCCACACGCGAACGCGCGACCAGTCAACCTGGTCGACGCACGGTAGCAGAGACGGCAGAAGGGACGTGGTGATCGCGCCGCCGGAAATGGCTACGTTGATGCGCACGTCCGTCCCGGCCTCGTTGATGAGCGCACGCAGGCGCTCAAAGAATGCGCGTCCAACGGCTGCGTTCAGCTCGTCAACGGTTGGAAAAACCTCAAGCGTGTGAACGGAGACCATATCACTCGCCTTCGGAGGTGAGGGCGAGCCGTGGCAGTTCTTCCGTGAGGAGTTCCCCGTAGTAGACGTCTGGATCGAGACGACGCAGATCCTCCATGAGTGAGTCCTGAACGGAACGGCGTGCCAGGTTCACGCTACGGTCCTCGAGGCCGGGACGCGATAGGCAAGCCACCGACGAGGAAGCACTGCGCGACAGAGACACGGTCGTGTCATCGTCAAAGAAGAACGTGATGTCCGTGATCGTGAGCGCGTCGTTGTCGACAACACGCTCGACTGGCACGCCCAGCTGGTGGTGCAGCCACGCGGCGACTAGGAACGGCGACGGATGTGTGGCGTTTCCTGCGACGCGGATTGAGGCTGGTAGACGGTCGAAGTCTTCCGCGATCGCGGCCAGGAGCGCACGCCACAGGGTGACGCCCGCCCATGCCAGATCGATGTCGCCGGGGGTGTACACGGTCGACAGAGCCGACAGCGTCTCCATCGGGCATTCGGTTGCACGCGAATCGGTGATGCGCTTGACCGCCAGGCGGCCGAGCGGATGGGCACCAGGATTCTGCGGTGGGACCACCGGCCAGTAAGTGACGACAGGAGTGTCGGACTGGAGCAGAGGCATGACGAGCGAATCGATGTTGGATGCTGCCTCGCCGCGGGGCTCTAGGATGATGATGTCGGACAGACCCGCTGCGTCGCCGACGCGAATCTGGGCGTTGAGGCGTGCGGTACCTTCGGTGGATTCGGGTTCGACGATGACGATGACGCGGCAGGGGTGCTCGCGCGAGACCGCGTCGGAAACCTCGATTGCGTTGTCGACGTCGATCAGGTCGGGCACGCAGATGAGGAGCGTGAGAACGCGGCTGAGGGCCGCAGCGCCACGTTCGTCACGCAGCTCGACGATGCGGGATGCGACCTCGGCGGACGTGGTGTTCTTCAGGGTGATGATCACGGGAGCCTCCAGAAACGGCCATCGCGGGCCAACATGTCGTGCGCGGATTGGGGACCCCAGGCGCCGGGGGCGTAGGGCTCGGGCTGTCCCTGGCTCTCCCAGAAGGAGAGGATCGGATCGAGGATCTTCCACGAGGCCTCGACCTCGTGCTGGTGCGGGAACAGGGGCGCGGAACCGACGAGCGCATCGAGGATGAGGCGCTCATACGCCTCGGGGGAGTCCTCGGTAAACGCGTGACCGTAGGCGAAGTCCATGGTGACATCACGCACCTGCATCGAGGTGCCCGGGACCTTGGCGCCGAGCTTGAGGGTCAGGCCCTCGTCCGGCTGGACGCGGATGACGAGTGCGTTTTGAGCGTATTCGCTGAGCGCAGAGTTGCCGAACGGTACGTGGGCCGAGCGCTTGAAGATCACGGCGATCTCGGTCACGCGCTTGCCCAAGCGCTTGCCTGCGCGCAGATAGAACGGCACGCCAGCCCAACGCCGCGTGTCGACGAAAAGCTTGATCGCTGCGAATGTCTCCGTGGTCGAATCGGCGGGGATACCGTCCTCCTCGAGGTAACCGCGTACACGGTCGCCTCCCTGCCAACCGCCCGCGTACTGGCCGCGTGCCGTGTCGACAGCCAGGTCGTCGGGCAGGCGGACGGCAGAGAGAACCTTCTCCTTCTCGGTGCGGATCTCCTCGGGCGTGAACCGTACGGGTTCCTCCATGGCAGTGAGTGCCATGAGCTGCAGCAGGTGGTTCTGGATAATGTCGCGCGCTGCGCCGATGCCGTCGTAGTAGCCAGCGCGCGTGCCGATGCCGATGTCCTCCGCCATCGTGATCTGGACGGAGTCGACGTAGTTTGCCTTCCACAGCGGCTCGAACATGGCGTTCGCAAAGCGCATGGCCATGATATTCTGGACCGTTTCCTTGCCCAGGTAGTGGTCAATGCGGAAGACATCCTGCTCATCGAAGATCTGCGAGATCACGTCGGAAAGCTCGCGCGCCGACTCGAGGTCGTGTCCGAAAGGCTTCTCGATGATGACGCGTCGCCATTCGCGACCCTGTCGCTTGTTGAGGCCCGTGTCCGACAGGTGCTTGGCGACGACCGGGAAGTACGACGGAGGAATGGACAGATAGAAGGCGTGGTTGCCGCCGGTGCCGCGTGAGTGGTCGAGTTCGGCGACGGTCTGCGCGAGGCGGCGGTAGGCTTCCGGATCGTCGAAGGTACCGGAGACGAAGCGCAGTCCGGAGCGCAGTTGGTTCCACGTGCCCTCGTTAAAACCGGTGCGTGTGTGCGCCTCGATGGATGCGCGCACGTATTCCTCGAAGTCCTGAGGGCTCCAGTCGCGGCGCGCGAAGCCGGTGAGCGAAAACGCGGGGTGGAGCAGACCACGGTTGGCGAGGTCGTAGATCGCGGGGAGCAACTTCTTACGGGCGAGGTCACCGGTGATACCGAAGATGACGAGGCCGCAGGGCGGTGAGATACGCGGAAGCCTGCGGTCCTGGGGATCGCGCAGGGTGGGGATCTCGTTGGTCACGAGTGGTCGCTCCGTTCGCTCAGGGGGTTGGGACGAGGCCGGGGCCCGAACGCTGCGCCCGTTGGGTGAGCGAAGCGGGACCGAGGACCCACACATGTCTACGAGAATAGGGCTGCTGGCACGCCCTCGCGCGCCAGCAGCCCCATGTTCAGTTCAGTTGACTAAAAAGTCACGAACGAGCGGCCTCGATGGATTCCTTCGCAGCCGCGGTCACGTGCTCGGCGTCGATGCCGTACTCCTTGAAGAGCGCCTCGCCCGGCGCGGACGCGCCGAAGTGCTCGATGGAGACTGCGCGACCGGCATCGCCGATCCAGCGGTACCAGGGCAGCGCGATGCCTGCCTCGACGGAGACGCGAGCGCGCACCGACGGGGGCAGGACGGAGTCGCGGTACTCTGGGTCCTGGGCCTCGAACCAGTCGAGGCACGGCACGGATACGACACGCGCGGCGATGCCCTCGGCGGCCAGGCTCTCACGCGCCTCGAGGGCGACGCAGACCTCGGAGCCGGAGGCCAGCAGGATCACGTCGGGCGTGCCCTCGGTGTCGGCCAGGACGTAGGCGCCGCGCGCGAGATCCTTCGTGGTGGCCAGATCGGTGCCTTCGCCACGTGCCGGGTTAGGCAGGTTCTGGCGGGACAGGACGATGGCGGCCGGGTGCGACTGCTCGAGAATGGCCTTCCAGGAGGCGGCCGTCTCAGCTGCGTCGGCGGGACGCACGACCGCGAAGTTCGGGATCGCGCGGTAGGAGGCGAGGTGCTCGATCGGCTGGTGTGTCGGGCCGTCTTCTCCGACGCCGATGGAGTCGTGGGTCCACACGTAGGTGACAGGCAGATCCATGAGGGCGGCGAGGCGCACCGCGCCGCGCATGAAGTCGGAGAACACGAAGAACGTGCCGCCGTAAGCGCGGGTGAAGCCGTCGGCGGCGATACCGTTGAGCGCGGCGCCCATCGCGAATTCGCGCACGCCAAAGTGGAGGTTACGGCCGAACTCGTTGCCGCTGAAGGCAGACGAGGAACGGTGCGCGGGCAGGAACGAGGGCTCGCCCTTCAGGAACGTGTTGTTCGAGCCGGCGAGGTCGGCGGAACCGCCCCACAGTTCGGGCAACACCGGAGCGATCGCGTTGAGGACCTGGCCGGAGGCAGCGCGGGTCGCGATGGCCTTGCCCTCTTCGAAGGTGGGCAGCGCGGCCTCCCAGCCCTCGGGCAGGCGGCCTTCGAGGAGGCGCTCAAGCAGGTCAGCCTGCTCGGGGTGCGCGGCCTTCCACCCCTCGAAGCGGGCGTCCCAGTCCTTGCGGTATTCGGCTGCGCGAGCGGCCGCGCGGGCGCGGACCTCGTCGACGAGCGCGGAATCAGCGTCGAACATCTTCTCGGGATCGGCGCCCAGCGCCTCCTTGAAACCCTTCAGTGCTTCGGAGCCGAGCTTGGAACCGTGAATACCGCCGGTGTTCTGCTTGCCGGGGGTCGGCCAGCCGATGATGGTGCGCAGCGCGATGAGCGAGGGCTTCCTCGTCTCGGCCTTGGCGGCGTCGAGGGCGTCGTTCAGGGCTGCCGTGTTCTCCTCGTAGGAGCCATCCTCGCCGAGCCAGTCGACGCGCTGGACGTGCCAGCCGTAGGCCTCGTAGCGGGCCAGGACATCCTCGTTGAAAGCGATCGACGTGTCGTCTTCGATGGAGATGTGGTTGTCGTCCCAGATGACGGTAATGTTGCCGAGCTCCTGGGTGCCTGCGAGGGAGGAAGCCTCAGCGGAGACGCCCTCTTCGAAGCAGCCATCGCCAGCGATGACGTAGACGTTGTGGTCGAAGACGGACTCACCGAGCGGGGTCTCGGGATCCAGCAGGCCGTGGACGCGGCGGGCATTCATGGCGAAGCCGACGGCGGAGGCGATGCCGGTACCCAGCGGGCCGGTCGTGATTTCGACGCCCTTGGTGTGGCCGTACTCGGGGTGGCCGGGGGTCAGGGAGCCAGCGGTGCGCAGCTTCTTGATGTCATCAAGTTCGAGCCCGAAGCCCGAGAGGTAGAGCTGGACGTACTGGGTCAGCGAGGAGTGGCCGGCCGAGAGGATGAAACGGTCGCGTCCGATCCAGCGTGGGTCGGCAGGATCGACGTTCATGACCTTGTTGTAGAGGAGGTAGGCGGCGGGGGCGAGCGAGATCGCAGTACCGGGGTGGCCCGATCCTGCCTGCTCGACGGCGTCGGCGGCGAGGAGCTTAGCGGTCTTGACCGCTTCGTCATCAATGTGATCCCAGTGAAGTGACACGGTGGTCTCCAGGTGTTGGGCCCCAGCGTTGGGGCGGGAATGGTTTACCGCGTCACAGTCTAGCGAAAATGTGCGCATGCCGATAGCGCTCACGCACATATGTTGCACAGTCGCTTACTCTGTCACCATGACCTCTCTGGAAGCTCTCGTGCGCGACTGGGTGGACTATCTGCGCGTTGAAAAGGGGGCATCTGCGCATACAGTTTCAAACTATCGTAGAGATGCCAGCCGGTATGCGTTTGACATGAAGAGCCGAGGGAAAAACGATGTCGGGGACGTGAGTGTGCGCGACATCGAAGACTACATGATGCGGCTGGCATCCGGATCGGTCACGGGGAAAGCTGCGGCAGCGTCGTCCGTAGCGCGCGCGTCGGCCGCTATCCGAGGGCTGCATAAGTACGCGCTGACGGAGGGGGTTGTCGCGACGGATGTCGCTGCCCAGCTGCATGCCCCCCGTCAGGGGCGTCACCTGCCCAAGGCTCTCTCGGTCGACGAGGTGGGACGGCTGCTTGATGCCGCTCACACCGACGATTCACCCATCGGCCTTCGTGATGCGGCGTTGCTCGAACTCCTGTATGCCACGGGTGCGCGCGTGTCTGAAGCGGTGTCCCTGAGCGCGGATGACCTTGATCTCGACGGCGATGTCCCCGTTGTGCGTCTGTTTGGCAAAGGACGCAAAGAGAGGATCGTTCCGGTCGGTTCTTTCGCTGTCGATGCGCTCCACGCATACAGTGTGCGTGCACGACCGGCACTGGCAGCACGAGGCAGGGGCAAGACGGCATTCTTTCTCAACTCCCGCGGCGGTGCGCTGTCTCGGCAGAGTGCATGGACGGCTATTCGGCGCGCGGCTCAGGCCGCTGATCTGGAGGATCGTATCTCTCCACATACGTTGCGGCATTCGTTCGCGACGCACCTGCTCGAGGGGGGCGCGAGCGTACGCGAAGTTCAGGAGCTTCTCGGACATGCGTCGGTCGCAACGACGCAGATCTACACCCAAGTGACCGCACAAGCGCTGCGTGAGGTTTTCACCCTGTCGCACCCGCGGGCGCGTGGCACCGAGGCAACCGCGCGGTGATGAATTAGGATGGGGGCGTGACCACGAACTCGCATCCTACGCTGACGCCCGACCTGCGCGACGAGCCGGTCGATTTCCCTGTGCCCGCGCCGCTATCGGGGCACGGTCCCGCTCGCGTGATCGCGATGTGCAATCAGAAGGGTGGCGTCGGCAAGACGACGACGACCATCAATCTGGGTGCCGCCCTGGCTGAATATGGGCGACGGGTCTTGATCGTGGACTTTGATCCCCAGGGTGCCGCCTCCGTCGGCCTGGGCATTAATGCGCTCGACATGGAGCAGACGATCTACACGCTGCTCATGAACCCGAAGGCGGACGTCAAGGCGACGATCTGCCACACGTCGACGGAAAACCTCGATATTATTCCGGCAAACATTGACCTGTCTGCGGCTGAAGTGCAGCTCGTCAATGAGGTTGCCCGCGAGAGCGCGCTGGCCCGTGTCCTCCGGCACGTCGAAGCCGATTATGATGTGGTTTTGATCGACTGTCAGCCGTCCCTCGGTTTGCTCGCGGTCAACGCCCTGACCGCGGCTCATGGTGTGATCGTGCCGGTGGAGGCGGAGTTCTTTGCGTTGCGTGGCGTCGCGCTGCTCGTCGAGACCATCGAGACGGTGCGTGATCGCATTAACCCGCGTCTCAAGATTGACGGCATCGTCGCCACGATGGTTGACTCGCGCACGCTGCATTCGCGCGAGGTCCTCCAGCGCCTGCAGGAGGCATTCGGCGACCTCGTGTTTGATACGCGCATCGGCCGCACCATCAAGTTTCCGGATGCGTCTGTGGCGACCGAGCCGATCACCTCCTATGCTCCCAACCATGCGGGTGCACACGCCTACCGTCGACTCGCGCGGGAAGTCATAGCCCGTGGCGACGCGGCCTGAGGGTCTCGAGGTCCAGGGGGAGTTTGACCTCTTCGCTGTGTCACTCCCCGTTTTCGAAGGCCCCTTCGATCTTCTCCTGTCCCTGATTGCCCGCAAAAAACTCGACATCACTGAGGTTGCACTCGCCCAGGTGACCGATGAGTTCATCGCTTTCATGCAGGCGTCTCCGGACTTATCTCGTACGACGGAGTTCCTGGTTGTGGCGGCGACACTGCTCGACATGAAGGCGGCTCACCTACTGCCCGCCATTGACGAGGAGGACAACGCCTCGCAGGCCGATCTGGAGGCCCGTGATCTGCTGTTTTCCCGGCTTCTGCAGTATCGCGCGTTCAAGGAAGCAGCGAAGTATGTTGATCAGCGGATGGGGGAGTACGGCTCGTACGTCGCCAGGGACGTGCCCCTGGAGGCGCATTTTGCGACGCTTCTTCCCGAGCTGCGCTGGCTCACGACCCCCCAAGACCTCGCGCGCCTCGCGGCCAATGCGCTGTCTGCCTCGGCACCGACGGTGCAGGTCACTCACCTGCATGACCCTGTCGTGCCCGTGCGCGAACAGGCGCTCGTCGTCAGTGCGATGCTGGCTGAGTCGGGTTCCATGACCTTCCATCAACTCGTTGAGGATGCCCAGACGCGTGCTGTCGTTGTCTCCCGCTTCCTTGCCCTCCTCGAGCTGTACCGGCGAGGCGCGGTCGAGTTCGATCAGGAGGAAGCGCTCGGGGCACTCACGATCCATTGGACGGGTACTCGAGAATGCATCGACATTGACGTGGATGACTACGCGGGTATGGACGACGCGGATACTGCCCCGGCCTCGTCCCGCAGTGGTGCACGATCCGAGAGCGAAGGAGACAGCGGTGATGAGTGAACACACAGTGCGCGGTGCCATCGAGGCGATCCTCATGGTGGCCTCCGAACCCGTTGGCACGTCCGAGCTCGCCGACGTCCTGGGAGTCAGTTCTGAAGAGGTTGACGCCGAACTGCGCGCGCTTGCTGCCGAGTACCTGGGCGAGGGGCAGGAATACCCGCGGGGCTTTGAGCTACGCGAGGTGGCGGGTGGCTGGCGCATCTATTCCGCTCGCGCATACGCCGATGTTGTCGGCCGATTCGTCGTCGGATCGTCTCACGCCCGCCTCTCGCAGGCGGCCCTGGAAACGTTGGCCGTCATTGCCTACCGTCAGCCGATTTCACGGACTCGGATCTCCCGTATCCGCGGGGTCAACGTGGATGGTGTCGTGCGTACCCTCATGGCACGAGGCCTCGTGGAAGAGACGGGACTGACACCCTCTGGCGCGCGCCTGTACGGGACGACCGGGGAGTTTCTTGAGAAAATGGGGCTAACGAGCCTGTCGGAGCTGGTACCGTTGGCACCCTACCTGCCAGACGCTGACGCGCTGGATGAATTGGAGGAAGAACTATGAGGGCTAACCCCTACACCGAGGGTGGAGTGCGCCTGCAGAAGGTGCTCGCCCAGGCCGGCGTCGCATCTAGGCGTGCGTCCGAACAGATGATCGCCGATGGCCGGGTGAGTGTTGACGGCACCGTCGTGCGCAGCCAGGGCATCCGCGTCGACCCCGCGAAGCAGGTCATTCACGTGGATGGAGAGCGCCTGATCCTCGACGAGACCAAGCACATCGTCTTGGCCGTCAACAAGCCGATTGGTACCGTGTCCACGATGAGCGATCCGGAGGGACGCCCGACGATCGCTGACCTCATCGCCGACTATCCGGAGCGCCTCTACCACGTGGGGCGCCTGGACATTGACACGTCCGGCCTGTTGCTGCTGACGAACGACGGCGAACTCGCGAACCGTTTGACCCACCCGTCGTACGAGATTCGCAAGACCTACGTGGCGCGTCTGCACGGCGAGGTCAAGCCGGGCGTGAAGCGCACGCTCATGAACGGAATCGAGCTGGAGGACGGCCCGATCAAGGTTGATTCCTTCCGCATCGTCGATACCTACGGCGACATCACGACCGTCGAAATCGTCGTGCATGAGGGTCGTAACCGCCTGGTGCGCCGCATGATGGAGGCTGTCGGGTACCCGGTGCGCGAGCTCGTGCGCACGGGCTTTGGACCTATCACGCTCGACCATCTCAAGCAGGGGACGACCCGACGCGTCAAGGGTAACGCACTGACTGCGCTGTACGGAGCCGTTGGACTGTGAGCGGCGAGAGCGGGGTGCTCGGACAGCGAGTCGTATCGACTGTCGGTCCGGTTCTCATCGTCGGGTCGGGACTGCTTGGTGCGTCGCTTGGCCTCGCGCTGCGCGCCGGGGGAGTGCGCGTCTATCTCGAGGATGCCTCTCCCACATCGCTGCGTTTGGCCTGCGACGTGGGTGCAGGAGAGGCTTTTACCGACGTCCTCGCCGAGGCCGGGGTGCGCCGCTCCGGGTGTGGCTCGGATCGGCCAGGCTACGAATCCCCGCGTCTCGTTGTCGTCGCGACACCCCCGGATGTCGCCGACCACATCATCGTTGAGTCGCTGCAGCGCTTCCCCGATGCGATTGTCACCGACGTTGCGTCGGTGAAGGACGCCGTCGTCGCTGACGTCCTTGATGGATTGCGCTCTGAGGGGTGCCTTGACGCGGCGTCGCGCTACGTCGGCTCGCATCCGATGGCTGGCCGCGAGCGCAGCGGAGCCGGCGCAGCCGATGCGGACCTCTTCTACGGACGCCCGTGGGTGATCGTCGCTCACGAGACAACGTGGCCACGCGCGGTGCTGGCTGCGCGAGCCTTGGCAACTGACGTTGGTGCCGTGCCGCTCGAGATGAATGCTGGAACGCACGATCACGCGGTTGCGCTCGTGTCGCATGTTCCGCAGCTCGTGTCGTCGATGCTCGCCGCGCGCCTTGTCGATGCTCCCGCCCAGGCTCTCGGTTTAGCCGGTCAGGGATTACGCGATACCGCGCGTATCGCGGGTTCTGACCCTCGCCTCTGGACTGCCATCCTGGCGGGGAATGCAGGGCCCGTGGCATCGATTCTGCGCGATCTTCGAGGCGATCTCGATGATCTCCTTGCGCACCTGGATGCCGCCGCCGAGTTGGGGCCGCTGCGCGGCGGGAGCGTCGGAGCCATTAATCGCGTCATGACCGCAGGTAACCAGGGCGTTGCCCGCATTCCCGGCAAGCATGGCGGTGCCCCGTCGCGCTACGCCGAAATTGAGGTTCTCATTCCTGACGAACCTGGTGCGCTTGGGCGACTCTTTAGCGAGCTCGGCGAGTCTGGAATCAACATTGAGGACCTCGTTCTCGAGCACTCAGCGGGTGCACAGGCTGGTGTTGCTCGTGTCATGATCGACCCCGCGGTTTCCGACCGCTGTGTCGCAGACCTGCAGGAGCGGGGCTGGCGACTCATCACTCACTAGATACCTCGATGAGGAGAATGCAGCAATGAACGACTCGATGCGTCAGGATGCCATTTCGCGCGTCGGTATCACGATCGCTATCGACGGCCCGGCGGGTTCCGGCAAGTCCACGGTCTCGAAGGCTCTGGCGGCGAGGCTCGGCATCGGGTACCTCGACACGGGCGCGATGTACCGTGCGCTCACGTGGTACTGCCTGGATCGCGGCATCGATTTGGCTGACAAAGCCGCAGTTGCGGCTGCGGCAAATGAGATGCCGCTGCGCTTGGTCTCTGACCCGTCGGATCCGCACGTGTGGGTGGGGGAGCGTGAGATCACCGAGGAGATCCGTGAACCGCGCATCGCCCTGGAGATCAAGCACGTGTCGACGAATCTTGATGTGCGCGCGTGGATGGCAGCGGAGCAGCGCAGGCGCATGATGGAAGCCCGAGAGCAGGGCTCCGGAATGATTGCGGAGGGGCGCGACATCACGACCGTGGTCTGCCCCGACGCTGATGTCCGTATTCTTCTGCTCGCCGATCAGGAGGCACGCCTGCGTCGACGTACGCTCGAGCTGTACGGCGACGCGACCGAGGAGCACATGGAGATCGTGCGCGCCCAGGTAGAGGGGCGAGACAAAGCGGACTCCGCGGTATCAGAGTTCATGGTCGCCGCACCCGGCGTCGCGACCGTTGATTCCACAGGCCTCGACATCGAGGGAGTGTGCGAGGCTGTTCTCGCCTACGTGGACGCGGACCTGGCGCGCCGTGACGTTCAGTAATACGCGCAAGTGCATGAGTGTGCCCCGCACCTGTCGGTGCGGGGCACACTCATGTTCGCGTCAGTAACCCGGGTTGTTCTGTGCTTGCGAGCTTCCTCCGGAGGGTTGCGTACCCGTTCGCGGGGAAAGACCCGGGTGTGCCATGCCGTCCGGTGTAGGGATGCTTGTATGACCACGGCGGGCTGAATCCCGTATACCACGAGCGGCCGGGAGCCTCGGCGCCTTGAGGATATCCCGTTACTCCGTACTGGGGGCCGTTGACGCCGGTGTAGTTCGGCATGTCGTTAATATCCTTGCGCGCTCGTCGGTAGACGATCGCCTGGATGATGCAGGCCGGTAACAAGATGACGAAGAAGACCCCGATCATGATGAGGACCGCGAGGGTGGCTGTGCAGATGAGACAGCACCTGGTGTTTCCTCCCAGCGTGATCTGGCGGTCCAGCGCGATGGAGCGGTATAGGACCCCCGCCTCGTGTAGTCCGTGACGGAAGAATCGACGTGGACTCTGTTGTGTGGAGGATACTGACGACTCGAGGTGTGCGCGCACCCGCTTCGCAGATCGTCGCGCGGTCCAGGCAGACGCGAGACGTCAGTAGCCGCTTCCGTACGGGCCATTTGCGCCGGACGAGGGGGAACCACCCTGCTGATTGCCGTAGTAGTTGCCATAGACGCCCGCCGGGTAGCCGCCTCCTGCTTGCATGGGACTGTTCATGGGAGCTCCATTCTGTGGATACTGGGCGCCACCATAGTTTCCGGCCGTCACTCCATACTGCGGTCCGCTGGGGCCGTTGTGATTCATCATCTGCGATTGACGGCCCCCGTTTCGGGAAGAAATGTATCGGTAGAGGAAATAGCCGCCGGCGAGCAAGGCGAAAATAATCAGGGAGATGAGGACAATTACCGGGTCATGGGAGGTCCTGCGTGACCGGAAACGTCGACGCGTTGGTGCTGGCGCCGATGAGCTTGCCTGCGCTGCATGACCGGTAGTTGCAACGCTTGAGGGGGTGCTCTGAGTGCTGACGATGACTGAGCTTGCCTGTGCTGACGATGCATCCCAGGTTCGGGCAGATGGCGCCGCGATACCCGTGAGAGCGAGTGCGAGGGAAGCTGAGATTGTCAGGAGGCGACGGGTAGCCATAAGAGGTACTCCCACGATGCTTGTTGTCGGTAGATAAATATCAGTGTAATCGCGTAGATACTGGAGGACTGCTTGTTCCGTGTGGCGATACGTGCACGCAGTCGCAGAAGATGGGGTGCGTGTTCTCGTCCGGTGGTGGTGTGTCGTGGCGCACGCCTGTCGGCTTGCTTCCTGATCGTAGGGTGCGCTATAGTTCTACAGGTCGCTACGGCGGCGAACTAAATACGGGCTGTGGCGCAGTTTGGTAGCGCACTTGACTGGGGGTCAAGGGGTCGTGGGTTCAAATCCCGCCAGCCCGACGAGAAAGCCGTGAGGGAGTTTTCCTCACGGTTTTTTGTATGCCTCGCCCCCCTGGTCTGCGGTGTTTTTCGCGGAAGGGACCTCCGTCCTGACAGGTGTGACCACTCACATTTTGTAACCGAAATGTGATCCGTATTTAGTCGTCTTTATTTCGCCCGGTAAAACGTGATTTTTCGGAAAAGATCAGCCGATTTCCGCAGGTGGAGGATGGTCTTACGATGCGCGTGGGGGGGCGTAAGCACGTCAGTGCCTGGAGTAAACTGTTTCACAGGTCGAAGTCGTCAACGGGGATGGTTTCGACCTGCTTGCTATCACCGGGGCGGCCGCTAATACGAGGCCGCGGAAGGCGCCCCGTGCACGTACACAAAGCCTGCCGCGAACCTGTGTGATCGTAAGTCCGTTCCTTTCCCGCACAAGTTACCCCGGCCTCGTTCGGGGTGGAACGAGGCCGGGGTGAGAACGTTCCGTCGCTCACGTGTGGTAGTCAGAGCGTTGGTGCGTCGCCCTGCTTGTCGTGCGCTTCGAAATCCTCGAGCGATGGCGACTGCATGTCGGTATTCTTGAATTCAGTCACCGTCGTCACCTCATGAACGGCGGGATCCGAAATCTTCATCCCTGTCGTGTTGCCTGACTGGTCGACGATGTTGAGCCGGTTGTTAGCGTCGAGTTCGACGATGAATAGATCATCAAGCTCGCCCATGCCACCCTGTGCGAGTTCGCCGCGCAGCCATTCCTCGTCACGGTGCGCCAGCTCGAGGTTATCTGTGACGACCTGACCGTTCGAGACCAGGACGTAATTGATACCGCCCTCGCCCTTTTTGCGAACCGTCAGGGAACCGTTGGCTTCGCGCTGAACGAGGGCTAGCTCACTGAGAGAAAATGCCCATGCCGCGCAGCTCAGCGAGGAACTCCACAGGGTCGAGCTTCTGATCCGGACTGTCGAGCGCATCCTGGGTGAAGCGTCCACCTTCGATAATCGTGTATGCCTTTCCCATGACGAGCGAGCGCGTCGACATGAATGTCGACATCAGGTAATTGAGCCCCGAGACGATCGCGAAGGTCACGAGCAAGACGCTGATGTACTCGGCGAATGAGATGGCGTGGTTGTGGATGACGCCGCCGATAATGCCACCGAGAATAAAGTTCCCGATAAAGTCGATCGGTGTCATCTGGACCGTCTGCTGCTTGCCCGTCAGGCACAGGTGGAGGACGATCAGGATGACACCGATCAGGAGTTTAAAGACCGTCATTTCGAAACCGTGAATATCGAACATGACGCCACTGTATTCGCAGGTGGGAACATTTAGTCCCACAGTGTGATTAGCTCGTCGGATCCGCGTCGATCGCGCCCTGGATATCGTGGAAGATCAAGTTCGAGATCTCGACCTGCACCTTCTCAACCTTTGGCACATCACCCAGGAGCAACGGATCGTCTGCCGAGGTCTGGAGAGCGAGCGTCCCGCATCCAAAGATGCGGTCGTCGAAGTCCTTTTCGATCTGAATGTCAGAAATGCGGGTGAGGGGCAGATCATGGCCGGTGCGCTTGATGACGCCCGTGCGCGTGATGACACGCTTCGTGGTCACCGTATAGGTGGTTGTGATCCACTTGATCCACGGGACGAGAATGAGCGGGATCGACAGGAGAAGAACCGCAATCCAGATTGTCGGGAGCGCCCAGTAGCGCGCATTCTCGGGGACATAGAAGGAACCAACTGCAGCAACGATGACGAGGATGGACTCGACGATGATCGCGGGCAGAAGCTTCTTGATGTGAGTATGCATGTGGCGGACGACGATCTCGTCCTGGCTGAGGAGCTTTTGTGACAGTGCCATGGCACCATCATGCCAGATAGATGCTGGCTGCGAGCATACGCGAGGGGCACGTGTGCATGCCGGCTGTGATGCTACGCCGGGCGCCGATGCGTTCCAATGATGTCCGTGTTGACGATGCCAATCGCGGCCATGAGCGCGAGCATCGTTGTGGGTCCCACGAATCGAAAGCCCCTGCGCTTGAGGTCGGCAGCCAGAGCCAGCGACTCCGGCAACTGCGTGGGAACTTCCTCCTGCGAGTGGGGACGCGGATCCTGCTGAGGACGGTATGACCAGACGAGCTCACCGAGGTGCGACGGAGCGTTCGGATCGGCCTTGCTGCGCAAGGCGACCGTCGCACGCGCGTTCGTGATCGCCGCCTCTATCTTTCGTCGATTACGAATAATGCCGGGTGCGTTCACGAGGCGATCGATATCCGCGGTCGTGAAGGCCGCGACACGGTCGGGGACGAATCCTTCGAATGCCTCCCGGAATGCCTCGCGCTTGTCCAGTACCGTACGCCAGGAGAGTCCGGCCTGGAAGCCTTCCAAGACGAGGCGCTCAAACACGCCGGCCTCGTCGTGAACGGGGAATCCCCATTCGTGGTCGTAGTAGTCACGGATGAGTTCGTCGTGGGAGGCCCAGGTAGGGCGGATGAGGCCGTCGTTGCACCGCACGAGCCCATCGGGGAGGTTGAGGGAGAGAGGGGAGTTGTGTGAAGTAGTCATGAGTCGATCCTGCTCCCCGGTCATGACTGCGGCAACGCGTCAGCGGCGACCTGTGGATACACGTGTAAATCCGCCATGGCCTGTGGATAACTGCTGAGAAAAGCGAATGCAGCTGCGAGAAAGAGAAAGGCGGGATACCAGGGTGTGGCATCCCGCCCTTACTCGTGGGGCTTACTTGCGGCGCCGCTCGCGCACGCGCACCGAGATCTGGATCGGTGTCCCGGCGAAACCAAAAGTCTCACGCAGACGACGCTCAATGAAACGACGGTATCCGGGGTCGAGGAACCCGGTCGTGAAGAGGACGAAGCGCGGAGGTTTGCTTGACGCCTGGGTGCCGAAGAGAATTCGCGGCTGCTTGCCCCCGCGCAGCGGGTGCGGGTGCGCCGCCACGAGCTGCCCCAGGAACGCGTTGAGCTGGCCGGTCGGAATACGGGTTTCCCAGCCCTCGAGTGCGGCGTCTAGCGCCCGCACGATGCGATTCGTGTGCCATCCCGTCTTTGCGGCGAGGTTGATGCGCGGCGCCCACTGGACCTGAACGAGCTCGCGCTCAAGCTCGTTCTTTATCTCCTTTTGGCGCTCCTCATCCACGAGATCCCACTTATTCGTGACGATTACGAGGGCGCGTCCCGCGTCGATGACCTGCTGGACGACGCGCACGTCCTGCTCGGTGAGCGGGGCTGAGCCGTCGATGAGGACCAGCGCAACCTCCGCCTTTTCAATGGCGGCCTGGGTGCGGATCGACGCGTAGTAGTCCGCGCCGGTCGTGCGGTGCATCTTGCGGCGGATACCTGCGGTGTCGATGAACCACCATGAGCGTCCGTCCAGCTCGATGAGTTCGTCGACCGGGTCGCGAGTGGTGCCCGCCAGCTCGTTGACGACGACGCGCTCGCCGCCAGCGAGGGCATTGAGCAGAGACGATTTGCCGACGTTCGGACGCCCCACCAGGGCAACGCGTCGCGGACCGCCAGAGGGCAGCGCCGTGGCAACCGCAGACTCGGTGGGCAAAACCTCCATGACGACATCGAGGAGATCGCCGGTACCGCGTCCGTGCAGGGCTGAAATGGGGTGGGGCTCGCCGAGGCCGAGACTCCACAGGTACGCCGCGTCTGCTTCCTGCAGCGGGGAGTCGACCTTATTCGCGGCGAGGATGATCGGCTTCTTCTTCGACCGAAGCATCTCGACGATACGTTCATCGGAGGCTGTCACGCCGACGGTTGCATCGAGCACGAGGACGACGGCGTCGGCCAAGTCAACCGCAATCTCTGCCTGCTCAGCAACGGAACGGTCCAGGCCCTTGACGTCAATCTCCCAGCCACCCGTATCAACGAGCGTGAAGTCGCGGCCCGCCCACTCGGCCGGGTAGGAGACGCGATCTCGAGTCACGCCGGGCGTATCCTGCACAACGGCCTCGCGCCGCCCCAGAATACGGTTGACGAGCGTGGACTTTCCGACGTTCGGGCGACCGACGACAGCGAGAACGGGCAGACCCGCGGCAACATCGCCTGCTTCCGCGAGCGCGGCTTCGCCGGCCAGAAGCGCCAGGTCTTCCTCGTCGAGGTCGAACTGGTCGAGGTTGGCGCGCATGACGCGAGCGCGCGCCTCCGACTCTTCGTCGCTCAATTCGAGGGCGAGGGACGAGGCTGTGGCCTCGCCGGCGCTGTAGTTGTCGAGAGTGTCGGCCCCGAATTCGGCGGACGCGTCGGGCTGATTGTCAAAGTCATTCACCCGCTCAGTCTACGGCGTGGCGCACCGCAAAGGCCCGATGGGAGCCCTTGCGGCGCGCCAGTTCACAGATAACGCTGTGTTACTCGTGCGCGCGCACGTCGCCTTCGAGGACCTCGGCGGCGACGGGAACGTCGTTGTAGCGGTGGTGGATTCCCTGGATCTCCTGATACCACTCGGCGCCCTTGCCCGTAATGATGACGGTGTCACCGGGCTGGGCCGCGAGGATTGCCCGGCGCACGGCATCGCGTCGGCAGGTCGTGACCTCGGTGACGTCGGCCATGTCAGGGCGCACGGAGGCGATGCCTCGGAGCAGATAGTCGCGAATCGACTGGGGGTCCTCGGTGCGCGGGTTCTCATCTGTCACCCACAGGATGTCTGCTTCGCGGGCGGCGATTGCGGCGAGTTCCTCACGCTTGGTGGCATCGCGGTCACCATCGGTGCCGAAGACGATGACGACGTTGCCCTCCGTCAGTTCGCGGGTCGAACGCAATGTCCACTCGAGAGCCTCTGGAGTGTGCGCGTAGTCGACGATGACGAGCGGCTGGCCGCCCGGTGTAGGGTTGACCTTTTCCATGCGGCCGGGGATCTGGGGAGCATCTTCAATCGCACCGATGACGTCAGCGAGTTCAATACCCAAGCTGACGGCGCTGACGATCGCGACCGCGGTGTTTTGGATATTGACCTCGCCGAGGATGGGCATCGCGACGCGGTGGCCGGCGCCCGAGGGATCGACGAGGGTGAAGACGGTGCGACCGATCGTCTTGTCAGGCGTCACATCGCGCACTTGCCAGTCGGCTTCGTTGTCAGTTAGCGCAGACACCGTCGTCACAGGGACCGTCGCCTGCTGGGCGAGGCGACGGCCCCACTCATCATCGACGCATACGACGGCGCGGCGGGAGTGCTCAGGCGTAAACAGCAGGGCTTTCGCCTGGAAGTAGTTTTCCATGTCACCGTAGTAGTCGAGGTGATCATGTTGTAGGTTCGTGAACGCGGCAACGTCGAAAACGATTCCGTCGACGCGGTGCAACGAAAGAGCATGAGCGGAGAGCTCAATGACCCCCGCACCGCAGTTGTATTCCTCGGTGGCTGCCAGGAAGCGGGCGATGACGGGTGCCTCGGCGGTCGTGCGTACGGCCTCGAACGAAATCGGGCCGACGTGCGTTTCCACGGTGCCACACAGCGAGGCATCGGGGAAACGTGACGCGATGGCCGCGCGCATCAGATACGAGGTCGTCGTCTTACCGTTCGTGCCGGTGACAGCCATCGTGGTCAAACGCGTGGCGGGGGAGGCGTAAACGTTGGCGCACAGGCGCGGAACGACGCCACGCGGGTCGGCGACCTGAACGACGGGGACCCCCAGGCCTCGTTCAAATGCCTGAGTGCGACCCTCCTCGTCGGTGAGAACAAGGCTCGCCCCGGCCTCGATCGCTGCGTGAGCGAAACGAATTCCGTGCTGTTTCAGGCCGGGAATCGCCACGAAAAGCCACTCCGGCTCGCAGTCGTCGGAAGAAACGGTGATGCCGCGCAGGGAGAACGTCGAGTCGGCAATCGACGCGGGGGCACCATCGGGAGCGAAAAACCCTTGGATCTCCAGGCCCGACAGCGCGGTCGCGAGTGGCACTGGGGCAACCGTGGGGCGAATATCAATCACTGAAGTCATGCCCCTACTGTAGTTCGTCGCTGCGGCGGCGCGCGCCACATAGAGCGACCGTGACACAGTAGGATAGGTGTCATGCAGATTTTGACACGCAACGAAGCAACAGATCGCGCTGCCCATCTACACGTCTCAGCCATCGACGTCGTGGTCGATATCCGAGGAGCCCAAGACACCACGATTCCCACCTATCCCGTGACGTCGACGCTGACGATGACATCGGACGAGGAGCGCACCTTCATCGACATCGTGGGCGATGTCACCGAGGTCCTCCTCAATGGTGTCCCTCACCCGTTCGAGGATGACGAAGACCGAGTGTGGGTCGGCGGACTGCCGGTAGGGGAGACCATCACCCTGGAGGTCCACGCTCTTGCGCGCTACTCGCGCAGCGGTGAAGGCCTGCACCGCTACACCGATCCCGAGGACGGTGAGGTGTACCTCTACACCCAATTCGAGCCCAACGATGCCCACCGCGCATGGCCGTGCATCGACCAGCCGGACGTGAAGCCGGAATGGACATTCCACGTCATCGCACCGGCGGGCTGGGTTGTCTCCTCCAACGGGATTGAGACAGGCGTGGAGTCCGTGGATGAGACGGGCGCGCTCCGTCATGACTTCACGGCGACCCGTCCGCTCTCTAGCTACATCACGGCGATCGTTGCCGGTCCGTGGGCGGTCATCGAGGGGGGCACCTGGAGCGGTGGCGCGTCGGATGGCGGGCACGCTGAGCTGGCGCTGCGACTCCTGTGCCGTCGTACCCTCGCGCGTTACCTCGACGCCGATGATGTCTTCGAGGTGACCCGCGCCGGACTTGACTTCTACCATGCGCGCTACGGCGTCACGTTCCCGTGGGGCTCCTACGACCAGGTATACGTGCCCGAATACAACCTGGGTGCCATGGAAAACCCGGGCTGCATCACCTTCAACGAGAACTACATTTCGCGCTCGGTGCCCACGTTCTCCGAGCGTCAGCGCCGCGCGAATACAACGCTGCACGAAATGTGCCACATGTGGTTCGGAGACCTCGCCACGCCCTCGTGGTGGGACGACCTGTGGCTGAAGGAATCCTTTGCCGAGAACCAGGGCGCCAGCGCGATTGCAACTGCCACGCGTTACGTCGGAGAATGGGCGAACTTCGCGATGAACCGCAAGATCTGGGCCTACACGCAGGACCAGATGCCGACCACGCACCCGATCGCCGCCGACATTGCGGACGTTGCGGCTGCAAAGACCAACTTCGACGGCATCACCTACGCAAAGGGTGCGTCCGTTCTCAAGCAGCTGGTTGCTTGGGTCGGTGAGGACGCATTCTATGAGGGCGCACGCCGCTACTTCGCCGAGCACAAGTTCGGCGCGACCAGCCTGCAGGATCTGCTTGTTGCGCTTGAGGGTGCTTCGCGCCAGGAGCTCTCTTCGTGGAAGAACGCGTGGCTGGAGACCTCCGGTCCGTCGACGTTGTCAGCTTCATGGGTGACGGATGCAGTTGGTGCTATCACAGACTTCACGCTGCATCAGAGTGGCGAGGCCTGTGGGGGAGTTCTGCGTCCCCACCGTGTCACCGTGTCTACGTGGCGGGTCGCCGCCGGTGCGCTCGAACGTACGCACAGCTTCGACGTGCGCATCGAAGGCGAACAGGCTCCCATTGATCCCGATGGGGTCCTCGCGGTCCCCGGCGGAGCCGCCTCCGCTGACCTTGTCGTCGTCAACGACGACGACCTGACCTACGCGATTTCGCGCCTGGATGAGCGTTCGACCGACGTCGCGCTCACCTACGTGGGGTCGATCGACGTCGCGCTGACGCGCGCAGTTATCTGGGCGTCTTTGTGGAACGCGGTGCGCGATGGCTTGCTTGATCCGCGCCGCTTTATCGTCGCCGTCCTCACGGCCGTGCCCTCGGAGACTGAGCCAGCCATCCGCGATCGTCTGCTTCTGTTCATCGCTGAAGCGATTTCGTCATTCCTGCCGGGTGACCTGCGCGCAGACGTGCACGATCAGGTCCTGGCCACCACGATCCGCTTGTCTCGTGAGACGCAAGACGCCGATGCCTGGCGCTCCTACACGCGCGCCTTTATCGCCGAGTTCGCGGCACGCGGTGGAGACGAGTACGAGGCGACCGTGCGCAGTTTTGCCGCGAGCGATAACCCGGACATTGCCTGGCGCGCGCGCCGAGCGCTGGCGGCGCGAGGCCTCGTCGATGCGGGTGCCATCGAAGCGTGGCGCAGCGCCGACGGCTCGGGGGAAGCAGCGCGCATGAGCGTCGAGGCGCTCGCCTCTCTGCCAATCGAGGAAGCGCGCCGCCACGCGTGGGAGTCGGTGTATTCGGAGACTCTGTCGAACGACTTCCTCACCGCGACGCTTGCCGGTTTGCAGGCCTCGTCATGGGAAGGTGAACCGGGCATTGAGGCCGCCGTCGATCGTCTTCGTTCCTACTGGGAGTCCCACACGATTGGTATGGCACTGCGCTATGCCAATGGGGTGCTCGCGTACGGACTCGATAGTGATCGTGACGGTAGCGTCTCCCGGTCGGTAGGCCTGCTGCGCTCCTGGCTCGACACCAATAGTGATGCACCCGCGCAGCTGCGCCGCATCGTCATCGAGCATCTCGACGCGTTTGAGCGTGACGAGCGCGTGCAGCGCCGTTGGAAGCAGGACCAGTGACACACGGGGGACATCGAGGTAACGCGGCAGGGCAGGCGGAGCAGGCCACCCATGCCGTCCATGTCGACCCTGCGGCCTCGATGTCCCTCTTGAACTCCCTGCTCGCCAATCCCCTGGATGCGGGCTACGAACACTATCGTGCCGATCACGGTTCGAGGCCAGCGAGTCTTATCGGAAAAATTGGCGTCTTCGCAGTTGCCGTCGCACTCGGTTTCGGGTCCATCGTTGCAACCTCCTCGCTCCGCGCACCTTCGGGGGACGTGAAATCTGATCTCAAGACTCAGGCGTCCGAGCTCTCGGCGACCGTCGAAGCCCTGAATGATGACGTGCAGTCGCTGGGCCGCGCCATCGATCAGTATTCCGAATCGGGCGCGAGCGCAGCCGCCGATCCGGCACAGGACATGGTGACTGCAACGACTCCGGTACGAGGGCCCGGCATCACCGTTACGCTCGCGGATCGTAGCGGTCCCGGCAAGGGGAATGGGGCGGTACGTGACCAGGATCTTGCGATGGTCGTCAATGCCTTGTGGGCTGCTGGCGCCGACGCAATCTCTGTCAACGGGCAACGGATTGGCCCCGACACCTTCGTGCGCACGGCCGGTTCCGTCATCCTCGTCAATGTCACACCCGTGTCTTCGCCCTACGAAGTTTCTGCGATCGGCGACTCTAACGCCCTGTCTGTCTCTCTTGTGCGAGGGGCCACGGGAGACTACCTGTCGGCTGCGCAGTCAGTGACCGGTATGACCGTCTCATCGAAAGTCTCCAACAACATCACGATGGAAGCGCTCACGCTTACGGACTCCCACTACGCAACGCCGGTGGGAGCATCCAACGAAGGAGGTTCTTCATGATTGCCGTTATCGGCTTAATCATCGGCATTGTTCTCGGTGTGCTCCTCGATCCGACGGTGCCAGCGTGGCTCACCCCGTTCCTGCCCGTGGCAGTTGTTGCGGGCCTCGATGCTCTCTTTGGAGCCGGGCGAGCGTGGCTTGAGGGCCGCTTCGCTGACCGAGTCTTCGTCACGTCCTTCTTCTGGAACGTTGTCGTGGCCTGCCTCCTCGTCTTCCTGGGGACGCAGCTCGGTGTCGGCTCGGCAATGACGACGGCGGTTGTCGTCGTTCTTGGCATCCGTATCTTCTCCAACACGGCATCGATTCGCCGCCTACTACTGAAGGCTTGAGATGAACGAAGAATCCTCGACAGCTCGCGCCAGCGACGAGACACCCGAGAAGCTCACGCGCGCGCACGGCACCCACCGTGAAGAACGCGTCAACCTCCGGGTGTGGACGCGCGCCCGCCAAGCATTCTTCGCGCTGCCCCGCGGGCTCCATGTCGTGATGCTCGTGATTTTCATGATTCTTGGATTCGCTTTGGCGACTCAGGTTCGTGCGCAACGATCGGACCCGCTTGAGGGGCTTTCAGAACAGGACCTCGTGACTGTTCTCGATGAGCTCAGTACGCAGGAACAAAACCTGCGCAATCGCCGCGGCGAACTCTCCAGCGAACTCGACGACCTGCGCAGCGCAGCCAGTGAGGCCGACGCTCGCGAGCAGGCCACACGTAAAGCGCAGACTCAGGCACAAATTGCAGCGGGCACTGTCGCGGTGCACGGCCCCGGTGTGACGGTGGGCGTGACGGACCCCGGCGCGAATCTGACGCCTACGCAGTTTGTTCAGACCCTGGGGGAGCTTCGTAACGCCGGCGCCGAGGCCATCGAACTCAACGGCGTGCGTCTGTCCACGCGTTCGGCGTTCACTGGCCAGGCTGGTTCGATCGTCGTCGATGGAACCCCGATCTCCTCTCCGTATGCGTGGAAGGTGATCGGCGAAGGACAGACGATTGCGACAGCCCTCGACATTCAAGCTGGTTCGGCGGCGCAAATGCGAGCCAAGGGGGCGACGGTGACGATCACGCCGGTTGATGATCTATCGATTTCGTCGATCGCTACCCCGAAGCCACCTCAGTTTGCGACCTACGGGTGATGTTGTGTGCTGCAGGCGTTTCGCACCGGCGTTCTCGCGCCTGATACAAGGCGAACGTTTACACTTATCAGAGTCCATCTTCTTACTTATTGGAGCGCACAATGTCTGACAACCAGCCGTTCGATCCGACTGCAACCTCAGTTTTCGGCTTGGCGCCTGTGGTTGATGAGGTCGAAGAGGCACCCGTTGCGCTGTCTGCTCGTGACCGCGAAGCAGTGGAGGCCCTGCCTGCGGGCTCTGCGCTGCTCATTGTTCAGCGCGGGCCGAACACGGGTGCGCGTTTCCTCCTCGATCCGGAGGTGACCAACGCCGGTCGCTCTCCCAAGGCCGACATTTTCCTTGATGACGTCACCGTGTCGCGTAAGCATTGCCAGTTCATCGCGTCCGAGGGCGGACATGTCGTCCGCGATTCGGGTTCTCTGAACGGCACGTATGTCAACCGTGAGCGCGTTGATTCCATTCAGCTGCATGCCGGCGACGAAGTGCAGATTGGTAAGTATCGTCTGACCTATCAGCCGTCGACCAAGCAGGCCTGACGTGTCCGCAGCCGTTGCGCATGCACGGGGGGCGGCTTCGTCCCATGAGGAGCGCTCGTGGCCGCACGACGTCGATCACAGTCCCGAGCTGTCGATCGGCCGTGTTGTTGATGCCCTGACGGAAGAGTTCCCTGCGATCTCGCTGTCCAAGGTGCGCTACCTCGAGAGCGAGGGGCTTGTCGCGCCCGCACGCACGGGCTCGGGCTACCGCAAGTACTCGGCCGCTGACGTGGAGCGGCTACGCTACGTACTGACCGAGCAGCGTGACTCGTTCACTCCGCTCAGCGTCATCCGTGCGCAGCTCGATGCTCTCGATGCCGGGCATACGCCGACGCGACGCAGGGTGGCCCAAGTCGTCTCCTCTGAGGGACAGACGGTCTCGCTGGGGGGACGGCGGGCTATCCCTGCTGCGGACTTGGCCGACTTGACGGGCGTCGATATGGAGACGTTGGAACGCTACACGCGTCTGGGACTCATTACGCCAGACCTGGCGGGGTACTTTCCCGCTCGCTGCGTTCAGACGGTGTCTGCGATCGCGCGCTTGGAGTGCGCCGGCGTCGATGTGCGCGTGTTGCGCGCGGTCCGTCAGGGTGCCGAGCGGAGTGCCGATATTATCGATCAGACCGTGTCCTCACAGAGGGGACGAGGCCGTGGCGCGGATCGCGAACGTGCGCGTGCTCGGGCGGTTGAGCTGGGGGAGTTGTTCGCTGAGCTGCACCGTGAAATGCTGACGGTTGCTGTATCTGCTCTCGCGGACGATGGAGACTAAGTCTCATGTTGAACATGAAGGTTAGACTCGCCGCTTCAGTCGTTGACCACCGTGCATCGGTGCTCTACCGTAGTCCTGTTCTCATCAAGTACCACCTGCAAGGAGCCCGACAGTGAGCGCACAAGCGAACGTCGCTAGCCGGCAAGGCATGCTTTTCGGCGACCCGCTCGAAGGCCTTGACACCGACGAGATGGGCTACCGTGGCCCGGTTGCATGCAGCGCCGCTGGTATCACGTATCGCCAGCTCGACTACTGGGCTCGTACCGGCCTCCTCCAGCCGTCGATCCGCGCCGCGCGTGGTTCTGGTTCCCAGCGCCTCTACTCCTTCCGTGACATCCTCGTTCTGAAGGTGGTGAAGAAGCTCCTCGATGCGGGCGTATCGCTGCAGCAGGTTCGTGTCGCTGTCTCCTCGCTGCAGAACAGGGGAGTGGATGACCTCGCATCGATTACCTTGATGAGCGATGGGGCCTCCGTGTACGAATGCACGTCGACAGATGAGGTGATTGATCTCCTTCAGGGCGGCCAGGGTGTTTTCGGTATCGCCGTTGGCCGCGTCTGGCGCGAGGTCGAAGGTTCTCTCGCTGAGCTGCCGCTTGAGCGTTCCGAGCCGACATTCGTCGACGAACTGGCGCAGCGACGCCGCGCGAAACTCTCCGCGTCCTGACGCGACGTATTCGACGATAAGGTGTGGGGGCCAGGCTCAGCCTGGCCCCCACACCCTTTTACTCTGTCAGCGTGCTTATCTGCGCGCGGATTAGCGGCGACCGAGCGGACGGCTCACCGTGTACGATGCTTCGACGTCGGTAATCTCAACGGTGACCAGGCCGTTTGCATCGACAATGTAGGACTCTTCGATGAGAGGCCCATCGTCGGTGCGGACGACGGGAATCGTGGTGAGATCGATATCATCGAGACGCAGTGCCCGATCGAAGGGAAAGATAACCTCGCCGTAGGGCTGAAGATCGCCACGCGGCACCCCTGCCTCGTCGAAAGAGGAGTACTCGACGAAGCGGAAATAGCCGATGTTGTGTGCCGCCCGGTAGCGGCGCTTGATGGTCAGCGTCTCTCCCGGGGCCAGCTCAGTGTTGGGCTCCAGAAGTGTATCGAAGGAGATGAAGTTTCCTGCTTCGCGCTCACGGAACACGCCAACGCCACGCGAGAGTTGTTCGCGCACCGTGTACGCGGCCTCGGGATCGGCGCCGATGGCCAGGCCGATCGCGGTTGACGCTGCCGTGTGCGGCGACCGGTGGACACGGCGTCCAAAGCGCGAACGCAAGACACGTGCCACGAGCGGTAGTTGCGAACCTCCGCCCACGACGTAGAGACCGGCGATATCTCCGCCCAGCTGGCCGACGCCAGAGGCGTCGGGGACCAGGAGCGGTTCCATGACGGCGACAGTCGAGTCGACCAGGGGAGTGGCTGCCTCGTAGAAGTCCGCAACGGGGATCGTCACGGGCTCGCCGTCGACGGGCACGGTAATGAACTTCGTCGAGGGGGAGAGGGCCTCCTTCGCGTCGCGCGAATCTTCGACGAGGCGTTGCCACGCTGCGTCGCCGAGTTTGCCCGAGTCCGTACCAGCCGCTGCGGCCAATCGGTTCGCGAGCACGACGTCGAAGTCGTCCCCGCCGACCATGTTGAGGCCACGTGATCCCATGACCTCGTGGAGTGTGCCTGTCGCCGACACGATCGAAGCATCGAACGTGCCACCACCCAGATCGTAGACAAGGATCGCTGTGCGCTTCGAGTTAAGCGTCCCCGCGTGACGGTGGGTGTACTCAAAGCCTGCGGCGGAGGGCTCGTTCACCATCGCAAGGACATCCCAGCCGGCTCGGCGGAAGGCCTCAAGGGTGAGGAAGCGCTGCGCAGACCACGCGTGCGCAGGGACGCCGACGAGAGCCTCGAGCGGCTCAGATGCGGGGAGGGAAGCGACGGAGGAATTGGTGCGCAGCTGGTGCTCAACGTAGCTGAGGAAGCCCGTCAGTGCGTCGAGGATTGAGATGCTGTGGTTACCTAGGCGCAGAGTGGACGTGTCAGTGACTGATGGATCGGAGAGTAGACGCTTGAAGGAACGCAGATGAGGTGCACCTTCGTGGGCAGCATCTTCTGCGTCGAAGCCGTACACCAGGTGGTCCCCGTCAAGAGCGATGATCGACGGGACGAAATCGACCGTATCGTCATTATTGTTGACGAAGGAGACGATGGGATAGTTCCCTCGGTCAACGATAGCGATCGCGGTGGTTGTGGTACCAAAATCAACTCCGAGTCTCATGACACCCACACTAGCGTTTATTGACGGGAGCTCCTAGGACGTCTCGCCGGTCGTTCGCACATTCCCGAGTAACGCCCTGTTGAGGATGGTGACAAAGAGCCAGGCAAGCAGGAAGTATACGCAGCCGCCAATGGCGTCAACCACATAATGATTGGCCGTTGCGACGATTGTCACGATCGTTATTGCGGGGTGCAACGCGAGAATCAGCCGCGCCCACCATGAGCGCCACACGTAGGTTCCGAGCATCACTGCGACCCAGACGGACCAGCCCGTATGCATTGACGGCATTGCGCCGTAAGGATTGGCGAGCGTGCCGAAAAGATGAGAATAGGCCGACGTGTGAGCGGCGACAGCGTCCACAAAACCGAGATCTGGGACCAGGCGTGGGGGAGCCAAGGGGTAGGTCCAGTAGGTGATGAGCGCGCCGATCGTCATGATAACGAGCGTCCATCGTGCCCGGCGGTAGTGGGCCGGGGCCTTTCGCCAGAGGGCGACCAACGCGAAGCTGGTCATCGCGAAGAATGAGACTGCATACTGTGCAGATGCGAGGGAGGCGAGGAGTGGGTGAGCGGTCAACCATGTGTTTGCTGAACCCTCGATAAAGACGCCAATGCGCGACTCGAATGCGGTGACGTCGTGCGCGTGAGCCACAGCGACAGACTCGGGCGCCTTGGCCAAGAATGACAGGACGGAGTATGCCAGGCATGCCAATGAGAGCGCGATGATCTCGCGAAGAGCGGGAGGTCGCTGGGAGCGTACGTGTAGGTCCGACGTCATGACAGCAACTGTAGCGCGTGGTCGGAGAGGGATCGATAAAGAAAAACGGACATAATGTACATTATCGGATCGAGGGCTTGGGTGGAGACGTGGCCGTGGAAGCGTTCCGCTTGACGTGTCAGATAGAATGGTCCCGTTTCTTATCTACGTCCAGGAGGCTGTTATGGCTGACCGCGCACTGCGTGGCATGCAGATCGGTGCGAAGTCCCTCGAATCCGAGGACGGCGTTGTTTTCGCCGACCGTTTCATCGCTCGTTACGTGTGCCCCAACGGTCACGAGTTCGAGGTGACGCTCTCCAGCGAGGCGACGGCTCCCGCAACCTGGGAATGCAAGTGTGGCCAGCAGGCTGATCTGATCGGTGAGACCGTCGAGGACGAGGACAACAAGCCCGTCAAGCCCCAGCGTACGCACTGGGACATGCTGCTTGAGCGTCGCTCCATCGAAGAGCTCGAGGTCGTACTTTCCGAGCAGCTCACCGCTTACCGCGAGGGGCGTCTGCGTCCTGAGGGTTCGTACCGCAAGGGCTGATTACTGCGAGAACGCTCGACGGGCGGCTTGGGTCAGGCGACCCAGGCCGCCTTTCGTTACCATGACGAGTTCCTCGACGAAGATCGACGAATCAAGCTTCGATTCGCCGGCGATGCGTTCGTCAAAGGTGATGGGTACTTCGGCAATCACCGCTCCCAGAGACCGTTCGAGTTCGGTCATTTCGACCTGGAATCCAAAGCCGGTCGTTGCTACCTGATCGAGTACGTTGTTGTCTCGCAGGAAGGCGGCGCGGTGCAGGCGCAGGCCCGCAGTTGCATCCTTCACCGGTGTTCCCAGGCAGAATCGGACATAATAATTCCCCGCCTTTGAGAGCGCGACGCGCTTGTGAGACCAACCGTTAATGCGTCCGCCCGGCACCCAGCGCGACCCAATGACGAGGTCGGGTCGGTCGGGTCCAGCCATGCGCGTCAATAGCTTCGGCAGATCCACTGGACGGTGCGATCCGTCGGCGTCCATCTGGAGTATGAACGGGTAGTCGTGCTCAATGCCCCAGCCCATGCCAGCAACGTAGGCGGTGGCGAGCCCGGATTTCGCGGGTCGATGAAGGGCATGGAGACGATCCTCGTGCGTGCGGCGAGAGTCAACCCACTCCCCTGTTCCATCCGGCGAGGAATCATCGACGATGAGGATGTGTGCGCGGGGTACACGGGACCAAATCTGCGTCAGGATCCCTGGAAGCGTCTCCATCTCGTTGTACGTCGGGATCACGATCAGGGTGTGGTCTCCCTGAGGAGAGGGAACAAGGCGCTCAGGAATGGTCATGGGTCACATTTTGCCGAAATTAGTCGTTCGATGCACGCCTGGCGCGCGCTCGTGCCCTTATTCCCTGCCCGATAACCGTCACGAGGGCGAAGAAGCTGGTGATGAGCGTCGCAACCATGACGGCATGTGGAATCTTCTCCCCCGCCTGCGCGGTCAGCGTCAGAGAGGAACGAAGCGGAATATCGGCGGTGAGCGTTGCCGCCTGCTCGGTATCTGTTTGCTCCAGGATGGAACCATCGGGACGAATAACGTAGGAGTGGCCCGTCGTCGAGGCCTGGACGGCACTGCGCGAGTACTCCATCGCGCGCATGCGTAGGAGCTGCCCCTGCTGCGCGGATTCCCCAGAAGATTGGAAGTGATAGTTGTTTGATGGGACGACAATGGCTTGACCGCCACGAGCAACGCCGTCGCCGATCACCATGGGGTAGGCGGCCTCGAAACAGATGCCTACCGCGAGAGGAACAGCGCTTCCATCGCGCGCCTGCACCGTCATGAGGGGTGGCTCCTCCCCCGCCTCCATGTCTCGACTTGATTGTGCGACTTCGGTCGAGAAGGACGCGATGAACTCACGGAACGGGATGAATTCGCCGAAGGGGACAGGGACGTGTTTCGAATAGCGGGCCGATTCTTCCAACCCCTGGCCCGGCTCCCAGATCGCGAGCCAGTTCTTGACGCGATCGCGTTCATTAAGGTTCGTGTAGCCGATCAGCACGGGTGCGTCGAGCGCGGAGGCAGCATGATCAACCGCCTGCCCGATTGCAGGGAACGCGACGGGATCACGGTCGACGGACCCCTCGCCCCAGATCGCCAGATCAAGCGGGTGATCAACCACGTCCGGTGAGCTCGCGAGCTCGAGGGAAGTGCGCACGTTGTTGCCGGTCACCTCGCCCTCGTGCTTGTAAGCCTGTGCGCCCGGCAGAGCGATGTCGCCTTGGACGACACCGATACGTAGCATTCCGTTCTCTGCCTGGTTCGGCAGCGTGAGGGCGAGAGGCGCAACGTATGCGGTCGCGACGATGACGGCGAGTGCCGGCCGTGAAAACCAGTGCTCGCGAATCACCGATGCATCCCGAGCCGCGAATGCGCGGCGAACAAGGACGGCGAGGGCGACGACCACCGCGGTGATCACTGTCGTGCCGCCGTACGGGGCGAGGTGCCCGAGGGGAGAATCCACCTGAGGCAACGCAACGGAGCCCCACGGAAAACCTGACCACGGCCACCGGGAGCGCGCCGCGTCGACTCCAGCCCACGTAAGACCGAACAGCAGCGCCTGCATGATCGGGCCGCGCGCCCACGCCCATAGCTGTGTCCACCTCGCGAACAGCACCCAGGCCACCAGGAAAAGCGTCTGTACGAATGCAAGCACGAACCACGGCGGCGTCGTACCGACGGCGAGCGGAATCCAGTTGATGAGCGGAAGCCAGAAGCTCATGCCGAACACAAACGTGACAGTTAACGCCCGCGGTGCCCTGGCCTCGTCGATGCGCGAGATGTATAGCGCCAGTGCGGGCACCGACAGCCACCACCATCCGACCGGCTGAAATGACGCGTACAGCGCGAGGCCTGCGATCGCCGCGATGAGCGAGTCGCCGCATACGTGCGCAAACGAGGTGCGCTGCAAAGTCTCCTGATGGCCCACAAGCCCTCCAGCCTTCTAAATGGTCGACCAAGCCACGATACCGCGACCGATGCGGTCCTTCGCGGCCTCGGCTTTGCGCGTCAACTCACTGCTTGACGCAGCCGAGGCAATCTGGCCGAGGCAATCCATGACCTGGCGCATCCAGCGGACAAAGTCACCCGCTTGGATCGGCGTCGCATCGATAGCTGTCGCTAGCGTTGACCCGTGTGCCCAGGCGAGTGTCGCTGCCATGAGGCCCGCATCCAGGTTCGGGGTGGGCTCACATCCGCATGCCTTCTCGACGCGATGCACGCGCTGGAGGATTGCCAGGCTTTCGTGCCAGGCCTCCTGAAGGTGAATACCTACCCCCGAGGGAGCGAGCTGCTGGGCATCGTCGTCGGAGCGAGAATCGTAGACAAGCGCGGACACCATGGACGCCAGTTCCGCTTCGTCAAGCTCGTTCCAGGTGCCCTCATTCATCGACATGGCCACCACCAGGTCGCGCTCGCCAAAGATTCGCCGCAAACGCTGACCGGCATCGGTGACCTCGTCACCGACCAGGAAACCGAGGCGCTCGAGGACCATGCAGACGCGGTCGAACTGGGCGGCAACGGATCCCGTCTGGGAGTCAATCGAAGAGCGAAGATGGTCGATCTCTCGTCCCAGGCGAGCCCACTGGGCGCCTGCACGCGCATGCTCCTCACGGTGGGGGCAGCGGTGGACCGGGTGCTGGCGCATCGCAACGCGTAGCGCGGATACCGGGTCGGAGGTATCCGAATGCTCGGAGGGGACCTCATAGATACCCTGAGCGGCACCGGAACGCAGTTCACCGGCGATACGCGTCCGCTCCTTCGTGCGGCGCAGCGCAGAGCCTCCCGGGATGGACATGTGACCGACCACGGCAATCGCACCACGTACGTCTTCGGGAGCAAGGGCGCGCCACGTTGCGTCCTCGCCAATAATCGACACCTCGACCCTGCCCGAGGCGCTGGTGGCCTTTGCTCCAACGACACACAGGCGCGATTTGCGGCCTCGCACGAGGGCGAGAACGTCTCCAGCGCGCACCTCGGACAGCACGCGTCGAGACTTCTCGCGTGCTTCGTGCTTGCGCGCCCGAGCCCCCGACTTCTCCGTCTGACCGAGCTGGTCACGCAGAGTCAGATACTCGCGCACATCACCGTGAGAACACGACAGGTCTTTCATCGTTGCGTCCCGCTGCACCTCGAGCTCGTTCAGCCGCGATGCCAGCGCGACGACGGCAGAGTCCGCCTGGTACTGCGCGAATGACGACTCTAAGACCTTGCGGGTCTGGGCGCGCGTCGAGCGCGCGAGCAGGTTGACCACCATGTTGTACGTCGGTGTGAAAGCAGAAATCAGAGGATAGGTGCGCTTCGAAGCGAGAGCAGCGACCTCCTCGGGCGCCACTCCCCCACGGTGCGAGACGACCGCGTGCCCTTCGGTGTCGATGCCGCGGCGCCCTGCTCGTCCCGAGAGCTGGGTATATTCACCAGCCGAGAGGGATACGTGCGCTGAACCGTTCCACTTCGTCAGAGATTCGATGACGACTGTACGCGCCGGCATATTGATTCCCAGAGCAAGCGTCTCGGTTGCGTACACCATTTTGACCAGGCCGCGCGAAAACAAATGTTCGACGGTCTCCTTCATGAGGGGCAGCATTCCCGCGTGGTGGGCGGCAATGCCGCGCATGAGGCCGCGTTTCCACGCCGCGGCGCCGAGAACGATTGCGTCCTCGGGCGGTAGTAACTCAATGACCTCATCGACGTAGCTCTCGATCTCGGCGGCCTCCGAACGCGTCGTCAAGGTGATGCGCGTGGACAGCATCTGGCGAACCGCATCCTCGCAGCCGGCGCGCGAGAAAATGAACGTAATTCCGGGCAGCAGCCCGGCGCGATCGAGAGAAATGAGCGTCGAAGGACGCGACTCACGGCGAACGTGAACCTCGCGATTCCACGAGCGTGAACCCCGGCCTCCTCGCATTCCTGAATCGCGCGTTGCAGCGACCAGCTCGGGGTTGAGCTTTCCTCTCCCCGTCGGGGCGTAGAGGTCGAAGATGTCCTCGCCGACGATCATGTGCTGGTAGAGCGGCACGGGACGCTTTTCGGAGACGACGATTTCGCACGAGGACCGTACCTCGCGGATCCACGCGCCGAACTCCTCGGCATTCGACACCGTCGCGGACAGAGCAATGATCGCGACGTGCGCCGGTAGGTGAATGATCACTTCCTCCCACACCGGGCCGCGCATCTTGTCCGCCAGGTAGTGCACCTCGTCAAGAATAACCACGCCCAGGTCGTCAAGGGGTGTGCCCGCATAGATCATGTTGCGCAGCACTTCGGTCGTCATAACGACGACGGGTGCGCCGGGATTGACCGACGTGTCACCGGTTGCGAGACCGACGTTGTCCGCTCCGAACAGGTCGCACAACTCCAGGTATTTCTGGTTGGAAAGAGCCTTGATAGGAGTCGTGTAGAACGCGCGCATTCCCTGCTCGAGAGCGACATATGCGCCGAACTGCCCAACGATCGTCTTGCCCGCACCGGTGGGTGCAGCAACGAGGACGGAGCTGCCGGCCTCGACGGCATCGAGCGCTTGAATCTGGAATGGATCAGGGGTGAAGCTGAGCGTTGAGACCCAGCGGGCACGCAGCGAGGCGGCCGTCTGTGCTTCCGCTTTGTAGGCGGCGTAGCGCTGTGCGGCGCTGCCCACCCCCAGGCCGACCTCCTCCTCATGAGCGTGAGCGTGCGTCTCACGGGTGCGATGCCGACGTCGTTTTGGGCTCACGATGCATCCTCTCTGGTCCACTTCGCCAAGATCGTGCGTGCATGGCGCGCGGCAGCCCGGCGCATGTCCGGCGAAACAGTACGCAGGTGCGGGGCAATGTCAATCAGGAGACTCAGGCCCCACTGTTCATTCCAGACGGGCAGGGTAACCCGCGCTCCCCCATCGGTGAGCTCGGCGGCGATGTGACCGTCGTAATCGTCGGCGATCCATCGAGCATCGCGATCAACCTCGAGCGTCCAGGTCGGTGCGTCCTGGCGCACGCGGCGGGGCTCCTCAACGCGCCGACCTTCGCCGCGCACGTCACTGATTGACGCGACCGCGAAACTGCGAGCCTGCCCCGCACGCGTACACCAGCCGCGCAGGAGCCAGCCTGTTGCGGTCGCCTCGAGCGACCACGGGTCGACGACGCGGCGCGTCTGGATACCCGAGGCAGACACGTAGGTGAAAGAGACGCGCTCTTCGCGCACGAGCGCATCACGCAGGGCCTCCAGGCTCGCGCTCGACGAGGCCGGGGAAGCAATCGCTTCCACGTACTGCTCCCCGTCCGATTCCTTCAAGCCTCCCAGAGCACAGACAACGAGGGCAGCATGAGGGACGTGGGCGGCAAGATCGCTGCCCAACAAAGGCGTTATCGCAGACAAACCGATGAGAAGCGCCTGCGCCTCGAGTGCGGACAGTCGCAGTGGCGCGGATGCGCCGAGTGTCGAGCGCAGCGTGACGCGTTGTTCTCGCTCGTAGAGCTCCCAATCGACCTCAAACGAGGCACCGGGTAGTGAGTCTCCGACGGACGCGAGATATTCAACGTCGCGGCGCACCTGCCGACGCGTACGGTGGAAGTGAGCGGCAATATCGTCGACGGTTGAGCCAGGATGCTCACTCATCCACGTCACCATCGACGCAAGACGGACAACTGCTAGCTGAACGTTCTCAGGCATCGTCTTCCCCCCACGTGGCGGCTGCATGCAGGCGCGTCAATATGGCGTCGCGCAGAGCGTGCGGAGACACGACCACCACGTCAGCGGCCAGTGGGAGAATCCGAGCGATCCACGTGCCCAGCTCGGCGCCTTCAAGGCCGACGCGTTCCCAGCCTCGCCGAGGCAAGCCCACTTCCTCGGGCACTCCCCCGGCCTCGTAGCCGTGAAGAATCGTTCGTGCGGGAGACCCCGCGCGTATATCGACGACGGGAGAGACGAAGGAGGAGACCCGAGGAGGAGTGTGTCCCTCGGGAGGAACCGATGCGTCCCCCGGCTCCCCGATGAAAGATACCTGCGAGCGTATGCGCGAGATACGGAACGTTCGCTCGGCGCTGCGGTCGAGGTCCCAGCCCCACAGGTACAGAGCACGGCCCTGAACCGACAGAGCCCACGGCTCCACGGAACGCTCCGTCAACTGCTCAGACCCCGGGTACTCGAAACACACCACTCGGCGTTCACGAATGGCCTGAGACAAAGCGGTTGCAGCTCCGAGGCCAGTGAGCCCAAGACGAATCGTGGGAGCGCAGACATCATCACAGGACGCAGCAGCGGCTTTTGCGTCGATCGCATCGGCGAAAAACTCGCTGCTATCCCACGCGCGCGCAGCCAGCGACATCAGGGCACGATCGGCGCTCGTCACCCCAATACCTGGAGCGAAAGAATCCCAGGAAATGCTGTAGCGCTCCCCCGAACGAATCGTCATGTGAGCGCCCGCGTCACGCAGCGCATCCTTATCGCGCTGGAACTGGGTCTCAAAAGCATCATCTGCAAGCCCCTGATAGCCCGGAAGCTCCCGCAGCTGCGCCTTGGTGCGCCCGGGACGAGCGCCCAGGAGCTCCACAAATAGCTCGAGGACGCGCACGTTAGCGTTGACGGCGGTACTCACCCGCCTACCCTACGCGAAACGCGCGCGTCCCGAGCGTGCGGCGCACCGTCAGGACTGAGAAGACGCGGTATCGGCGGTACTCGCGTATTCGTTGCTCACGATGGCGCTTGGATCGACGTCTCCTTCGAGGACCCCGATGGAGTTCAGGAACGACACCATGGAAGACCACGTGGCGAGATCCTGCATGCCGTCAGCGTGCGCGTCATCTCCGAGCCACAGCGGAACAGTCGCGGCGAGCACCGCATTCGCTGCGGCCAGCGACGTCTCGTCGCTGAGCGTCGTGTCCCACTTCGCGGTCGCGTCAATCGCGATCTGGGGATCGGCGGCGATCGCATTCATCGCGTCGGTGGTTGCGGACACGACCGCACGCGCCGCATCGGGGTGAGCCTGCGCCCACTCGCGCGTCGTAATAATCGAGGCCGCCACCAGCGGAGTCGAGGCACCATCCAACGGGATCTCCCGGATGTCGATGCCCGCGAGTCTCATCTGCACCGCGTCATTGTTGGTAAAGCCAACGACTGCGTCCACCTGGCCAGCCGCGAGGGCCGCCTGCTGCGTGTAGCCGATCGACGAAATGGTTACGTCCGACGTCTGCAGGCCACCGGCCTTAATAGCGGCAAGAGTGGCGTAGTAGCTCGAACCATACTCGCCCGGAATACCGATGTTCTTTCCGGCGAGGTCAGCCAGGTTCGTGATCGATGACGAGGCGGGGACGATGACACTCCCCGGGTAGGTCGCGTAATACTGGCCAATCGACACGAGATCCAGGCCCTGTGAGGCTGCCACGGCGGCCTCGTCGCCGGAGGCAATGACCACGTCCTCCTGGCCGGCGAGAAGCGCCGTGAACAGGCCCTCGTCCGAGCCGTGATGGCGAACGGTGGGCGTGATGCCGGCGTCGTTATACAGCCCCTGAGAATCAGCGACATAGACGGGGGCAAACTGCACGTTCGGGATGTAGGTCAGACCGATCGTCACGTCCGAGGCGCCCTGCGAGGACGTGCCCGACTGCGTGGCACCGGGACTGACTGTGCAAGCGCCCAGCGCCAGCGAAACGCTGGTACCGATAACGGTCGCGCGAACGATAGTGGAAAGCTTCAAGGGATGTCTCCTTCACTGCGTGATGGTGTAGCGCTTCGACCGCTCGATTCGATACACGATGACGTACAAAATTGTTGCCATGATGCACAGGATCGCGATGACGACAAACATGCCGGCGGTGTCCACGTTGCTTCTCATTTGAGTGAGTACTTGCCCGAGCCCGGACCCTCCCATGACCATCTCCCCCACGACCGCGCCCGTCACAGACAGAGCAAACCCGTTACGAAGGCCGCCCAGAATCGCGGGAGCGGCAAGAGGTAGCTCCATATGTGCGGCCATCGTCCAGCCCGTCGCGCCGTCGAGCGCGGCAGCTTCCAGCAGTTCATGATCGATATGACGTAAACCGACGACGGTGGACACGAGGATCGGGAAGAACACCATTAATGCGCACAGCACAATAACCGGTGTGATGCCATACCCGACCCACAGCACGAGAATGGGGGCAATTGCGATGGCGGGCAACGCTTGGGTTGCTCCAAGGAAGGGTTCCACCGCGGCGGCCAACAGCCGCCAGCGGTAGATCGCATACGCGAGTGGCAGCGCAACGACCGTTCCGAGCGCGCACCCCGCGATAGCCTCGCCTCCCGTCACCGCGATCTGGCGCCAGGTGGCAGGGCGCTGAAGCAGCGCCACGCTTTTTCTGGCAACAGCAAGCGGATCGGGCAGACGCCAGGCTTCGATGCCGGTCAGCGTCGTCGTCAGCCACCATCCTGCCAACACAAGGGCAAGAAAGATGATCGGTGCCACGACGGTGAGCGCACCGCGGGGCTTGTTCCGAATTGCCACGACTTACTTTCCGACACCGGGGGTACGCGCAGCACAGCAGACGCACGGATGCGCCTCATGCACTCCTCCCATCCGGACTTTCACCGTCGGTGCCGGAATTTCACCGGCTCAACCGCCCTCGTTCTGTGAGGGTGGGTCGCGGACTATCACCGCCGGTTCGGACTTTCACCGACCCCGGAGTACTCGTGTGCCATTGTGCCACCGACGAGCTCAGTATGCGAGGGATATCCGCGATGGACGAACAGAAGCGGCCGGGTCGGATACCCTCGCGTCCGCCTGCCCAACGTCCTATCAGTCAGTGCGTGTGAGCGTTGGCGAGTTCGCGCAGCGCCTCGACCTCGCGGTGTGCGTCGTGGGCTCGGAACACCGCGGAACCCGCGACGAAGTTGTCTGCCCCAGCCTCGGCTGCACGTTCGATAGTCGCGCGGGAAATACCGCCGTCAACCTGGATTGAAACCTGCAGCCCAGCAGCGTTGATCGCGGCGCGCGTTCGCTCAATCTTCGGAATCATCTGTTCGATGAAGGGCTGCCCGCCGAAGCCGGGTTCGACAGTCATGATGAGGATCATGTCGAACTCGTTGAGGATGTCCACGAAGGGCGCGATATCGGTTGCTGGCTTCAGTGCAAGGCCGGCGCGCGCGCCGATGCGGTGCAGCTCGCGTGCGAGGCGCAGTGGTGCCGCAGCCGCCTCAGCGTGGAAGGTGACGGACTCGCAGCCGACCTCGGCGTACTGCGGCGCCCAGCGATCCGGATCCTCGATCATCAGGTGCGCGTCAACCGGTAGGATGCCGGACTTCACGACTGCTTCCGCGACGGGCAGACCCCATGACAGGTTCGGGACGAAATGGTTATCCATGACGTCAACGTGAGCGATATCCGCTCCTGCGATCTTGGTGAGCTCACCGCGCAGGTCAGCGATGTCGCAGTTGAGGATCGACGGGCTAATTGTGGCGTTCATAACGCATATGCTAGCGCCTACGTAGGCAGGCCACAAACATAAGATCCGTACCGAAACGGTGGTCCCACAGCTGCAACGTACGACCGTCGTAGCCCTTGATGATGCCCGCAGACGCGGGTACGTCCAGAGCCTCGGGTGTGCATTCGTTGGCGAGTGCGACGGTGTCAAGCAGCTCAACCTCACCGCTTTCCAGCAGACGCGCGACCTGATCACGTGTCTCCGCCGCATGCGGTGAACACGTGATATAGGTGAGAACGCCTCCGGGGCGCGTCAGAGCGAGCGCACGATCAAGTAGCTCGCGCTGAAGGACGGTGAGTTCCTCGACGTCTGCGGGGGTGCGATTCCATCGGGACTCGGGGCGACGCCGCATGGACCCCATGCCCGAGCAGGGTGCGTCGACGATGACACGGTCGAAGGACGCCAGTGGCCAAGCGCTGCGTCCCCCACCGAAAGTACGGCCGTCACCGCTCACGACCTCGATCGAGTCGAACTGACGCGTTGTGCGCTCGACGAGGCGGGCGCGGTGCGGGTGCACCTCGTTGGCGGTCACGCGTGCTCCGACGTTGGCGGCGAGGCCGGCCAGGAGCGCGGCCTTACCGCCGGGGCCCGCGCACAGGTCGAGCCAGCGCTCATCGGTGCCGCCTCTAACGGGGGCCGACGCGGCGATGAGGGAGGCGAGCTGCGACCCCTCGTCCTGCGCACCCGCCCGGCCATCACGAATGGACGGAAGACGTGCGGGATCACCGGACTGAAGAAGAACCGCAAAAGGAGACACAGCTCCGAGGGCAACCCGCGTGTCGAGAATGTCCTCGGCCTCGTCGGCAAGCTCATCGACGCTCATCAGTGAGGGGCGGGCGACCAGGGTGACCGTGGGAACCTCGTTATCAGCCGCCAGTACATCGACAAGTTCATCCTCGGGGTAACCGTGCGCCCGCAGCGCTTCGCGGAAAGCGGCGACCATCCACGCGGGATGCGAGTAACGCACTCCCAGCGCCTGGTCTTCGTCTGCGATCGCGTCCAAGGCCGCCTCGCGTGCGGCGGGATCCTCGCGGGTGATCGAGCGCAGGACAGCATTCACGAAACGGACAGGACCGTCCGTGAGATGTTCGCGCGCGACATCCACCGTTGCCGACACGGCCGCGTGGTCGGGCACACGCATATCGAGAAGCTGGTGGGCCCCCATGCGCAGGATGACGAGGGCGCGGGGATCGAGATCTCCAAGCGGGCGATCGATGTGACGCGCAATCACCCAATCGAGGCGCCCGATCGCGCGCAGTGTACCGTGGACAAGCTCTGACGTGAAGGCCGCGTCACGGTCAGAAAAATGTCCGTCGCGCCGGGCCTGGCGCAGCGCCTTCGGCAAGATGATGTTTGCGAACGCTCCCTGCGTGGCGACCTCGTGCAGAACCTCGTAGGCAATGCGACGGGGCTCGTCGGCCTGACGCAGCTTGCGGTAGCCGTCCGCGTAGCGCCTCTCGCTCATCGCGCCCCCTCCGGCTCTCCACCGAAGCGCAGGTCGTCAGAAGGCCGCGCTCCCCTGGCCCATGCGGCCGCGTCCATCCACGACTTGCCGGCCGGTGCGACCTTACCGAGCACGAGAGCACCGCTTGCGCATCCAACGGTCACCTGTTTCTTCGTCACTTCGAGCTGCCCGGGTGCGAGATCATCTCGGTCCACGGGCATTGCCATGTCGAGCTTCATGCGGGCCCCATCTGGCAGCACCGTGTAGGCCCCGGGGTTCGGAGTCACAGAACGGATGAGGCGATCCTCGTACCGGGCGTCGTGCGTGAACGAGACGTAGCCATCGACGTGCTCGAGGCGCCGCGCGTGCGTCACGCCTTCCGAGGACTGCGGGATGGCTGCTGCACTGCCGTGAGCGAGCGCATCGACGACGCTGAGCACCTGGGGTGCCCCAGCCTCGGCCATCGATGTGAGCAGCTCACCAGCACTCTCATGGCGGATCGGGACCTCGACGCGCGAATAGACATCGCCCGTATCCAGACCTTCCTCGAGATTGAAGACGCAGGACGCGGTCGTCGCGTCGCCTGCGCGAATGGCCCACTGGACGGGGGCAGCGCCGCGCCACCTGGGCAAATCCGAGAAATGCAGGTTGACCCAGCCATGCGTGGGCATCGCCAGCACGTTCGGAGGAACGAGGCCGCCGTAGGCGACGACGACACCGAGATCAGCCTGGATGCTCTCGATGCGCTGCGCGATGTCGGGAGTCTTGAGCGTGGTTGTCTCCAACAGTTCAACGCCACACGCTGCGGCTACTTCCGCCACCGGTGACGGGTACATCGTCTTTCCACGACCGCGTCGAGCAGGTGGACGCGTAATGACGAGAGCGACCTCGTGGGATGACGATAACAGTGCCTTCAGCGTGGGGACTGCGGCTTCGGGGGTACCAGCAAAAATAATGCGCACGGCCGCCAGTTTACGGCACTGGGCAGGCCCTGACTCAGAAGAGTTCGGGTGGGTTCACGCTCATTTTGACGAGTGGTACCTTGCGTGCGCTGCGAGAACGCCGAATATCAGCAAGAACCGCAAGCATCGCCGGAGCGCCCGCCAACGGGGTTCGCACCAGTGTACGCACCTCGTTCTCCTCGCCTTCGCGAGTCGCCGGGCGCACGACCGTACCCACCAGCTCCGCGCCGCCCTCACGAATGACCTGCTCGGCAACTTGGCGTACCTGAGCCGAAGGACCGTCCAGAGCGACCATCGTCGTGGCCGGGAAGAAGCCAAGTGCCTCGCGTTCGTCCAGGAGACGATCGGCGTAGTCAGTGGGAGCCCAGCGCACAAGCGTCTGACCCAACGCGTCCGGAATCGTCCCCACGACGAGGCCGGGGTGACCTGGGCGGACGAGCGACAGTGCGTTGAGCCAGCGCCTGGCGGCTTCCTCCGGTGCCCACAGCTCGGCACGACCGGCGAGGGCGTGGGCATCAAGGATGATGGCTCCGGCGTATCCTCCATCAACGTCCGGCTCAGCACCCGGTGTGGCCACAACGACCGTCGGGCGCGCCGGCAGCTGGCGGTTGATCCGATGTGCAGCTGAGGATTCGAGCACGGATGCATCCGGAAGGTTGCGAGCGATCTCCTCCGCTGTGCGTGTGGAACCGACGCGGGCTGCCCGTAGGTCAGTACCCGAACAGTGGGGGCAACGCCACGAGACGGAGGTGCGCGCACACCACGAACACGTCATCTCTCCCCCGCTGCCCAGCGCGAGCGGGCCGGAGCAATGGCGGCAGCGTGCGTGCTCGCCGCAGCGGCGGCACACGACCGTCGGCCAATAGCCGGAAGCACCGACCTGAATAAGAACAGCACCTTCGCGCAGGCCCTGGCGGATCATACGCAGAGCCGCCTGCGGGATGCGCATATGGCCGCTGGCCCCCTCGCGTTCGGCCTCCGTGACCCCATGCAGATGGACGCGCGGCGTTGCGTCGCGCAACGCACCCGGGAACGGATCGAGGCTCGCCGCCCAGCCGGAACGAACGAGAGCTTGAGCCTTGACGGAACGCGCGTACGAGGCGACGAGAAGTCCCGCGCCCTCCACGGCGCATCGCTGAACAGCGACATCAAGACTGTCACACCGTGGGAAACGCCGCTCACGGTGTCGATCATCCCCGTCGTCGCAGATGATGATGAGGCCGAGCGACGCGCATGGGACCCACACTGCAGAGCGCGTGCCGACAACGATCGGAACACGACCAAGTGTTGCGGCTGCGTGGATACGGTACCGCTCTTCGGGCGCCGCCTCACTGCCCGTCACCACGACGGGGACGCCGAGATCCTCCTCGAGAGAGCGCGCATATCGCGTCGCGTCCTCGCCGGTGGGCGTAACGACGATGACGCTGCGACCTGATGCGACTGTCGCCGCAACGGCATCCGACAGACAGCGGCGCATGAGGGGGCGCAGAGCGGTCACGACCGCGCGAGGGGATTCGCCGGACGAGAGTCTGCTCAGCAGTGCCTCACCAGCCGAGTATGCTCCCCACCCCGCTGATGCTGACGGAGCCTCCAGACGCGGCCACGGCAGGGGTGCCTGCTCCAACACGCGCGTTTCACCCCGTGCGTGCCGGGGAGGAATAGCGAGAGAAAGGACCTGCGATGTTGTCGCAAGAAAACGCCCGGCAATGCGCCGAGCAGTCTCATAGAGCGCGGGAGTCAACACCGGAATCGACGAGGAGACCGACTCAATATGAGCGGCATCGTCGAGTACATCACGGCGTGTACGCTCAATGATCCATCCATCGACGCGCGCGCCGGAGAAGCGCACGCGAACCAGATTCCCAACCGTGGCCTGGTCGATCAGCTTGTCTGGAACAACGTAGTCGAGGGGCCGATCAATATGCGCAAGGTCGACGTCAACGAGCACGCGGGCGATCTCCACGCTGCGAGAGCGCGGCGGATCGAAACCGTCAAGCATGCCCTGTTGGGAAGTCATGATCCTAGTGAATCACGGCCCGCACTCATCTGCGTCCCGCACTCAGCCGAGAAGCTTCAGGCCGTACTTCGCGACCACCATGGCGAGGACACCGAACACGATGAGTCCCCAGAGAGCCCAGTCGAGTCCCTGGGCGACGGCGCGCCGCAGCCCCTCGGGCGTTGGGATGACGCCGTCACGGATATTGATACGGGTAATGCCGCCGAACACGAGCGTCGTCGTCAGGGTGATGAGCAGACACCACGGGCACAGCACCTGAATGATGAAATACGACTGCCCGAAGAGCCAGAACGCGAAGAACAACGCGATCGTATACAGCAGGTTCGTGCCCAACATGTACCAACGCGGAAACTTCACGCCGGAAAAAATCGCTACCGAAATAGCGAGAACAACGGCCTCGAAAAAGATGCCAAGGAAGGCGTTCGGGAAGCCGAGGATGCGAGCCTGCCACGTCTGAGCAACCGTCGAACACGACAGGACGGACGAAATATCACAACCGAAGCGCGTCGATGAGTCGGCGGCAAGCTGCCACGCCTCGATCGACAGCACGAAAGACGTAACGAGGCCGATGCAACCGGAGATGATCATCTCCAGGCTTGTGCGCCGACGCCATGCGCGGCGAGCGTCCTCGGTCTCGTACGAGGGGAGGTAGTCCTCGACTTCCCGTGCCTCGCTCATGCGAGCGCGGCCTTGAGCTGCTCGACGCGGTTGGTGGCCTCCCACGGGAACTGGCCGCGACCAAAGTGACCGTAGGCAGCAGTCTCGCGGTAGATCGGACGCAGCAGATCGAGGTCCTCAATCATGCCGAGGGGACGCAGGTCGAAGACCTCGCGGATTGCATCCGCGATGCGTTCCTCGGGCACCGAAGCGGTCCCAAAGGTATCGACGTACAGGCCAATTGGGCGGGCGCGCCCGATCGCGTATGCCAGCTGAATCTCGCAACGCTGGGCGATATCTGCGGCCACGACGTTCTTGGCGACCCATCGGGCGGCGTAGGTCGCGGAACGATCAACCTTTGACGGGTCCTTGCCGGAGAAGGCACCGCCTCCATGGCGGGCCATGCCACCGTAGGTGTCGACGATGATCTTGCGTCCGGTGAGGCCGGCATCTGCGGCCGGGCCACCCAGGACAAAGCGTCCGGACGGGTTGATGAGAGCATTCATCGCACCGGTAGCCAGGCTGAGGTTGGATTCCTCGATCACAGGAGTAATGACGTGGTCTCGCACCGCGTCGGCGATCGCCGACTGCGAGAGCGCTTCGTCGTGTTGGGTTGACACAACGATCGTATCGATGCCTACCGGGCGGCCGTTCTCATAGGCAAGAGTCACCTGAGTCTTGCCGTCGGGTCGCAGCCCCTCAACAATGCCCTGCTTGCGCACGTCGGTCAGGCGCTTCGCGAGGCGGTGAGCGAGCCAGATGGGGGCAGGCATGAGATCGGGGGTGTCGGAGGAAGCATAGCCGAACATGATGCCCTGGTCGCCAGCGCCGAGGCGATCACGGGGGTCGCCGCCCTGGGTGCCGCGCACCTCAAGGGCCTCGTCGACGCCGCCGGCGATGTCGGGGCTCTGGCCGTCAAGCGACACAGAGACGCCACAGGACGCGCCATCGAAGCCAACACGCGAGGAGCCGTACCCAATCGAGAGGATCTCACGGCGCACGATCTCCGGGATCTCAACGTACGCCTCAGTCGTCACCTCACCGGCGACGTGAATGAGGCCGGTAGCTGCCATCGTTTCAACGGCGACACGCGAGCGAGGATCGGCGGCGAGCAGCGCGTCAAGGATCGCATCGGAAATGCGGTCACAGACCTTGTCGGGGTGGCCTTCGGTAACGGACTCAGAAGAAAAAAGCTGTTGACTCACCACTTTAGATTATCAAGGAATGAGGCCACATGGCCGACAAGACCTGCGGCCACTTCATCCTTCGAGCCGACGTAACGGCCGACGATGTGACCGTTGGCATTGAGGATGCGAATGTCATTCGAAACGTCGCCGAACCCGACGCCAGTGCCCACCCGGTTCAGGCAGATGAAGTCTGCTCCCTTACGCGCCGCCTTATCGGCACCGTACGCGAGAATCTCCTCGTCTGTGCCGGTTTCAGCCGCGAAACCAATGACGAGGGGCGGGCGCTTCTTACTGCGTCCGATCTCGGCAAGGATATCGGGGTTGCGCACGAGACGAATGGTAGGCGCCTCCTCGTTTGTTGGGTCTTTCTTCATCTTTGACTGTGAAACGGCCTCCGGACGGAAGTCAGCGACGGCGGCCGTCATGACGAGAGCATCGGCGTCTACGACCTGGCTGACCGTGGCTTCTCGCATCTGAAGGGCACTGCCCACGCGGGTGACCTGCACGCCTGACGGAAGTCCGGCGAGGAGCGCCGACTCAATATTGGCCGCGATGACCCTGACCGCCGCCCCAGCTCGTGCTGCCGCCGATGCGATTGCCAGCCCCTGCCGACCAGACGACTGATTTCCCAAGAAACGAACAGGATCAATCGGCTCGCGAGTACCGCCGGCCGTGACAACGACGGTGCGACCGGTGAGCGCATGGGATGCCTGCTCGTAGGTAGAGAGCACCTCAAGGGCCTTTCGCGCGATCTCCTCAGGATCTGGAAGGCGACCGATGCCGCTGTCACCTGAGCCAAGTGCACCGGAGGAAGGATCGATCACATGGATGCCGCGCTCACGTAACGTGCGCACGTTGGCCTGTGTAGCAGGCGCCAACCACATGTTGGAGTGCATCGCCGGGGCAACGACGACAGGCGCATGGGATGCGAGAATCGTCAGCGACACCATGTCGTCCGCGAAGCCAGCGGCAAGACGCGCCAGGGAATTCGCAGTCGCGGGTACGACAATAATGAGGTCGGCAATTCGGGCAAGCTCCACGTGCTCGGCACGCCCCTCCCCCGCGATATCCACGGCGACAGGGCGGGACGTGATGCCCTCCCAGGTCGAACGACCGACGAACTCCAATGACGCGCGTGTTGCAGCGACATACACGTCGTGGCCCGCGCGTTGACACTCGCGGACCACGATGGGTGCTTTGAAGGCTGCAACGCCGCCGGTCACTCCGACGACGACAGTTGCCATGTCAGGCCTCGGGGTTGGCTTCGAGAGACAGGAGGCCTTCGTTGATCTCACGCAGGGAAACCGCCAGCGGCTTCTCATCCGGCTGCACGTCGACGACCGGACCCACGAACTGGATCATGTTCTGCTGAAGCTGCAGATTGTAGGAGTTAATCTGGCGCGCGCGCTTCGCAGCGAAAATCACCAGCGCGTACTTGGAATCGACGTGCTCCAGCAGATCGTCAATGGGCGGGGACGTGATGCCCACGGGCTGGGCAACAATTCCGGACATGCGTGTTTTCCTCTCAGTGGCGGATTCAGATAGATATTACTCCAGGCCAATGAGCCGAGCCAGTTCATCCACCGCGCGCTCCACATCGTCGTTGATCACAACGTGATCAAACTCCGAAGCCGCCTCAAGCTCAACGCGGGCAGTGGCTAGGCGCCGAGCCTGCTCTTCGGGGCCTTCGGTACCACGGCCGATGAGGCGGCGCTGAAGCTCCTCCCACGAGGGAGGGGCAAGGAAAATGAACTGCGCGTCGGGCCTATTGGCGCGCACCTGGCGTGCACCGGCCAAATCAATCTCGAGGAGCACGGGATTGCCGGCATTGAGAGCTTCATCGACCGGACCACGGGGAGTCCCATACTTGTTTTTCCCATGAACAAGCGCCCACTCCAACATGTCTCCCCGTTCGATCATTGCATCGAACTCTTGGGGGGAAACAAAGTAGTAGTGGACACCGTTCAGTTCACCGGGTCGAGGATCGCGAGTCGTTGCCGAGACCGACACTTTTAGTGCCGGGTAGCGCTTTGTGAGTGCAACGACAACAGTTCCCTTTCCAACGGCCGTAGGGCCAGCGAGGACAGTCAGTTGAGCCTTAGTCATGACTCAAGTGTGCCACGCTTTACCGCGTCAGCCGAAACGCTCGACGAGCGCCTTCCGCTGGACGGGGCCGAGGCCACGCACGCGCCTGCTCTGAGCAATCTTGTACTCGTCCATCAGCACGGCGGCCGTGTTCGTGCCGACGCGCGGTAGCGACTCCAGTAGCGAAACGACCTTCATCTTCGCCACGGCCTCGTCTGAATCAGCGAGTTCCAAAACCTCCGACAGGTTCATCGAGCGCGCCTTGAGCGCGTTCTTCACTTCGGCGCGACGCCTCCGTGCCTGCGTTGCCTTCTCAAGAGCTTGCGCCCTCTGTTCTGGCGTGAGATCAGGTAGTGCCATTCTGATCATCTCCTCCGTTGGGATCTTCGGTAAATAAACTATGTCACCTTCCCGACCACTAGTGCCAGACCAAAACGCTGCTTCTTTAGTAACACAGCAGATTATTGCAGCGAATCAACCGTCGCACGGTAGGCGTCTCGAAGGCCGGTGATGGCTGGGCCGGAACGCAGGATTGCGCGGGAAGACGAAGCGAGGACAGCATCCGTCGCTCCGGCGAAAACCTCCCTGACCTGCGCTGGACCGGCGCCTTGTGCGCCAACTCCTGGCGCCAAAAAAGCGCCATTGAGAGCCGCTAGATCAATGCCCAATCGCTTGACAGCGTCGCCGACGGTAGCACCTACGACGATGCCAGCAGGACCAAGGTGTTGTTGCTCACACTGGCTGTTAAAGTCCGCCAGTTGGGACACGACATGACCAGCAACGCTGATTCCATCTGCGGTGCGGGCGTGCTGTACGGACGCGCCCTCAGGGTTCGAGGTGAGGGCGAGGACGAACACTCCCCTGCCGGTCTGACGTGCAAGCTCGAGTGCCGGAGTCAGTGATCCGACGCCGAGATAAGGCGACAGAGTCACGGCGTCTCCCGCAAGCGGCGACGAATCCGAGAGGAACGCATGTGCGTAACCATCCATCGTCGAGCCAATGTCACCCCGCTTGGCATCCACGATGCAGAGAGTGCCGATCTCGCGACATGCGGCGATGACCTCTTCGAGGACGGCAACACCATGCGAGCCATGCCGTTCGAAGAAAGCGGCCTGAGGCTTGAAAGCGGCCACGCGTCCACCGAGTGCCTCGATGACACGGAGGGAGAACTCTCGCACACCATTCGCGTCGTCGTCAAGTCCCCATTCTTTGAGGAGGCTGGCATGAGGATCGATACCGACGCATACCGGCCCATACGTGCGCATGGCGGTGTAGAGGCGGTCTCCAAAGCCGACGGAAGATGCAGGCTTTACAACAGATGCGGTCATCGCGTTTCCTCCGATCGGATAATGTCCCATTCCTGCAAGCTACGCACGGAGTATGCCCCGCGCATACGAACTTCGATGGCCTGCACCATCGCATTGAACGCCTGGAGTGTTGTGACAGCGGGTCGGTCTTGCGAGGCGGCAGCCGCGCGGATCTGGTAACCGTCGTTACGCGGAGCGCTGCGCTGAGGTGTATTGACGACCATGTCGATCGCCCCCTCGTTGATGAGGTCGACGACAGTCGGCTCTCCCCCATCGCCGCGGCCCTCAGACGACTTGCGGACTGCCTGAGCTTCGATGCCGTTGCGGCGCAAAACGGACGCGGTGCCCGAGGTTGCCAGGATAGTGAAGCCCATCTCGTGCATGCGAGCCGCCGGCAGGACGATTGCGCGCTTGTCGGTGTCAGCGATCGAGATGAAGACCGTACCGGAGGTCGGCATATCGGTCGAGGCGCCGAGCTGCGACTTGGCGAAAGCCGTCGGGAAATCGCGGTCGATGCCCATGACCTCACCCGTGGAGCGCATCTCGGGACCGAGCACGGTATCGACGATTTCGCCGCCTGCGGTGCGGAAGCGCTTGAAAGGCAGGACCGCAGCCTTGACGGCGATCGAGCCACCGTCGTGAATCTCGCGGGCATCGTAGGCGGGCAACATTCCCCGCTCGCGCAGCGAAGCGATCGTTGCGCCGACCTGGATGAGCGCTGCGGCCTTCGCCAGCTGAACGCCGGTTGCCTTTGAGGCGAAGGGGACGGTACGTGACGCGCGCGGGTTTGCCTCGATGACGTACAGGGTGTCGGAGAGCAACGCGAACTGGATGTTAATGAGGCCGCGCACGCCGACGCCACGTGCGATCGCTTCCGTCGAGGCCGTGATGCGCTCGAGCTCGCGTGCGGACAGCGTCATAGGAGGCAAGACGCAGGAGGAGTCACCCGAGTGAATACCGGCTTCCTCAATGTGCTCCATGATCGCGCCCATGAAGAGTTCTTCACCGTCGTACAGGGCATCGACGTCGATCTCGATCGCCGCATCGAGGAAGCGGTCAATGAGGAGCGGACCGCGGGAGAAGAGCAGCTCGGAGTCGTGGCTTGCGAGGTAGTCGCGAAGCGCTGGCTCGTCGTTGATAATCGCCATGCCGCGTCCGCCCAGCACGAAGGAGGGGCGCACGAGGACTGGGTAGCCGACCTTTTCGGCGACGGAGATGACCTGCTCAGGCGTGTGCGCCGTATCGTGCGCGGGCGCCGGGCAGTGAGCAGCTTCGAGAACCTTGCCGAACTCCTCGCGGTCTTCGGCTAGGTCAATGGCACGCGGGCTCGTGCCCAGGATCGGCACGCCGGCGCGCTCGAGGTCAGCAGCTAGCGAGAGCGGGGTCTGCCCGCCCAGCTGCACGATCATGCCTTTGACGGGTCCCGCTTCGCACTCGGCGCGGTAAATTTCCAGCACGTCCTCGAGCGTGAGCGGCTCGAAGTACAGGCGGTCGGAGATGTCATAGTCGGTCGAGACCGTCTCGGGGTTGCAGTTGACCATGATGGTCTCGTAGTGATCGCGCAGCGACATGGCCGCGTGCACGCACGAGTAGTCGAATTCGATGCCCTGACCGATCCGGTTGGGGCCCGCACCCAGGATGATGACGGCCTCGCGCTCACGCGGACGAACTTCGTTCTCCTGGTCGTAGGTCGAGTAGTGGTAGGGCGTGCGAGCAGCGAATTCGGCAGCGCAGGTGTCGACGGTCTTAAAGACGGGGTGAATGCCGAACGCGCCGCGCACTTCGCGCACCGTGTCCTCCGATAGGCCGCGCATGGCTGCGATCTGACGGTCGGAGAAGCCGTGGCGCTTGGCCTCTGCCAGAACATCGCCGGTGAGCGCCTCGGCCTCGCGGATGCGAGTCGCGACCTCATCGAGGAGGAACATCTGGTCGAGGAACCACGGGTCGATCTTGGTGGATTCAAAGAGCTCCTCCAGCGTCGCACCACCTCGGATCGCTTGCTGAACCTGGACGAGACGCCCCTCGGTGCCAACCGACGCCGCCTCGACAAGTGCGCGGGTCTCCTCGCGGCTCGGAGCCTCGCCATCCCAGTGGAATTGCACGCCGCTCTTGTCGATCGAGCGCAGGGCCTTCTGCAGGGCCTCGGTGTAGGAACGTCCGATTGCCATGGCCTCGCCCACGGCCTTCATCGAGGTGGTGAGCGTCGGGTCGGCAGCGGGGAACTTCTCGAAGGTGAAACGCGGAACCTTGACAACGACATAGTCGAGTGTCGGCTCGAACGAGGCCGGGGTCGAACCCGTGATGTCGTTCGGAATCTCATCGAGCGTGTAGCCGGTGGCCAACCGAGCGGCGATCTTCGCAATCGGGAAGCCCGTCGCCTTCGAGGCCAGAGCAGAGGAGCGCGAGACACGGGGGTTCATCTCGATGACGATGATGCGGCCAGTCTCAGGGTGGATCGCGAACTGGATATTACAGCCGCCGGTGTCGACGCCGACGGCGCGGATGACGGCGATGCCGATGTCGCGCAGGCGCTGCATCTCGCGGTCGGTGAGAGTCAGCGCCGGGGCGACCGTGATCGAGTCGCCTGTGTGTACGCCGACCGGGTCGACGTTTTCAATCGAGCACACGACGACGACGTTGTCCGCCTTGTCGCGCATGAGCTCAAGCTCGTATTCCTTCCAGCCGAGGATCGACTCTTCAAGCAGAACCTCGGTCGTGATCGACGCCGCAAGACCCTGGCCCGCGATGCGCTCGAGGTCCTCGGGGGTGTAAGCGAAACCGGAGCCGAGACCACCCATCGTGAAGGAGGGACGAACGACGAGGGGGTAGCCGAGCTCGGCGGCCGCGGCGTGGCACTCTTCCATCGTGTGGGCGATGAAGGAGCGAGCAACCTCGGCGCCGGAACGCTCGACGATCTCCTTGAACTCCTCGCGGTCCTCGCCGGCGCGGATCGCGTCAATCGACGCGCCGATCAGCTCGACGTTGAAGCGCTCAAGAACGCCCATCTCGGACAGGGCGACAGCCGTATTGAGGGCCGTCTGGCCACCGAGGGTGGGCAGCAGGGCGTCGGGGCGTTCCTTCTCGATAATCGAAGCCACGACCTCCGGGGTGATCGGCTCGACGTAGGTGGCGTCGGCGATACCCGGGTCGGTCATGATGGTGGCCGGGTTGGAGTTGACGAGGATGACGCGCAGGCCCTCCTCCTTCAGGACGCGGCATGCCTGCGTGCCCGAGTAGTCGAACTCGCACGCCTGGCCGATGACAATGGGGCCCGATCCGATGACGAGGACGGACGACAGATCGTTCCTGCGGGGCATCAGTGGGTCTCCTTAGCAGCAGTCATCAGGGAAATGAAGCGATCGAACAGCAGCTCGCCGTCGTGCGGGCCGGCAGCTGCTTCGGGGTGGTACTGGACGGAGAATGCGGGGATATCCAGGGCGCGCAGGCCCTCGACGACGCCGTCATTGAGGCCGATGTGAGAGACCTCGACACGGCCGTATCGACCCGAATCGAAGGGCGCAACCGACGGTTCGCCCACCGGAGCGTCCACCGCGAAACCGTGGTTATGGGCGGTGATTTCGACGCGGCCCGTGGCCACATCCTTCACCGGCTGGTTGATACCGCGGTGACCATAGTCCAGCTTGTACGTACCGTAGCCGAGGGCACGGCCGAACAGCTGGTGGCCGAAGCAAATACCGAAGTACGGGATACCTGCATCCAGGACGGCGCGCAGGACGCCGATCTCACGGTCGGCCGTGGACGGGTCACCGGGGCCGTTGGAGAAGAACACGCCATCCGGCTTCAGCGCCTCAATGTCGGCGAAGGACGCCGTCGAGGGCACCACATAGACGCGCACTCCACGTGCCGCCAGATGGTAGGGCGAACGCGACTTAATGCCGAGGTCAACGGCTACAACGCGCGCAATGGGTTCCTTGCCTGCGAAGTCACCGAGGGGCTCGACCACGTAGGTCTCGTCAGTCGACACCTCGGCCGCCAGTGCTTGACCGCTCATCGCGGGGGAATCGGCGACGATGCGCACGAGCGAGGCCACGGCCTCCTCCCCCAGGTACTGTGCGCCCACGGGCAGTGCGTCACCCGAGAAGATGCCGGCGCGCATGGCGCCGCGCTCGCGGATGTGGCGGGTGATCGCGCGCGTGTCAACGTCTGCGATGCCGACGATCCCCTGAGCGATGAGCTCGTCTTCCAGTTCGCGGCGTGCACGCCAGTTGGAGGCCCGGCGGGCCGCGTCGCGCACGACGAAGCCCGCAACCCAAATGCGCGACGATTCGGGGTCCTCGTCGTTCACACCGGTGTTACCGATGTGCGGGGCAGTCATAACGACGATCTGACGGTGGTATGACGGGTCGGTCAGCGTCTCCTGATAGCCGGTCATGCCGGTGGAGAAAACGATTTCGCCGAGCGTGCGGCCGGATGCTCCCCACGCGCGTCCCTTGAATACTGTGCCGTCCTCCAGGACGAGCAGGGCGATATCGGACGTGGTCATCGGTCCTCCTTGGCAATCGGGGTAGCGTCGACGACCGTCGGGACGCCGTTGTAAATCGTGTAGCGCACCTGTCCGGGCAGTTCCATGCCGCGGAACGGGCAGTTCGTGGAGCGGGTCCACTGCTTGGCGGGGTCGACCGTCACGCGCGCGGTCGCATCCACGAGGGTGACGTGTGCGGGTGCGCCGACGACGAGGCCCTGGCCCTGCGACTCAACGCGGCCGATGCGGGCGGGTACTGTCGACATGACGCGAGCGATGTCCGTCCAGTCCATGCGTCCCGTGTTCACCATCGTTTCGATGAGGATCGGCAGTGCGGTCTCCAGGCCGGTCATGCCGAAGGCGCCGGCCTGCCACTCGCAGTCCTTCATCTCGAGCGGGTGGGGTGCGTGGTCGGTGCCGATACAGTCGATGGTGCCGTCGGCGAGGCCTTCGCGCACCGCCTCGACATCCTCCGCGCGGCGCAGCGGCGGGTTCACTTTGTAGAGAGGATCGTACGTAGCGGCCAGCTGCTCGGTGAGGAGCAGGTGATGGGGCGTTGCTTCAGCTGTGATGTCCACGCCTTGGGCCTTGCCCCAACGCACGAGGTCAACCGAACCCGCGGTGGACAGGTGGCATACGTGCAAGCGCGAACCGACGTGCTTAGCGAGCAGGATGTCGCGCGCGATGATTGCTTCTTCGGCGACGGCAGGCCAGCCTGCTAGACCGAGCTCACCCGACAGCGTCGACTCATTCATCTGAGCGCCTTCGGTGAGGGCAGGATCCTGACTGTGCTGGGCGATGACGCCGCCAAAACCCTTGACGTACTCCAGCGCACGACGCATGAGGACGGGATCGGATACACACTTGCCATCGTCGGAGAAAACGCGCACCTTGGAACGCGAACGGGCCATTGAGCCGATCGACGCCAGATGCTTTCCTTCCAGACCCTTGGTTACCGCACCAACGGGGCGGACCTCCACCCAGTCGGCCTCCTCTCCCAGGCGCAGTACCTGATCGACGATGGCGGCCGTATCCTGTGTGGGCGTGGTGTTCGCCATTGCATGAACGGCCGTGTAGCCGCCGACCGCGGCAGCACGGGTGCCGGTGAAAACGGTCTCAGCGTCTTCACCGCCGGGCTGGCGCAGGTGGGTGTGGATGTCAACGAGGCCCGGCAGGGCGATGAGTCCCTCGGCGTCGATGACGCGGGGGTCGCGCACACTGTTGCGGGCATCTGCGCCGATGGCGACGATCGTGCCGCCCGACAGCGCGATGTCGGTCGGCTCCCCGCCCAAAAGCGAAGCCCCGGTGATGAGGATGTCACGGGTCTGTTCAGTCATTGCTGTGTCCTTCCGAAGCGAGGAGCAGGTAGAGGGCGGCCATGCGGATGCAGACGCCGTTGGACACCTGTTCGACGATGGCAGATTGGTCTGAGTCGGCTGCCTCAGCGCAGATTTCGAGGCCCCTGTTCATGGGACCCGGATGCATGACGACAGCGTTAGGACGCAGCGTCGCAAAGCGGGCGGGTGTGAGACCGTATTCACCGTGGTAGGCGCCAGGCGAGGGGAAGAAACCGCCGCCTGCACTCGACATACGCTCGCGCTGCACGCGCAGCATCATGACCGCATCGGGGCCGCTCGCTAGGGCTTCATCGAAGTTGTAGGAAGTCTCGCAGTTCCACGTCTCGACGCCAATGGGTAGCAGCGTCGGAGGGGCAACGAGGGTGACGCGCGCGCCGAGGAGTGTCAGCAGATCAACGTTCGAGCGCGCCACGCGCGAGTGGAGCACATCGCCGACGATGACGACGTGCGCGCCGTCGAGGCCCGACCCCGGGATCGGTGCACTGTCCTCGCCAAGCGAGGGAGCGTAGTGACGCCGCAGCGTCATGGCATCGAGAAGCGCTTGCGTCGGGTGTTGGTGGGTGCCGTCACCGGCGTTGAGGACCGGGAGGTTCATCCAGCCGGCGTGCGCAAGGCGGTGAGCCGCACCCGAGGACGAATGACGCACGATAACTGCGTCCGCGCCCATGGCCTCGAGCGTCAGCGCGGTGTCCTTGAGCGATTCGCCCTTCGACACAGACGATCCGCGCGACTGGAAGTTGATGACATCAGCGCTCAGGCGCTTGGCTGCAGTCTCGAAAGAGATGCGAGTGCGGGTCGAATCCTCGAAGAACAGGTTGACGACGGTCTTACCCTGAAGCGTGGGAAGTTTCTTCACGCCGTGACGCTGAGTAGCAGCCATCTGCTCCGCCGTATCGAGGATGAGGATCGCCTCCTCGCGCGTCACATCGCGGATAGAAATGAGGTGATTCAAGCTCATCGTTTACAGGCCTTTCCCGAGAAGGACGCCGTCGCGCCCGTCTGTTTCGTCGAGCAGAATAGCGACGGTTTCGTCGCGAGATGTCGGCAGGTTTTTGCCGACGTAATCCGGGCGAATGGGGAGCTCGCGGTGTCCTCGATCAACGAGAACGGCGAGCTGAACGGCCGCGGGGCGGCCGATACGGGTGAGAGCATCGAGGGCAGCCTTAATGGTGCGCCCCGTGTAGAGGACATCGTCGACAAGGATGACAGTCTTGCCATTGATGCCGCTTGCCGGAACAAGCGTCTCCTTTGGCGCACGTAGCGGCTGCGAGGCGAGGTCGTCGCGGTACATTGTGGTGTCGATGATTGCGAGTTCGGCATAGGTGCCGGAAACCTCTTTGATTCGATTGACAAGCCGTCGCGCGAGAGCCGCTCCCCGTGTCGGTATGCCCGCGATGACGAGATTATTGCTGCCACCATTGCGTTCAACGATCTCATAGGCGATGCGTGTCAGGGAGCGTGCGACGTCGCCAACTCCTAATACTTCTTTGCCGCGCGATGCGCGATCTGCGTGCACTTCGGCCACGCTTACTCCTTCCCCGCCTCACTGGACGGTCATTAAAGGATTTCTCGTGCTTCCATCCTACGCCCCTCGTGAAGAGCCGGTGTGGCCCCTCCACGTGTGAAACCCCACGTGGCTAGCGCGAATTGCCGTGAATCCGGTGAAGTCGCGGACCTGTGTGGGCCAGTGGGGTGAGCATTCAAGCGCGGCCTCGGGTTTGGGGGGCATACCCGGTAGGGGTATTGTTGCATACCCCTACCGGGTATTAGGTCTCCCATGGCAACACGCTGTACCGTTAGCACTGCAATGAAAGGGGTTATCCCGGTAAAATTCGATGTGCGCTAACGGCGCCTATGAAACTTTCCGACAGAAAGGCCAGCCCATGACCATCGAACAACTGCCCCAGCCCGAGGTTCGCGGCGGCGGCTGTGGCTGCGGCGAGCACGATTTCCCCGAGCCGACCATTGATGCGACCGCTATCCCCCACCGTCTGCGTCATGCGGCCGTCCTCGGTGCTGCCCAGTCGATGAACGCTGGCGAGTCCTTCATCATCCGCGCTCCCCACCTGCCCCGACCGCTGCTCGCTCAGATCGCGCAGCTGCCCGGCGAGTGGACCTTCGAGGTCATCGTCGACGGTCCCGAGTTCTGGGATGTGCGAACCACCCGCCTCGCTCTCTGATAGCAGGCAGTGAAGGGGGCAGGATCGTGGCGATCCTGCCCCCTACTGATATGCCCACGATCCCATCGAGACAGCCATCCTGGTCGGCTGCATCTGCACTCGGCGCGGGCATTGAAGGAAAAGTGGGGCCGACTCTCATCCGAGAGTCGGCCCCACCAGGCATGGAGAGCGAGCGCTCAGTACTCCTCAAGGAGTTCATCGAGCTCGTCTTCGACGCTGCCGCCATCCAGCGGCTTGGCACCAGCAGGCAGAGACCGTGCGGGCGCTTCCTGCGCGGGCAGCTCATTGTCAGACGACGACTCGGTCTCATCGGGAGCGCGCACATCCTCCTCATCGGAGCTGCGACGCGACCACGCGGGAGACTCGAGGTCCTTACGGATCGCGTCGAGAACCGCGTTCACAAACGACGGCGACGTGTCAGTCGAGATCGATCGGACGATCGAGATTGCCTCGTCGATAACAATGATCGGCGATACCTCGTCGTTCTCGAGCATCTCCCACACCGCCACGCGCATGACCGCGAGGTCGACGGCGGCGATGCGATCCAGACCGGGTACGCGAGCATGCGCCGAGATCAGCGAATCGATGCGACGCAGATTGTCCGCCACACCGGCGATGATCTGGATCGAGAACTCCGGGAGCGGAGTCTGAGCCGCGGTGATGACGCGACGCTCGCGCAAGAGGTCGCGCAGCACGTCGGGGTTGGATACCATGCCGCGCTGGTCGGCCTCGTAGACAACGTCGGCCGCGCGCTTGCGGGCCTTGGTGCGCGAGGTGAAGCGGTGCTGCTTCGACATTACTCGGTCACGCGCCCCGAGTACGAGCCGTCGCGGGTGTCAACCTTGACGCGGGTGCCTTCCTCCATGAAGAGGGGAACCTGAATCTCGTAGCCGGTCTCGAGGGTCGCGGGCTTGGTGCCGGCGGAGGAGCGATCGCCCTGCAGGCCGGGCTCGGTGTGCGTGATCGTCAGGACGACGGTCGCGGGCAGCTCGACGAAGAGGACGGTGCCGTCGTGCTGGGAGACAATGACGTCCTGGTTCTCGACCATGAAGTTGCGGGCATCACCCACGGTCTCGGCGGGAACGTTGATCTGCTCGTAGGTGGACTGGTCCATGAAGACGTAGTCGGTGCCGTCCTGGTACAGGTAGGTCATGTCGCGACGGTCGACGGTCGCGGTCTCGATCTTCAGGCCCGCATTGAAGGTCTTGTCGACGGTCTTGCCGGACAGGACGTTCTTGATCTTGGTGCGGACGAAGGCCGGGCCCTTGCCGGGCTTGACGTGCTGGAATTCGACAACCTGCCAGAGCTGGCCGTCGATGACCATAACCAGGCCGTTCTTCAGATCATTGGTCGTTGCCACAGGGGTACCTCACTTGTGAAGGAATCAGTAATCAGGGGTCAGTTTACACGCGCACGCGACCAATTCCGCGACTTCTTGCGGGGTGCGCTCACTCGTATCGACTGTTGCATCGGCCACGGAGGCGTACGCCTCCCGTGCTCGATTCATCAGTTGGGTGAGAACAGCGCGGGGTGCGCCCAGGCCCACCGAGCGGGGTGCGCCGAGGCCTTCTCGGCGTGATACCGCGGAAAGATCGGCGCTCAGTTCGATGACAACCGCGCCGTTTGTGCGCGCTCGCGCGATTGACGAGGCAGTGGCGGGGTCGAGCGGTTGCGAGGCGCCGAGCGTGACAATGCCCTCGTCAAGGCCAAGAAGGCGATCGGCCTCCTCACGTGCGGTGTCAGCAAGGCGTGGATCACGGCCGATGACGAGGCTACGCATCGAAGCGCCCAGCCGCGCCTCAACGGCCTCGTCGACCTCGTAGAAGGGCAGGTCGTGGCGGCGGGAGAGCTCGCGTCCAACGGTGGACTTACCCGATCCCGTGACCCCAATGAGCACGATGAGGCTCATGCGCTAATCCCGATCTGCATAGCGGGTGCTACCAGCTCCGAGGGCTCCACGGAGACGGTACTGGGCTTCGCGATACCGTCGAGGAGGACAAAACGCAGAATCCCACGGCGTACCTTCTTATCCGACAGCATGATGCGTGTCAGCTCTTCCAACGTGCTTCCCGAATAACGCGTGGGCAGCCCGACACGGGAGAAGAGCTCATCATGACGGGCAACATCCGTGGCGCTCAGCTGCCCGCGGGCGTGAGCGAGTCGTGCAGCGAAGCAACATCCGACGGCCACTGCATCTCCGTGACGCCACGTGTAGTCGTTCGCTCGTTCGATCGCATGAGCGAGCGTGTGCCCATAGTTGAGAATCTCGCGCAGGCCACCCTCCGTGAGGTCCGCTGACACGACGCGTGCTTTGACGGCGATCGCGCGCGAGGTGATGTCGGCGAGTTGTGGACTGTCGGGGCGGAGCAAGTCCTGCGGAGAGGTCGACTCGACGATACGAAGAATCTGTGGGTCGGCGACGAATCCACACTTAATGACCTCGGCGGCGCCTGCCGCCAGGTCCGGGCCGGGAAGGCTGTCGAGGAGGTCCATATCGGCGATGATGGAGGCAGCCGGGTAGAACGAACCGACGAGGTTCTTGCCGATCGATGTGTTGATGCCGGTTTTTCCGCCGACCGCGGCATCCACCATGGCAAGAAGCGTGGTCGGAACGTTGATGAGCGTGATGCCTCGCAACCATGTGGCGGCGACGAACCCCGCCATATCGGTGGTCGCTCCCCCGCCCATGGCGATGATCGCATCTTTGCGCCCGAGTTGGAGGCGTCCACACTCGTCCCACAGGGATGCGACGACCTCAATCGACTTCCCGGCCTCGGCATCGGGATGATCGGCCGTCGACGCGTTGATTCCCCGATCGTGCAGGTACTGCGCCAAGGAAGCAGCGCGCCGAGCGAGCGGGCGCGCATGAATGATGAGCACCTTGGTGGCGGCCTCGTCAAGGGCCTCATACATTGGTTCGAAGCCAAGCCCGTGTCCGATGGTGATAGTGGAGGGGTGTTCTCCTGTGACCTCGATGGTTGTGCTCATGAGTGCTCCAACTCCTGTGCGATGGTGGTGACGACGTCGTCGACCGGACCGGGGCCAGATTGAACGACGATGGTGGCAACCGCACGATAATGTGGCTCACGCTCAGTGCGTAGCCGTGCAAGCGTACCCGATGGATCCTGTGCGAGCAGTGGACGATGCGTCTTTGAGGCGGTGCGGCGTACGAGTTCGTCATGGGGTGCATCTATGTAGACGACGGTGTGGCCAGCCAGCAGGTCGCGAACCGCCGGAGTCGCTGCTGCTCCTCCACCCAGCGAGACGACAGTGTCGTGCGTCAGCGCATCGGCGACTGCCTCGGTTTCCATGACGCGAAAGGCCGCTTCTCCGTCGGTGGCGAAAATGTCTGCAATTGCACGTCCTTCGCGTTCGACGACGAGGGCATCTGTATCGATGTGGCTCACGCCGAGACGCTCAGCCAGGAGACGCCCAACCTTTGACTTGCCAGCGCCGGGCAGTCCGACGAGGACGACGGGACCTCGGGCGCTCATGCGTGCTCCCCCACGGCGCTCAGGTAAGCCTCCAGATTGCGTCGCATCTCTTTCACAGAGCGGCCACCAGCATGTTCGAAGAGCGCGTCAGCGAGAACAAGCGCGACCTCAGCCTCAGCGATCACGGCACCGGGAACGACTTGGCACGTATCGGAACGCTGGTGCAAGCCAACGGCCTCCTCGCCGGTTGCCAGATCCACGCTGCGCAGGGCACGAGGCACGGTTGAAATCGGCTTGAACGCGGCTCGCGCAATGATCGGCGAACCATTGGAGGTACCGCCCTCGATCCCACCCGCGTGGTTAGACGTACGTGTCAGGTGGTCGTCGGGTCCGCGCACAATCTCGTCATGGGCCTGCGATCCGAGCAGCGCCGCCTGCGCGAAACCATCGCCGATCTCAACGCCCTTGACGGACTGGATCGACATGAGGGCCGCCGCCAGGCGCGCGTCGAGGCGTTCACGAGCACTCACGTGAGTACCCAGGCCAACGGGAACACCGTAGGCGATAACCTCAGCAACGCCACCGATCGTGTCACCCGCGTGTTTGGCAGCATCGACGGCTGCCTCGAAACGGGCGTTGTCCGCCGGGTCAAGCGCGCGCATCGATGCCTCGCAGAGGGCCGCCTCATCGGCGGGCGTAGGAAGAACGCTAGCCGTGGCGCGTTGGCCACCAACGGAGACCACATGGGAGACGAGGCCCACGCCCGCAACCTGATCCAGGAGCGCCTCGGCAAGAACACCGAGGGCGACACGTGCTGCTGTCTCACGGGCACTCGCACGCTCAAGGACCGGACGGGCCTCGGGCAGATCGTAGGAGAGCATGCCTGGAAGATCCGCATGACCGGGACGAGGCCTCGTCAACGGTCGGTTTCGAGCAATCTCGCGCTCGTCGCCTGTTCCTGCGTCAATCAGCCGGGCGGAAGGATCCACGGGATCCGCGCTCATCACCGTCTCCCACTTCGGCCATTCGGAATTACCGATACGAAGAGCGACAGGAGCGCCGGTGGTGACACCGTGGCGGACACCAGCCAGGATGGACACCTCGTCCGCCTCGAACTTTTGGCGGGCACCACGCCCGTATCCGAGGCGACGGCGTGCCAATGCGCGTCGCAGATCATCCGTCGTCACATGCAACCCTGAAGGAAGCCCCTCAATCGTGGCGATCAGTGCGGGTCCGTGCGATTCTCCGGCGGTCATCCATCTCAGCATGTCTCCCAGTGTCCCACACGCTGCGACGCTCCTGCCCGGTGGCTCTCACGGGATGAGCGATCAGGACTGAGGCGCATTATCCCCTGCCGTGGCCGAACCTGGCTCAGTGCCGAGAATATCGATAACAACGCACAGGGTGTCATCGCCCGCGGCGAGGTCCGGCGGGATCGTGATCGCTAGGCGCGAGCCTACTTTTTGATCAACGAGCGCATTCGCGAGGCCCTTCATCGCGGTGTTGAGATTCACCACGGCTGGCACACCCGTTTCCCAGGTGTTGACGCGGACGACGCCGTCGGTCCAACCGAGAACGGTGAACTGAGCGACAACGCGGTCACCCTCGTGAATCTGAACGCCATCGCCCTTCATGAGGGTCTGTGTCGTCACGCCGCCGGGGAGCGTCGCAATATGACTGATGAGTGGCCCCTCCGGGCTCATCTCGACACTCATCGGGCCGACGGTAGCATCGACCGACGTACCGGTGGCGATGGAGGGAAGAATGTCGACGACGTCGATTTCCATGGTGTTGGGAGAGCCATCCCCCATGGCGACGGTGCGGAAAGCAAGGATACGCGACCCCTCACGCTTGCCGGTCACCAGCATGGCGAGGTCTGAGCTAATCTGATCCGATCCAACGATCCCGAGGCTCATCTGAGGCCGACCGGACTCGGAGAGCATACGTCCGCTCGTCCCATCAAAGGCTGTGATCGAGACGAGGACGGGAGAGCCTTGCGTGATCTCGCGACCGCTGCCTTCTTCGATGACGCGAGCCTTGAAGCCATCGACTTCCAGCGGCGCCTTGATGTCAATCGTCGGTGTGGCCCCCACGCGTCCCGAGACCGTCACACGTTCAAACAAGGGAAGCGTCGTCGACTGGGCTGTCGCTTCTGCGCCCGGTACCGTCTCTGTACGCGAAGAGGGAGTAAACACCCACCACGTGAGGCCGCCACCCACGAGGATCAATGTGAGGACCAGGCCGATACGTAGAAACAGCCCACCGCGCGAGGCCCCGTGCGAGCGAGAAGCACGCGCGGCGGCGCGCTGCGATGAGCCTCTCACGCGGCGCGTGGAAGGCGAATCGGGCGATGACGACTCGGTGCTCATGCGGGAATCGTAGGAGACGACGCGTCAATCTGCGCGATGAGGGCATCGACGCGTGGGTCCGTCGTAGCCAGCGGGTCCTGCAGTGACAGCGGAATCGTCTGGGATTCGTCGAGGCGCACGTGCACCCAGTCGACGCTCAGATCGGCTCGCGCGTCCTCGGCGGCGGCGATAATACGTCCGCGCAGTGTTGCTCGTGTCGTCGCCGGTGCAACTGTCTGTGCACGGCGAACACCCTCGGCGGTTGTCAGGCGTCGCATGAGCCCCGCACTCTCCATCCGGTCGCGTAGGCCATCCGCCGTGATCTCAGAGTAGGAGAGCTCGAGTCGAGCGACGCGCGGATCTGCGAGCGTGGCGCCGCTACGTGTGCAGTAAGAGGTGAGCAGCTTGTGCTTGATCGCAATGTCGAGCTCGGTGTCGATGCCACTCCAGTCCCCGCTAGCAATCGCGTCGAGGCCCCTGCCCCACAGATCGACGACGTAGGCGCGCAACGGGTCAAGTTCGGAGACAGGAATGCGTGACAAGACACGATCTCGGATCTCGCGCTGCATGGTGACGGCGGTCGTCATCCTGCCGTTGGCTAGCTCAATGGCTGCCGATCCGCTCAGATCAGCGTTCACCTCGCGAATGGCGCGCATCGGATCAGCGAGCGCCAGATCTTCGATGTGAAGGCCGTCCTCAATTGCGTGGATAAGCAGTTCGGTCATGCCGACCTTGAGGGCGGTGGTGGGCTCCGCGACGTTCGTGTCGCCGACGATCACGTGCATCCGGCGGTATGCACCGGAATCAGCTAATGCCTCGTCACGGGTGTTGATGATCGGGCGCGAGCGCGTCGTCGCGGATGAGACGGCATCCCACATCTGATCGGCTCGCTGCGAGAACTGAAGCCGTGGGGTCGCCGCGGCAGTATTGATCCACCCGTTTCCAACCAGGATCTGACGCGTCACGAAGAAGGCGACGAGCGCATCGGCGACCTGGCGGAAATCGCGGCGACGGTGCAGGAGGTAGTTCTCGTGACAGCCGTAAGAGTTGCCCTGCGAGTCGAGGTTGTTGCGGAAGAGATGCAGACGCAGATCCGTACCAAGCTCGGACAGTGCATTGTCAGCCTGCGTCGCAAGGTCGGCGAGCATGGTAGAACCGGCGCGATCCTGCTCGAGGAGGTCCTCAAGCCGATCACATTCAGCGGTCGCGTACTCCGGGTGCGCGCCAACATCGAGGTACAGGCGTCCGCCGTTGCGCAGGAAGAGATTCGACGAACGGCCCTGGTGCAGGAGTGGCTCGAACAGCTGGCGTGCGGCGTGCTCGGCATCCATCGGCTTGGCGCCGCTGGGTGATGCTGCGGTGAGCCCGTACTCGGTTTCGATGCCGAAAACTCGACGCCTCACCTCACTGGCCGCCCTTCTGGACGAAGCCCTGAACGAATGCTTCCGCGTTGGTTTCCAGAACGGAGTCAATTTCGTCAAGGAGGGAATCGATCGACGAGGTGCGGGCCTGAACCTGGCCGCCGACCTCGGTGACGTCGTCCTCGGGGGTGGGGCCGCCTGCGAAAATCTGATTCGACATTGTTCGTTCTTCTTTCTTTCGTGGATAAGTGGATTATCGGGTGGATGTGTCGCGCGCGTCCGCGATCGGGAAACGGACAAAGTCCCCTTCACCGGGATCGAAGACAAGCGAGGTCCACGATGCTTTCACGAGATCGGGACGGTGAGCGACCGCCCACCCTCGTACGTGGGCCCGCGTGTTGGTCGGCGCAACGTCGGCTGCACGTTCGACGTCCTCGTCGGTGAAGAGGCGCGTCACCATGCCGGCCTTCGCCAGACGATAGACGAGGCCGTGGCTGGGACGCAGGTCCGACCATTGCAGGTCGATCGCGCTAAGGCGCGGATCATTCCAATCGAGGCCCGCACGTTCCTTCTGACGCTTGATGAGCTGGTATTTGCCCACCCACTCGACCTCGGTGGCCACGGAGAAGAGATCGGCCCTCATGCGATCCAAAACCGACTGCCACAGGGTGAGGATTTCCTGGTCGGCGGCCGTGGGTGTCGTTCCTGTTTCCGCGAAGGTGTCGAGCACCAGGTCCAGATACACCTGCTGAAGTTCGGCCGCAGTATGGGCGCCGCCTGCCGTTGCAACCTTGTAGTCGAGGTCCGGATGGTGGGACACATTCCATGTCTCTTGCACGGGATCATCCATAACGAGGGAATCCCAGCGCAGGTCGGTGCCCTGCTCGATCGCCCACAGGACGAGGGAAGTCGTACCAAAACGGAGGAATGCCGACACGTCGAACATGTTGCCGTCGCCGCCGATGACATGGAGGCGGCGGAACTGCGCGGGGTTTGCGTGGGGTTCGTCGCGCGTATTGACAATTGGGCGATTGAAGGTCGTCTCGAGCCCGACCTCGTTCTCGACGAAATCGGCGCGCTGAGACATCTGGAAGCCGGGCACCTCGCTCTTCTGCCCGCGTCCCACGCGGCCCGCCCCGCAGATCACCGGGCGGGTCACCATGAAGGGGGTAAGACCACGGACGATCGCGTCGAGATCGGTGATGCGAGGCATCTGGTAGTTCTCGTGCGTTCCGTAGGCGGCTCCCTTGCCGTCGGTGTTGTTCTTGACGAGGACGATGGGCTCTTCGCCCTGTTCTTCCAGGCGCGCCATGACTCGCTGAGCAACGACCTCACCGGCGCGATCCCACAGCAGAGCATCGCGTGCACCGATCGTCTCCGGGGCGGAGTACTCGGGGTGGGCGTGGTCGACGTACAGCCGTGCGCCGTTCGTCAAGACAGCCGTCGTGGCGGCGGGAAGTGCCAGCTCCTCCGCCGTGGGGCGAGCAACGCGCTCGGATCCGCCCGATGGTGCGAGGTGGTAGGGATCGTCGGTGAGAAGCGAGGGATCGACGGCCGCCCGAGACATACGCATACCGCGCAGATCGTTCAGCGGATCCTCACCGGTATAGTCCCACCGCACGACACCCGCCCCCTGTGCGGGTGTGCCCATGCGGCTGATTTCACCGTAGGTGGTCACGACTGTCGTGGATAGGGCGATCGGATTCGCCCATGCGTCGCCGGGACGGTAGACACCGTACTCGGTCTCGGTACCGATAACGCGTTCGCTGCTCATTTCACTGTTCCAATCGGCTTCACATTCACGATTTCGGGGGCGAGGCCACTGGTACGGGCCCAATCTTCTGGCGACGATGTCGCTGCGAGTTCCAAGGACTCATTCATCTCTTCATGGACGCCACGCAGAAGGTGCGCCATGCTCAGACCACACGAAGCTCCCGTCAGCGCGTCCTTGATCGCATACTTCTTGGCGCGCTCAACGATCCCGGCAATGAGAGCACCGGACACGAGGTCGGACAGGTAGATGCGCTTGTGGTCGCCATTCACGAGGGTTGCGAGGAAGAGTGCGGTCGTCTCATTGCGTGCGTAGAGCGCATCGACAGCGCGCTGGCTCATCCCCGCCACGGCCTCGTTGATGCCACCGAAACGCTCGATTTCCGCGGCGTGGATAGGCACCTGCGGGGTCAGGTACTTGGAGAAGATGTCGAGTGCTCCCGCGCGGTCGGGACGATCCACACGGATACGCACGTCGAGACGCCCAGGTCGCAACACCGCAGGATCGATCATGTCCGCGCGGTTGGATGCTCCGATGATCACGACGTTATCGAGCGATTCAACGCCGTCCATCTCTGCGAGTAGCTGCGGGACAATCATCGTTTCGACGTCCGAGGATACGCCCGTCCCACGCGTGCGGAACAGCGCCTCCATCTCATCGAAGAAGATAACGACGGGGGTATCGCCGGCCGCAAGGATGCGCGCGCGAGCGAAGATCGCGCGAATCTGGCGCTCGGTCTCACCGACGAACTTATTGAGCAGTTCGGGACCCTTGATGGACAGGAAGAACGTCGAGGCTCCCCCTCGCTTGGAGAGCGAGTTAGCAACCGCCTTCGCGATCAGGGTCTTGCCCGATCCCGGAGGACCGTACAGGAGAATGCCCTTGGGCGGGCGAAGCCCGAACTGGCGATAGAGTTCGGGGTGGTTGAAAGGCATCTCAATCGAGTCGCGTACCTGCGCGATCTGATCGTCGAGACCGCCGATGTCCTCATACGTGACATCGGGGACCTCGGGGGTCAGCAGCTGCTCGACGTCCTCGCGCACGATGCGTTCGAACGCGATCCCGGCACGTGCATCCACGACGAGGGAGTCGCCGGGTCGAAGATTGCCGTGACGCAGCGGACCGGCAAGCTCGAGGAGAGTCTCAGCACCGCCTTCAGTGGCCACAAGAACACGATCTGTGCCGACCAGTTCGAGGACGGAGACCACCTGTCCACTGCGCGGAAAATCATCGGCAGCGACAGCTATCGACGTGTCGTCGAGGCGCACCCACTGCCCGTACGACAGGTCCGTCACGTCGAGCTTTGGCGACGCGGCAACGCGCATTCGCTTGCCAGCGCTCACGACCTCGATCTGACGCGACGAAGGGAAAGCACGCACAAAAGTAGCCAGCGTCTGCGGGGGACGTGACACGTCGGCCAGCTCGCTCTGCAGCCGGATCAGCTCGGTGCGCGCCGTTGTCAGCGCACTCGTCAGGCGGCCGTTCTTCTCCTCCAGGGAGATCAGACGCCGCTGCAGGGACTCGCGATCAGTAGCCTCACTCATCGGTCGCGCCCTCGCGTCCTTCCGATGCCCATGTGTCCGCCTGAGCGACGACGTCGCGACGCACCTTGCGCACCTTCTTCTCGGAGTTGACGCGCTGGCCGACCTTTTCGAGGCTCCAGTCCTGCTCGCCATCCCACGCGCCTCCCTGGCCCTCGGCGGCCTTCGCCGGCCGTGTCGAACGCTCCTGTGGCGTGACGCCGGGCGCAAGAAGGCGGGTAATAACAAGGAAACCGGTGTGGGCGACCATACGGTGCTCGGGCCGCACAGCGAGCCCATCGAGGTGCCACTCGCGGCGCATATCCTCCCACGCGATCGGATCGGTGAAACGCGCAGACGCGCGCAGATCCTCGACGAGGCGAGACATCTGCGTCACGGTTGCGACGTAGCACGCGAGGACGCCGCCCGGAATCAGAGCATGCGTGATGGCTTCGATGTTCTCCCAGGGAGCCAGCATGTCGAGGACGATGCGGTCAACGCTGCCAGCCTCGGCCGACCACAGGACCTCGTCAACGTCTCCAACGCGCAAGTCCCACGCAGGATGGCGACGGCCGAACCACAGGTCGACGTTGGCAGCCGCGATGTCGGCGAAGTCCTGGCGACGTTCCACCGAAATGAGATGCCCCTGCGGGCCGACTGCATCGAGAAGCGCCATCGAGAGGGCACCGGAACCCGCACCAGCCTCGACGACGGTTGCACCTGGGAAAATGTCACCCATGTGGGTGATTACGCCGGCATCCTTCGGGTAGACGACGGCTGCGCCGCGGGGCATTGACATCACATAGTCGACCTGAAGGGGGCGCAGAATCTGGAACTGGCGGCCTTCTTCAGTGACAATCACCTGACCGTCAGGACGGCCAATAACGTCGTTATGGTTAAAGCCACCGCGGTTGGACTGGAAACGACCACCGCTGACGAGGATGACTTGGTGGAAGCGCCCCTTGGGGTCACGAACCTGAACACGGTCACCCTCGGCAAGCGGGCCTCGGCGCGTGGGCTGACCGAAATCAGTGGCCGATATCGAAGTATTACGTTGAATAGACATTACGTAAAGGATACCGCTAACCACCACCTGCGCCCATGGCAGGACACAGATGACGGTGCCAGGGGTTAGCGTGGTATTCATGACAGACCTGATCGCTCCCTCTCCTGAACCTCGCACGTGGGATCCTGCACTTTCCGCGTCGCGCGCAAAAGAATACGAGCGCTGCCCGCTGCAGTACCGGCTCCATGTCCTAGACGGGTATCGGGAGCCGGAGACTCGCGCGAAAGCCCTGGGTACGGTCGTCCACGCGGTGCTCGAGGAGCTCTTCGCCCTCGATCCATCCGATCGGACACCGCAGAATGCCCGCGCGCAGGTGGAGCCTCAATACCAGGCATTCGCAGCCAAGAACCCCGAGGTTGCCGCGCTCTTTACAGACGATGCCGACCGACAGGCGTGGCTTGATGATGCCCGCGCGCTCATCGACGGCTATTTCGCGATCGAGCAGCCCCAGTGGATAGCCCCAGCAGCGCGCGAGCAGAGGGTCACCACGACGACCGAGCGCGGTGTACGTCTGCTCGGCTTTATCGACCGCGTTGATCAAGCTCCGGACGGACGCCTGCGCGTCGTCGACTACAAGACAGGAAAGGCCCCCGGACCGCGTTACGTAGGAGAGGCGCTCTATCAGATGCGCTTCTATGCTCTTCTGCTCGCACGTACGCAGGTTCTCCCCTCGCGTATGCAGCTCGTGTATCTCCGTGCGGGGCAGGTGATCACGCTGGATCCCACGGCAGACGAGATCCACGATTTCGAGCGCCAGATCGACCGCCTCTGGGATCGTATCGAACACGACATTGAGCATGACTCGTTCACACCACGCAAGAATCCTTTGTGTAACTGGTGTGGCGTGCGCTCGCTGTGTCCGCTGTTTGGTGGAACCACTCCCCCGATGCCGCGCCAACACGCGCAGTGGCTGGCGCGGACTCGGCTAGGCTAGAGGCATGGAACTGAAGCAATGCGGACGCAGCGGGCTCTACCTGTCCGCACTCGGATTGGGCACCCTCACATGGGGACGCGACACCGATGGACCCGAGGCCCACGACATGCTCAAGGCGTTCGTCGACGCTGGCGGCAAACTCGTCGAGTGCTCCCCAGCACACGGTGATGGAACGGCCGTTGACGTCCTTTCGGAAGGATTGTCGAGCATCGGCCGCCACCGCGTCGCACTCGTTTGGCGGGGCGCGGTTCGACGCGCTGGAGAAGGCGTGTGGGTCAGCGCCGCAGGCCGCGGCGATCTGCTGCGGAGCCTCGACGACGCCCTCGCGAGGCTCGACACGGATTACGTTGATGTGTGGCTTGTCGAGCCACGCCCCGAAGTCCCGCTTGAGGAGACTCTCGAAGCCGCGACGCTTGCGCACCGCTCCGGCCGAGCCCGCTATATTGGCTTATCACGTGCATCCCACTGGGAACTTGCAGAGGCCGTGACACGCGGGATATTGGGCGCATGCGCGCCAATCACCGTTGTCGAAGTCCCCTTTTCGTTGGCGAATGCCTCAGCAGCCCAGACCATTGCCGACCTGTCGGGCCGAGGCGTCGGCGTCATCGCCGCTTCAGCGTTGGCCGGCGGCGCTCTGACGGGTAAGTATCGTCACACGACTCCCGCTGATTCGCGCGCGGCGTCGCCACATCTGCGTCATATGGTCGAACCCTACCTGGAGGGACATCCGAGGACAGTCATCGAGGCAGCCGCTCGCGCTGCGGCAGGGCTGGAACGTTCAACTGGCGATGTTGCACTGGCATGGGTACGCGACTTCCCCGGAGTGAGTTCCGCGCTGGTTGGGCCACGCACCCTCCGTCAGCTCGATACGCTCCTCGACTATTCGGAGCCGCTGCCAGCACCAATTCGTCAGGTACTCACCGAGGTCGCCGCGCAGTAGCCTGTCCGTCAATGCTGATCCCTGCTGTGCGCGCGGCATCGGTGTAGTAGACGAGAACACGCCGTCATGTGAACTGCATATGCGGGTGGGGCCCGAACCGCATGGTTCGGGCCCCACCCGCATATCTGAGTGTCAGGAAGTCCGATCAGTCATCGACTTCGACGAAATCGTCGTCGTCATCCTCATCGTCGTCGTCATCCTCATCGGAATCGTCGAGAATGTCGAACGGCAATTCCACGCCGAGCTGGGTGAACAGAATGTCGTCGTAGGTGAAGAACGCGTCGCGCAGCGCCAACTCGGCTGCTTCGAGCGCGGCGTCGTCGGCCTCGTCTCCATCGCGGGCGATGTCGAAGTGGTTCTCGAAGGCGTTCAGCAAGCGCGTCAGCGCGCGGCGAGGATCTCCAGTCATGGCACTCATTCTACCGTGAGACGGCGCACTTTATCAGGGAAGGTTGAGCTGCGAACGAATAACGGACACCATGAGGTCCGTTCCCTTGATCTCGGCGGTCTGATCGGCACCCAGGATACGGGTCTGGCCGTCAGCGTCGAGCAGCTGGGAAGCTCCCATGTTCGGTCCGAGGGGCAGGATCACCCATTCCTTGGTCGGCTCATACAGGGCGTCAGGTGTCTCGCCCTCGATCTGGGCGGTGATGTTGGCGATGACGACGCGCGCCTGCTGGCGTGCTGCATCAGCGCGCTTAGATTCGCGCACGTCGGTCAGGTCACCCACGGCGTAGACGTTCGGGTGGTCGACGACCTGCATGGTGGCATCCACGCGAATGGTGCCGTTCGGGTTCATGACGGACTCATAGTCGGAGCCGATCAGGAAGCCCGTGTTAGCGCGTGCGCCGTAGCACTGGAACCACAGGTCCGCCTCGATGACCTCGCCGTTCTTGGTCTGCACCATGAAGTGGCCCAGGTCGCCGACGTTCTGCGGCGGCAGGTAGGCAAGTTCAGAGCCGGTGACGACACGCACGCCGAGCGTGGCCAGCTGCTCGCTGATCTCATCACGCAGCGCGTCCGTGTAGCCGGGGGTACCCAGGATCTGATCCGAGGACTCGACGATGGTGATGTCGAGGCCCGGGAAGGCGTTGGCAAGCTCGCCGGTCAGCTCGATGCCGACAGTGCCGCCACCGACGATCATGGCGGAGCGAGCGCGGCTCAGGTTCTCGTGCAGCTGCTCAAGGCGTGCCTTGGCAACGGAGGAACGGTACGAGGAATACTTCGCCGGGAAGGGGTAGGTGGAACCGGTGGCGAAGACAACGTAGTCGGCCTTGATCGGGTCATGCCCGAAGACGTGGACGGTCGTGCCATCAACGCGCGACACCGTACCACACACGACCTCGCCGCGGCTCAGGAGATTCGTGTAGGGCATGAAGATAGCGTGTTCCCAGACGGTATCAACCGCCGCACGCAGCGCGGCCGCGTGGTGGACGAACTGGTCCTTCTGTTCGATGAGAACAACGTCCGCGAGGGGATCGAGCCCCTTTGCGACCGTGACGCCTCCGTAACCTCCGCCGATGACTGCGACGCGTGCCATGTCTTTCCTCCTTATGAGTGGACCGCGTCTATTGTGTCACCTGACGGGCACGAATGCGCGTGGTAGGGACTTTAGTCCGTGTTGAGCGTGTCCTCCGAGTCGTCGATCCCGAGTCCACGTGCGACATTCGGCGGGAAGAAGTTGGGGCCCTTGAGGACTTTCCCGTCCTCACGGAGCTTGACAGATCCGTCGGGCATCAGCTTCGACAGGTTCGAGGCCTGCACCTCGGCCAGCACCGAATCCAGATCCATTCCTGATTCAATCGCCATACCGAAAACAACGTAGACGAGGTCCGCGAGGGCGTCCGCAGCCTCGATAACATCGCGCTGCCCGTCATCGGCACCAGCGGCCTCGGCGGTTGCCTCCTCGATAATGGCGCGGGCACGCTTGCCGTACACGGCTCCAACGAGCTCAGCGAATTCTTCGGCAATGAGGCTCATGCGCAGGTCAAGGCGATCGTAGGACAGTGTCGGATCGTCGAAGGAACGAATCGGCACAGAGTAGGTGCGGTGGAACTCCATCACGAGATCCATCGGGCTGGGCGCTCCCCCAGTCGTGTTCGAGGCGGTGACGCTCTGCTCGCTCATGCGTGATCCTTTCGAGACTGTTCCCAGGCGGTGGCCAGGATATTTGTAAATGCGGTCGTGGTCTGATGTCCATCGACGAGGAACTGGGCATCGAAGACGTAGGTAGGGACGGTGGCGACACCCATGTGCATCGCCATTTGGAAGTCCGAATAGACACGAGAGGCCCACTCTTCGTCTTCAACAGCGAGGGCTGCAAGGTCTGCGGGCATGCCGACGTCCTGGGCACATCCGATAAGGACCTCCGGGTGAGAGATGTCGAGACCCATTTCGAAGTGTGCGCGCATGATTGCCTCAGCAACCTTGAGCTGTAGCGAGGCAGATCCCGCCACCGTATCCTCGTCAATATCCGCGTCGTGGGCGGCCGCAATGACGCGGTGCGCACGAGATGTCGGCGCGATGATCAGGTTGTCGAAGTCAAAACGAACGCCCTCGCGTGCACCAAGTGCGCGTATGCGTTCGTCGGACTCTCGCACCTCTTCGAGTGTTGCGGCACCTGATTCAACAAGGGCCACGACACGCGGCTTGTCGACGGGGGCGTCGAGTTCGGGATCAAGCAGAAAAGCGTGCAGGTAGACCTCAACCTCGTCGTGGTGCTCGAATTGCTCGAGAGCCGCGCGAAGGTGTCGCAGCCCCAGGTAGCTCCAGGGATCGCAGGTGTCGAGCCACATATCAATACGCACGGCGCCTCCTCGTCGGTGATATGGAAAACCCCGGAGCCTTTCGGCCCCGGGGCATCTCGTGCGCGGAGGGGGACTTGAACCCCCACCCTCGTAAAATGAGGACTAGCACCTCAAGCTAGCGCGTCTGCCTATTCCGCCACCCGCGCAGGTGAGCGATGCGAACCGTTGCGATCCGCAAGCGAGTAGAAGCTTAACACGATGTGGTCGACATGCGCCAATCGAAACTAGGATTCTATTTCGTCGCCCCGCAGACGCGAGTCGAGAGTCGCGAAAACCTTTGCAATTGCGTCGATATCGTCGTCCGTCATGCCATCGAGAAGATACTCGCTGACGGTCTGCTGATGCAGTTCTGTGGCAGCAAGCACAGTTTCAATGCCCTGTGTTGTCAGGCACGCGTCGTATCCCCGCCGATCTGTCTGCGACGGAACACGCTCCACCCAACCGTCACGCGACAGGTTCGACACGAGGTAGGTGACACGCGAGGGAGAATAGACGACCCGCTCAGCGAGTTCCCCCATGCGCAGGCGGTGGCCGGGGGCCTCCCATAGCGCCAGGAGAATGTTGTAGTCCGGCATGGAGACGCCGTAGGTGCGCTTGAGACGCGTCTCGAGAATGCCTTGCAGGCGCCCGGACGCCTCGAAGAAGACTCGCCACGCGGCGGCGCGCGCACTATTCGCCTGAACGATCGGCGTGAGTCGTGCTCGTGACTCCATGTCTCCCTCCTCGTGGTCGTGTCGGATGCTTCTTTCGGGATAATAGGGCATAGTGACTAAGAAAGCACCAACAACGCGAGGGAATCACGTGTCTTTATCCATTTCTGTTGTCCTTTTTGACGTCGATGGAACGCTCGTTGATTCCGCTCCGGCCGTCATGAGCGCATTCCGTGACGCACTGTCAGACTACGATTTGCCGATTCCTGACGACCAGCGCCTACGTACGTATGTCGGCCCTCCGCTGTGGTATTCCTTCGGCGATCTTGGATACGAGGGTGAGCTTCTGGCCGCTCTCGTGACCCGCTACCGCACTCGATACCAAGCTCACTATCTCGATCCTGAGCCTTTTCCTGGGGTTATCGATCTGCTTCACGACCTCCACGACGCCGGTATCCCCTTGGCCACCGCGACGTCGAAGCAGACGCCGATGGCTTTGGCGCAGATGGAGCACCTGGGACTGACCAGCGTCTTCGACGTGGTCGCGGGAGCCACTCCCGATCCGTCTTCGAATAAGGCGAGGGTCATTCGTGAGGCCCTGACGCGTCTGGAGGCCGCGGGAGCTGATATCTCCCACCCCGTCATCGTGGGAGACTCCATCTGGGATGTCCGTGGCGCCCAGGAGGCTGGCATCCCAGTGGTCGGAGTCGGCTGGGGATATGCGACAGAGGATGGCCTCGATGATGCGAACGCCGTGTGCGAGACGGTCGAAGACCTGCGCGCGTTTATCCTCGATGGGGTGGCCAGGACAGTGTCCCGGGCCGGACACTAACGAAAGTCTCGGGACTTTACCTCGATAGGGAGCTCGACCGGTGTGATCCTGAAGGCTTGTACGCTGATCGCGCCGTCTCCCCACTCGAGCGTCCCACGTACGAGCAGTGCACTCGACTCGAGGCACACGCGCCGGAACTTTTTCCACGCACACACCGACACGGAGACGTTGACGAGGCCGGTCTCGTCTTCGAGGGAGAGGAACGTGATTCCTCCGCCCGTGTGAGGGCGTTGCCGGTGGGTGATGACTCCCGCAACATCGACGATACGTCCGGCCAAGTGCTGCCCGAGATCGCCCATCCGCAGGACCCCTTCAGGCAACGCGGAACGCATGTACGCGAAAGGGTGCGTCCCGGGCGTGAGGCCCGTCGAGGCGACATCTGATCGCATGCGTTCCACTTCCGAGAGGGAGGGGAGCGTGGGGACGATGGAGCCCACTTCGGTGCCGGGAAGAAACGGCTGCCACTGGCCGGCGTGTGCGCAAGGCTGTGCGAGCGCCCCAGCTGCCCACGCCCCTTCGCGCCTGCCTACTCCCAGGCACTCAAAGGCTCCCGCCATCGCAAGTTTTTCCATGTCGGAGGCGCTCACGTGCGCACGCTGGGCCACATCCGCCTGGCTGGTGAATGCTCCCTCGCTCCTCGCTTCAACGATGCGTGCGGCAGCCGCGCCCAGGCCTCGCACCTGAGAGAGCCCGATGCGTACCGCGAGGGAGCTATCGACATCGAGGGGGACGAGGCCTCGAGCGGGAAGGCGCTCTGATCGTCCCGCATGGTAGTCCTGCCCTGCTTGCTTCCCCACGCGCTGCACGCTGGCGTCAACGAGTGAATCATTCACCGATGGGCCAACGACGCGTACGCCGTGCCTGCGGGCGTCCTGCACAAGAGTCGCAGGGGAATAGAAACCCATCGGCTGCGACGCCAGAATCGCGGCGTAAAAGTGCTCCGGCGCGTGCACCTTCAGCCAGGATGAGGCGTACACAATGTGCGCGAACGAAAAGGAGTGAGACTCCGGGAACCCAAAGTCCGCGAAACCCTTGAGCTGCTCGAAGATGCGCTCGCGCGTGGGGGCGTCAATCCCCCGTTCCTCCATACCGGCCATCAGGTCTCCTCTGAGGGCTTCCATGCGCTCCGGACTACGCTTGGCTCCCATTGCGCGGCGAAGTTGATCGGCCCGTCCGCCCGAAAAACCTGCTGCATCCGTCGCGATGCGCATGAGCTGCTCCTGGAAGAGCGGCACGCCGAGCGTCTGACGCAGAGCCGGTTCGAGGAGTGGGTGCAGGTAGGTGACCTCCTCGCGTCCCGCTCGACGCCGCAGGTAGGGGTTGACCGAGCGCCCCTGGATCGGACCGGGGCGTATGAGAGCCACCTCCACGACGATGTCGTAGAAGCACCGCGGTTTGAGACGGGGAAGCGTGTTCATCTGCGCGCGCGACTCCACCTGAAAGACTCCAACCGTGTCGGCTGCGCACAACAAGTCGTAGACCCGCGGATCCTCCTCCGGAAGGGTGTGCAGCCCCAGTGGCTTGTCTCCCCTCCCGTGCACCGCTCGCGACGCCCAGCCGCGCAGATGCTGATGTGCGGGATTTCCCGGATGCACGTCGCCGCCCTGGAGCTCGGCGAAAGCGACGCGCAACGCCGTGAGCATGCCGAGCGAGAGCAGGTCGAACTTGACGAGGCCCGCATCCGCACAGTCCTCTTTATCCCACTGGAGGACAGTACGCCCCGGCATTGCGGCCCACCCCACCGGGCAGATGCGTGAGACCGGTTGATCGGTGAGCACCATTCCTCCCGAGTGGATCCCCATGTGCCGGGGCAGACGCGCAAGCGCAGCGGCAGCGTCACCAACAAGGGCTGGCGGCTCTCCCCTGCCCTGGGACCAGGCCGTAGCCGTGCCGATGGGGTATCCAAGGGCGCGGGCGACGTCGCGGATCGCCAAGCGCGGGCGATACGTGATGACGTTGGCGACCTGGGCTGCGCGATCCCTTCCAAACGTGTCGTAGACGTATTGGATGACCTCTTCGCGGCGGCACGCCTCGATGTCGACGTCGATATCGGGAGGCCCCGAACGGGCGTCCGACAAAAACCGCTCGAAGAGCAGGTTGTGGCGCACTGCGTCCACTGCCGTGATTCCGAGGCAGTAGCACACCGCTGAATTGGCGGCGCTCCCTCGTCCCTGGCACAGGATGCCGTTGCGGCCGCAAAAGTCGACGATCTCTTTGACGATCAGAAAGTAACCGGCAAAGCCGAGTAGTTCGATAATGCCCAGTTCGTGATCGATTGTTTCCCATGCCCGGGGGTGTTGCGCGCGCGTCCCATAGCGCTCGCGGGCACCCTCGTACGCGCAGTGTGCGAGCCAGCTGTCCGGCGTATGCCCGTCGGGAACTCGGGTTCGAGGCAATCGCGGAGCGACGAGACGCAGGTCGAAAGCGCAGGAGGCTGCGACGTCGCAGGCGTTATCAAGGGCTTGCGGGTGAGCGCCGTGCAGTTGGGCCATCTCGGAGGGCGAGCGCAGGAAGGAACGGTGAGCGCCCAGGTGTGCTTGCGCCTCGTCGAGGGAGACTCCCAGTCGGGTGGCCGCAAGGATGTCGCCGAGCGCTTGCTTCGAAGGGGTGGACATGCGCGCGCCGGTCGTGGCGACGAGCCGCGTTCCACTTGCATGCGCGAGGCCCGCAAGCGTGTCTCCGACCTCGTCTTCATCCCCTCGCGTAGCCTGCCATTCAACGAGAATCTGGTCGCGCCCAAACGTGTCCGCGAGTTCATCCAGGACGCGGCGCGCGTGGGTCACGCCACCGGCGCGCAGTGCACGCATGAGCGGACCGCGCCTGCCTCCCGTCAGGACGAGGAGGTCCCCGCTGGCATCACGCAGATCAACGAGGCTGTGGCGAGGATTTCGCTCCCCCGGCGCGGATAGCGCCCGCTCACTCATGGCCCCCACCAGGTTGGCGTAGCCGGTGAGGCTCGCCGCCAGAACGGGCAGGCGTATTCCCGGATCGTCAGAGCCTGGAGCAAGCCCCCACCCCGGAGCGCGCGTACCCGGAACGATTCCCCTGAGTGCGTCTGGTGTGAGCGTCAGCTCGGCTCCGTACACGATCGGCAGGCCGGAGTCTCGAGCGGCCATGGTCGTCTGAACCGTCGAATACATGCCATCGACGTCGAGAATTGCCAGGGCATCAAGACCCAGACGCGCAGCTTCAGCCACCATCTGCGCGGGCTCATCGGTCCCGTCCAGGAAGGTGAAAGCGCTGTGCGCGTGCAGTTCTGCGTAGCGTTGCTCCGTGGTCACCCACCCATTATATCGAACAGGTGTTCGACTATGTGGGGGGCTCCCCGCATGCACGCATGCGCATGCGTATCGAAGAGAGGCCACGCTTGTGGTCACAAACCGTATGCTGGGACCATGGAATCCATGCTCGCAGCGTCGCTTCGCTCCGCAGGCACACTCACTCTCGAGAAACGTCCTATCCCTGCGCTCGGTCCCCAAGACGCTCTTCTCGCCGTGGAAGCAACGACCCTGTGCGGCACCGACCTGCGCATTGCAACGGGACAAAAGACGAACGGCGTGACCCCGGGCGTCGTTCTCGGGCATGAAATCGCCGCGCGCGTATGGCGCATCGGAGACGAACTGACCGCAGGGGTTGACGTTCCCGCTCCGGGCACGCAAGTCGGCCTCGCACCGGAGATCGCGTGCGGACACTGCGACGCGTGTGTCAGTGGCCGGTCCAACGTGTGTGCGCGCATGCGTCTCTTCGGAACGGGCGTGGACGGAGGGCTCGCAGACTTCATCCTTGTTCCCCAGGAGGCCCTTGGGTGCATTACTCCCGTCGCTCGCGAGATCACCCCGCCCCTCCTGGCGCTGGCGGAGCCGCTCTCATGCTGCCTGCGCGCCACCAGGCGTCTGCCAATCGGCCCCGACTCCCGCGTTCTCGTGCTGGGAACCGGTCCGATCGGCCTCATCCACTGCGCGCTCGCGGCCTTCGCCGGAGCCCGCGTCATGGCGTGCGGCCGAGCGGCGCGCCTCGAACCGGCCCGTACGATGGGTGCCGAAACCACGACGACATCTCAAGGCGACGACCTCGCGGCCAACGTCCAGGAATGGACCAACGGCGTGGGAGCAGACGTCGTGATCATCGCCGTCGGCGACCCCGGCCTCGTCCCCGTTGCCATCCAGTGCGCTCGCATCGGCGGACATATTTCATTCTTCGCCGGCTTCCCCGCCGGGGCCATGGCACAGGTCGATCCGAACCTCGTGCACTATCGCGAACTGACTCTCAGCGGCAGCGCCAACGCGACCCTTGACGACTACGCGAGTGCCGTCGAGATGCTCTCCACCGGGAGCATCGACCTCTCACAGCTCCTTACGCACGAGTTTGCACTGTCCGACGTGAGTTCGGCCCTCGACGCAGTGCGCACGCGCGCCGGGCTGAAGATCGCCGTGCGCCCGAACGGCATGGTCGGCCGTTAATCAAGAAGGCCGCGAAGGTCCGCCTCGCTGAGGCGGGCGCCCGTACCCGTCCCGTTCATCACCGAGGAAATCAACTGGCGTTTGCGGTCCTGAAGCTCCACGACCTTCGCCTCAATCGTGTCCGTCGCAACCATCCGATAGACGTTCACTTTCTTCGTCTGGCCGATGCGGTGTGCACGATCAATCGCCTGCTCCTCGGCGGCTGGGTTCCACCACGGATCCATGACGTACACATAGTCGGCTTCGGTGAGGGTCAAGCCCGAGCCGCCAGCCTTGAGTGAGATAAGGAAGACCTGGGCGCGCCCCGAGCGGAACTGCTCGATGACATCAGTGCGGCCACGCGTCGATCCATCAAGCTGTACGACGGAGATTCCACGACGCTCCAGCACGTGGCGAATACGTTCCAGGAATGAGGTGAACTGGCTAAACACGAGCGCCTGATGGCCCAACGGCACGATCTCGTCCAGGCGATCAGCCAGGTATTCAATTTTCGCCGAGCCAACGTGCGCGTACGAGGACTCAACGAGGGCCGGGTCGAGCGCAAGCTGACGCAGCCTCGTGATCGACGCCAACACGCTCATCCTGTTCGCATCCACATCGCGCAAGAGATCGAGGATCCGCGCGCGCTCGCGGGCCAGATATTGGTCGTAGATATGACGGTGTTCCTTACCCAGGTCAACGCGCACGATGTCGACGATCTTGTCGGGCAGATCGGGTGCAACTTCCTCCTTCGTACGGCGCAGAACAAAGGGGGAAACATAGGCCGTCAAACGCGCGAGTAGTGCCGGATCCGCACCATTTTCAATGGGCTTACGCACCCGCTGCTGGAATGACTCCCACGGGGGCAAGAGCCCCGGGCACGTCAAAGAGAGCAATGACCACAGGTCTGACAGCGAATTCTCAATCGGGGTGCCAGACACCGCCAGCTTCCACGGTGCCTCGAGGTCGCGAAGGACGCGGTACGTCGCGGTGCGGGGGTTTTTCACTGCCTGCGCCTCATCGATGATGACACCACCGAGACGCACGTCCTTCCATTGTTCACCCTCCAAGCGCGCCAGCGTGTAGGAGGTGACAACGACATCGGCATCCTCGACCTCCTGCGCAATCGTCGTTCCTCGGCGCGCTGCCGTTTCATTCACGGTGCGCACACGCAGATGCGGCGTAAAAGTGCGGGCCTGATCGGTCCAGACACCAACAACGGACGTCGGCGCGACGACAAGCACTGGGTTTTTTTCGCCCGCAGGCGCCTGCGCATGAAGGGCGGCCACGGCCGAGAGGATCTGAACGGTCTTACCCAGGCCCATATCATCGGCCAAGATTCCACCGATTCCCCGCGCCAGCCGAGCCGTCAACCACGCGTGTCCACGCCGCTGGTACGGGCGCAGGATCTTGCTCAGGCTCGGCACCGGAGGCAACCCATCGTCCCCCAAGCCGCCACGCAGCGGAGCGATGCGTGTTCTCCAGGCGTCGCTCAACCTCACATGGTCGGATGCGGCGGCGACCAGATCGACCATGCCGACTTGCATGGGAGTGAGCCTCATTTCCTCACCATCCCAGCCCGACAGCGTCCGAGCCTCCTCCAAGAGGGTGGCCAAAGAACGAATGCGTTCCCCATCGAGGAGCACCCACACGCCCCCCACCTCGACATAGTCCTGACCGCTGGCTAGCGCCTCAAGCGCCTCGCGCACACTGATCGTGACGGCGCCCAGGCGCAACCGCACATTCAGATCGAACCAGTCGCGCTGGGCAGGATCGACGCTCAGGTCAATGTCACAGCCGTCTTCGCGCACATCAATCGCGCGTACATCGTCCGCAACATCCCACACGAGGCCGCCCGGCCCCTCGATGTCGACAACCTGTTCCAAGAACGCAGGAACATGCCACGGCGACAGGCGCCCGGTTCGCGGCGGCGGTGTCCACAGATCCGCGTCCAGCGCGTGCCCCCACGACTCCACGCGCCGCACAATCTGCGCCACAGCCTCGTCGCCCACGCAGTGCGCCACGGGGGTTCGTGAGCGCGACCCACCCTGCTCGTACTCCGCCCACCAACGCACGACGACAGCGTCTCCATCGCGGCGCACCGTTCCCACGAGAGAAACGTCGGGCCGCGCCTGGGCGTCAAAACTCCCATCGGAGGACGCCATCGAAAAACGCCGCAGAAGCGCCGGCAACCACGTTCCTCGAAACTCAGCGATGTCCGCTGCGGGAATATGCAGGGCACGGTCGAGAGGAAAACCGTCCAGCGTCGCCAGCCCCTCGATGCGCGCGATGGTACGCCCTCCATCCAGCAACAGAACACCCGCGTCGCGGTCGATACGAGGCCTCACCACCACGTCATCTCCGTTACGCGCAACAACTCTGACGTCAAGGCCGTCATCACCGGCGCGCACATCAATGTCCGCATCCCACGTCGTATGAGACAGCACCACCCGGTCGCGCGCCTCAGGCGACGCATACAGCTCCACCCCGGCCCTCACAAGGCGCGCAAGCCACGCGTACGCATGCTCACCCAGCGAGCTAAGCGTCACTTCCGTACGCGAATGCCACGAACGCGACTCTCGAGACAGGCGGTAACCCTCGCGCATCAGCGAGACATGCGTCGGATCAAGACCATCGGTCACCGACGCCCACTGGGTGGCCGTCAGATCGAGCCACGAGGCGCGCTTCGTCGTCCACGCCGACGAGGAGCCGCGGCGAAGAGGAACGAGAGACGGCTCGACGCCTGGATCATGGGCATCAACAACGAGGGCCAAGGGATCACCGAGATGGTCGCGATCCCCACCCAGCATCTGCTCAAGAATCCGGCTCCACTCGGGCACGACGCGACGCTTCTCGCGAGCATCCTCACGTCCGACGATAAGCGTGGCAACCGCATGCGGACAGTCACCGCGCAGCAGGCACGCGCATGAGAGCGATGGGCGCAGCGCACCCTGCTCGACACGCACGCGATACGTGAGTCCCCCCTCTTTCACGCGCGCCTCAGCTCGTTCGCCGATCTCGTCCCAGGAGAATTCGCACACCGCACCGCTGCGCGCCAAACGCAGACCGTTTGCCCACGTCGCCGGGCCGACGAGGGCCATCACATCGTCATCCGACAGCGAGGCCAGCGTTTCACTCAGCGACAGAGATACCATCTTTTCAGTCTACGGCACGCACCAGCGCCCGTCGCCGGCTCACTGGGTCAGCCCCTCCATCGCCCACTCCCCTCCCTGCCAGACAAGGAGCACATCCCGGCCATCCTCAAGCAACACCCTCATGTAGGCGCGCGGGCGTTCCTTGGCCCACCAGCGTCCCCCCACCGGCCAGGGGCCCTCCACGCGCGTGATCGCGACGCGTCGCCCCCTCCCGAACCTGGATCGCGTTGTGTCATGGGGGTCGATGACATAGGCGGGTGTCGCACTCAAGGCTCCTCGATGGTCGACACGCACATCATCGAAGACGCCCGACTCGCCCACGATCCTCACCCGCACTGGCTCATCAAAAAGCGTCGCTGGAGGCTGAGCAATGCGCCCCTCCCACGCCCCCTCACACGAACGCAGGCGAGGCTCACTGCCCCATCTGGCCATCACCACGCGACTACGCGGATCATAACCACCCTGCACCCGCGGAACGAGGAGCGCATCCGGCCCCGCCATACCCTGGATGCGCACGACACTGCGCGACACATCGCGCTCGCGGTCTCCTCGTCCCCACAGCGCAGTCGCTCCCTGCCCCTCCCGGGGATCGCATGCGGTGACGCGGATGCTGGCTACGGCACCACTGGGACCATCGACGCCAGACGTCCATCCCGCCAGCGTCCATCGAACGCGCAGCGCGACGTCATCGGGAGCCCACAGATCGCATCCGCTCCACGTGCGAGTGCGTTGCCCGCCCCCTGCGTCTTCTACGTCAATGCGCAGCGTCTGCGAGACGAGTCCCCCCTGCGCCAACTTCAGCGACAGATCTCGAGCAATGCGCCAAATGGGAACCATCATTGTGTCGATGGATTCGCCACCGGCGTCGATACTGCACTCCACCGCAATGTCAGGTTGGATACGGTCAGTCGGGGCAAGGTTGCTCTCTCCTCCGGATGCGAGGATCCAGAGCGCGCCACCGACATCCCCGAAACGCTCGCACACGCGACCGCGGCCAAGGCCAAGAAAATCCGCACAGGTGCGGATACCCAGGCCCCGCAAGAGTTCGACAGCCTCAGATGCTCTGTCGGCCATTGCGGGAGGAATAGAACTCAGAGCCTCGCACAATGAGATACGTCCCAGGAATGATTGGGTCTCTGCGGAGGGAACTATACGTCCCTCGCGCGCCGCTTTCACAGAGGCGACTGGACCGTCTGCAATTCCCACGAAACATTCGACCCCAACAGCCTCCTCGATCGCCGACACCAGAGCCGAGGCGGCGGCCTCCTCGCTCCCATGCCAACGAGCCGGGCCTCGCACCCGGCACCTGGCCAAGCCCGGGCGCATGCACTGAACCCCAGCCGCCACCGAGTCGAAGGCATCGACGACCGCGCTAAAAGCCCTGGCCTCGCGATCGGGGTCGCGCGGCATACAGAGAAGATCGGGGCATAAAAACGTTGCCTCCCGCACGCTCATGCCGCTCCTGACGCCTGTGCGCCGAGCCGCTGCGCTAGCTACCTCGATGCGGTCAGCATGCACGACGGCCCCGACCCCACCCGGAGGCAGGTCAACCACGAGGCAGTGGACCGGCCAGTCGGGCACCCACACCACCATGTCACGCACCTATATCACCAGCCGCATTCGCGGACGTGGAGCGGGGACACGCGAAAGCCCCTGCCAGGAAGAAAGCGTCACGATGGTGCGTCCCATGGAGCGGGCGCGCGCCGCCAGGTTTCGCTGGTGTGGCCGGGATAATTCAGGAATATCGAGGCAGATGACATCGCAGGCGTCCACGAGAAGGGCACACAGATCGACCAGCGGGGAATCTTTCTCAGCGTTTAAAACGAGAACACGGTCGAGGTTCATCCCCTGTTGAGCTGCCCACTCCCAGCCGATATCACCAACTCCACACACACCAATCCACCCACCGGTGGGGCACACATCAATGAGTAGACGGATGAGTTCGGACCTGCTCGTCGGTCCCAGGAGGATGGGAGAAGCACCAGTGGACCCGTGCTCAATGTCGTCGCGCGCGCGCAGTCCGACAGCCCGTTCGGCACGGTTCAGCACGTCACGCGCCGCGAGCAGACGCGCGTGCGCATCGGTCATGGATCCCCTCCCGCAAATAGAACATGTGTTCGACATGGGAAGTGTAGAACCACGCTCACACATCTGCGTCCCGAACGCCGATCGAGCGCGAATAGGTCACAATGGAGGCATCGCGAAAAGGAGAAGGCATGAATATCGACCAGCGCCCACTCGCCCCCAGCCCCTACGACGGTCTGAATGTCCCCACATTCACACTGACATCGACCGTTCTCACCGACGGCGCGCCGATGCCGAAGTCGGCGACAGCCGATGCAGGTTCTCTTTCTCCGGATCTCGCATGGCATGGCTTCCCGGAGGAAACAGCAAGCTTCATGCTGACCTGCTTCGACCCGGACGCCCCGATCCCCTCGGGATGGTGGCACTGGGCAATACTCGACATCCCCGCATCGATGACTCACCTAGAGGCGGGGGCGGGAGCGTCCGATCTCATGCTGGACGGCCCCGCTTTCCACCTGCGCGGCGACGCGGGCGAGGCCTCCTACTTCGGGGCCGCTCCCCCACCTGGCGACCGCCCGCACCGCTACGTGTTCACTGTGCACGCCCTGAATACGGACACGCTCGGGCTCGACGACGATGCGACTCCAGCCATGGCCTCGTTCGTAGCGCTTGAGCACATCATCGCGCGCGCGACCCTGTCCGTTACTCACCAGGCCTGAGGATTATGCTGCACATTATTTTTTGGGAGCCGGAAATCCCCGGGAATACGGGTGCTGCGATCCGTCTGTCGGCATGTACCGGGTCCATGTTGCACCTGGTCAAGCCGCTGGGCTTTGATATGGACGACGCGAAGCTTCGCCGTGCCGGCTTGGATTACCATGACCTCGCGCACGTCATGGTGCACGAGAGTCTGGATGATGCCCTCGCTCAGGTGCCGGGACGTATCTGGGCGCTCACAGGCCACGCCACCACCATGTACGCCGACATCTCCTACGCCGATGGCGACGGCCTCCTCTTTGGTCGCGAGTCAGTCGGGCTCTCCGAGGAGGCAATGAATCACTCCCGCGTCGCAGACCGCGTGCGCATCCAGATGGTTGACGGCGTCCGTTCCCTCAACCTGGCAAACTCCGCGTCCATCGTCCTGTACGAGGCGTGGCGTCAGCTCGGTTTTCCGGGTGGCATCTAGCCCTCAACAGACATCAGAGAAGCGAGGCCCAGGTCGGATGAATCCGCCGGGCCTCGCTTGCTACAGGACACTCTCAGTGAGACCTGAGCTCAGCCAGCCCTCCACGGAGCAGAAGGACGCTCCACCTGCTCCGCGAGGGAGACAATCCTGCGCGGATTCGAACGCCACATCCACACCAGGCCGATAAGCGAGACGATGAGGGGCACGTAATAGAAATCCCCGCCAAAACCGGTCCATGCAGAACGGGCCGAATTCAGTTCGTCAAGGCCGAGGGAGGCAACCCACAAAATAACAGGGATCGCAATCGACAGCGTAATTGTCACCCAGCCAACCAGACGCATGCGTCGCCCATTGTGTGTCAAAGCCGTCGCTGCGATGAGGTAGTCGACGCCAGCAAGGAGCGCAACGATCCGCGGCCCCCAGGGCTGGCCCTGAGCATGAAAGAGATCAAGAATAGCCGTCACAAAAATCCAAGCTCCCAAGAGCCAAAACAAAGCGATAATAATGCGGCCAAGTCCAAGCGACGGCGGGCGCTGATCGCGCGCACCGACAGCCTCGTTCATTGCGTCATGTCCATGCACGTTATCGATCCTACCGAGGCCGCGCACGCCCTGCATCGCATCAACAAAGCGCCCTCAACAAGAGGATGTCATGTGGCCTGATACACCGGGATGACACACCGAGCTTCAAGACAGCATTGCGCAAACGTGGGACAATAGGCCTATAAGGACCGTGAGGCCCGCCATGAAAACAACCATCTGAGCTGAGGCTCATCAACGAGGAGTTTTAAACCTTGAGCGAATCGACCTACGACATCGTCATTCTGGGTGCGGGTTCCGGCGGCTACGCGACCGCCCTGCGCGCCGCGCAGCTCGGAATGAAGGTCGCCCTCATCGACGGCGATAAGGTGGGCGGCACCTGCCTGCATCGCGGCTGCATTCCCACGAAGGCGTACCTGCACGCCGCAGAGACGGCCGAAGCCGTTCGCGAGTCCGCCAAGTTCGGCGTTTCTTCCACCTTTAACGGTATCGACATGGCTCAGGTCGGCAAGTACCGCGACTCGGTCATCTCCGGCCTCTACAAGGGCCTGCAGGGCCTGCTCAAGTCCCGCAACGTCGAGGTCATCTCCGGCTGGGGCCGCCTCGCTGATGCGAACACCATTGAGGTTGGCGGCCAGCGCATTACCGGCCGCAACATCGTTCTGGCCACCGGCTCCTACTCGCGTTCAATCCCCGGCCTCGAGATCGGCGGCCGCGTCATCTCCTCCGATCAGGCGCTCCAGATGGATTGGGTTCCCTCCTCCGTCGTGATTCTCGGCGGCGGCGTCATCGGCCTCGAGTTTGCCTCCGTGTGGCGTAGCTTCGGCGCCGAGGTCACGATCATCGAAGCACTGCCCCACCTCGCCAACAACGAGGATGAGGCCATCTCCAAGCAGCTCGAGCGCGCCTACCGCAAACGCGGCATCAAGTTCCACACGAACACCCGCTTCGCCTCGGCTACGCAAAACGAGCAGGGCGTGCACGTTCAAACCGAAGACGGCAAGGCTTTCGACGCTGACATCCTCCTGGTTGCCGTCGGCCGCGGCCCGGTCACTGAAGGCCTGGGCTACGAGCAGGCCGGAATCACGCTGGACCGTGGCTTCGTGATCACCAACGACCGCCTGCACACCGGCGTCGGCAACATCTACGCGGTTGGCGACATCGTCCCCGGCCTCCAGCTCGCTCACCGCGGCTTCATGCAGGGCATCTTCGTCGCCGAAGAGATTGCTGGCCTGAACCCGACGATGCAGGCGGATATCAACATCCCGCGCGTGACCTTCTGCGAGCCGGAGATCGCCTCTGTCGGCATGACCGAAAAGCAGGCACGTGACAAGTTTGGCGACCAGGTGCGCACGGTCGAGTACAACCTCGCTGGAAACGGAAAGTCGTCTATCCTGGCCACGTCGGGCATCATCAAGCTGGTCTCGGTTGAGGGCGGTCCGATCGTGGGCTTCCACGGCATCGGCGCGCGCATCGGCGAACAGATTGGTGAGGGCGAACTCATGGTGAACTGGGAGGCGTACCCCTCCGACGTCGCTTCCCTCATCCACGCGCACCCCAGCCAGAACGAGTCGATTGGCGAAGCGGCTATGGCACTGGCCGGTAAGCCGCTCCACGTCCACAACTGACCGAAATTTTTTATAGGAGAACACACAATGGCAACTTCAGTGACCATGCCCGCTCTGGGCGAATCCGTCACCGAGGGCACCGTCACCACGTGGCTGAAGCAGGTCGGCGACACCGTCGAGCTCGACGAGCCCATCGTTGAGGTGTCCACGGATAAGGTCGACTCCGAGGTCCCCTCCCCCGTCGCCGGCGTTCTGCTGGAGATCCTGGTCCCCGAGGATGAGACCGTTGAGGTCGGCACCGAGATCGCGCGCATCGGCGACGCATCCGAGGCCTCGGCTGCCCCCGCCGCCACTCCCGTTGAGGCTCCCGCTGCCCCTGCAGCCGCACCTGCAGCCCCGGCACCTGTTGCTGCCCCTGCGGCATCTCCCGCTCAGGGCACCGAGGTGCGCATGCCCGCTCTGGGTGAGTCCGTCACCGAGGGCACCGTCACCACGTGGCTGAAGTCCGTGGGCGACGCCGTCGATGCCGATGAGCCGCTGCTCGAGGTGTCGACGGACAAGGTCGACTCCGAGGTTCCCTCCCCCGTGGCCGGTTTCCTCGCGGAGATTCGCGTTCCTGAGGATGAGACCGTCGAGGTCGGAACGGTCGTCGCGATTATCGCGTCGTCGGCCCCGACCGCCGCGTCGGTAGCAGAGGCTGCGGCACCTGCTGCACCCGTTGCTCCCGCAGCGCCGGCAGCTCCTGCAGCCCCGGCTGCGCCGGTGGATCCGTTCCCGAATGCCTCGACTCTGGCGCAAACGGCGTCGGCTGCCCCGGTCGTTGAGACTCCCGCTGCCGTGACCGGCTCCGCCTACGTCACCCCGATCGTTCGCAAGCTTGCTCGCGAACTCGGCGTCGATGTGGCGACCGTGTCGGGCACCGGCGTCGGTGGCCGTATCCGTCGTGAGGACATCGAAGCCGCTGCAGCAGCAGCCCGCGCCGCTGTCGCAGCCCCTGTGGCTCCCGCCGCACCGTCTGCCCAGGCTACTTCGCAGCCCGCAACGGTCCGTGAGCCCTCGCCGCTGCGTGGCACGACCGAGAAGATGTCGCGTCTGCGTCAGACGATCGCTCGTCGCATGGTCGAATCGCTCCAGACTGCCGCTCAGCTGACCACGGTCATTGAGGTTGACGTCACCAAGGTCGCCGCTGTTCGCGCGCGCTCGAAGGATGCCTTCCTAGCTAAGCACGGCACAAAGCTGACCTTCCTGCCCTTCTTCGTCAAGGCTGCAACGGAAGCTCTTGCCTACCACCCGAAGATCAATGCGACTATCAACGACAAGGAGGTCACGTACTTCGATTACGAGCACGTGGGTATTGCCGTTGACACGCCGCGAGGTCTGCTGGTTCCCGTCATCAAGAACGCCGGTGACAAGGACATTGCTGGTATCGCAGCATCGATCAACGACCTGGCTGCTCGCACCCGCGACTCGAAGATTGGCCCGGATGAGCTGTCCGGTTCCACGTTCACCGTGACGAACACCGGTTCGGGCGGCGCCCTCTTTGACACCCCGGTCCTCAACATGCCGGAGACTGCGATCATGGGTGTTGGCACGATCGTGAAGCGCCCCGTGGTCATGAAGGGCGCCGATGGTGCTGACGTCATCGCGATTCGCTCGATGGTGTACCTGTCGCTGTCCTACGACCACCGCCTGGTGGACGGTGCGGACGCCTCTCGCTTCCTGATGGATGTGAAGAAGCGTCTCGAGGAAGGCGCGTTCGAGGCCGACCTGGGTCTCTGATCACCGCTTATCACCTGTGATGGGGTGGGTCTGCGTAGCAGGCCCACCCCATCAGTATGTGACGCTAGCCAGCAGAACCCGTCCCCGTGGTGCTCTGCCCATCGTCTGGGGCCACCGGCTCAGCCTTCACGACTTTGCGCGACACGGGATCAACGCGGATAACGAGATCTGTTGCTTCTGGTATATCGCGGTTTTCGCATTCATCCGCGCGGCACACCTGAGATGACTGGACGGTGAGTGTTGCCCCCACATCGATTGCGCCCTGCTCACAGGAGAGCACAGCGACATTGTCAATAGTCGAAGAGAGAGCCGCGACGCGAACACCTTGCGAGCGCATCGTGTCGATTCGGGTAGTGTCCTGCTCAAGTAGTTCGCCGCCGAGTACCGAGTCGAGAGCAGAGGCGTCACCGTCCACGACGGCACGATCACGCGTCGCGATTGCACGACTAATGAGATCGGTGAGGGTAGCCGGTTCACACATACTGGATGGGGCGGGCGAGGAAGTCTCCGGGCCCGACGATTGTGTGCCGGGTGCGCTACCTCTGGCATGTAAGGTCCCGCGCCATGTCCCATACGCCATGATGGCCAGACCTGCCATGATCACAACGAGGCCACCGACGAGAATACTCACCCGCCCCCACCTCCTGATTCGCGGTGCCTTGCTGCGATGCCCCGCGCCCGGCGAGGAATCGTCGTTGTCATGGTCAGTCACCGTCTCTTCGCGCAGTGCAGCAGCCCGTAGTTGTGCAATCACGCGCTCGGGATCGACAGGCTCGCGCAGGATGACGTGTTCATCTGTTTCGGCAACCGTTGGGGTTGCACCTGATTGTCCCGAAGAAGCACTATCGAAACCTAAATGTTCCAGTTCCTCCTCCATGCTCAGCAGTGCCGCGATCTGACGAAGACACTGTCGGTCTCCCGCCGTCCCTGATGTCTCGAGACTCCACCCGGGGGTCCCTTCGCCGTCACTGATTTCGTCGATGAGGTCGATGATGACGGCTCGACCTTCGGGGGTGATGATGATGTTCGTTGGCGTCAGATCCCCGTGCGCGATTCCCGCGGCATGTAACGCGCTGACGCCAGCCGCGATCCCGTGAACGATCTGACGCCGCGTTGCGATCGGGCGGAGGTCAGCCGAACCGAGTTCAGAATCGAGAGTTCGTCCGCGCACATAGTCTTCGATGATTGCCCACCGGCCGTCATCCGAGCGCACGACATCGCGCAGCGCAACAACATGACGCGAACTGATGGATGCCCAGGCCTTCCAGCGAGCGAGGTTCTGCTCACCGTCACGGGGGGAACGTAAAGCGACCAACGCATCGCCTGCTTCGGTGCGCGTTCTCCACAATGGACCGTTGCTCCCGATATGGAAGACCTGTCCGATCTCGTATCCGCCGATTTTCATGTTCCCATTGTCCGAATCCATATATTGTGATGCAACTCATTTTATAAAGTACCTGGTCGGACGCGAGCGCTTTTACTTCTCTCCTCTGCGTAGAATAATGACGCTATGAGTGAATCGAATCCCCCCGCTAAGAGGCGCTTCTATCAGAATATCCTCGATGCGTACCGCCTGACAGCACGCACGTACCCTGCGCTCCCATGGATGCTTCTCGGAACAGCCGCTGTGGTGATCGCTATCTTCATGCTGGTGGCCTGGCTATCGAACACATCGTGGATTGGCTGGCTTGTCGTTGGCCTGATGGGTTCACTGACCGCAGCTCTTGCCCTTCTCAGCTTCCTGGCACGCCGCGCCCTGTTCTCACAGGTCGAAGATACTGCCGGAGCCGTCAAGGTCGCCCTGTCCCAAATCCAGCGGGGCTGGGTCATCCCCGAGCAGCCTATTGCGTTTACCCGCGAGCAGGATCTCGTCTGGCGCATCGTTGGACGCGCCGGTATTGTTCTCATTTCCGAGGGTCCGGCCTCGCGCGTTCGCCCGCTTCTGCAAGCGGAAACAAGGCGCGTGACCAAGGTGATGCGCAACGTCCCAGTTCATCAGATCCAGGTGGGACGCGAGGATGGGCAGATCGCCCTCAAAGATCTCCAGCGCGAGCTGCGTAAACTCAAGAACGTCCTGACCCCCGAAGAGGTCCCCCAGGTTTCCGCGCGCATCAACGCTCTACGCTCGGGCGAGCCGCCAATCCCGAAGGGGATCGATCCGCTTCGCGCTAAGCCGTCGCGCCGCGCACTGCGCGGCAACTGAACAACCGTTCCAAGTGGGCAAGCACTCAGTGCTTGCCCACTTGTGTATCCACCATCCGAGACGATCACACAATGCATACTATGCATATGGTTGCATATTGAGTACGCAGTTTCGCTGACACACGGATACCGAGGAACATAATCATGCATACGAAGACAATTTTCGCCACACTCGCCATAGCCAGTGCCGTGACAGCCCTGACGGCATGCGCGGACCCAACAACGAGCACGAGCTCGGGAGGTGCGACAACGACGGCGACCGCATCGAGCGCGACCTCATACGATATTTCCTCTATCCCCACAGTCGACGAGATCGCAGCACTTGTCCCCGACGATGTCAAAAAGCAGGGCATCCTGCGCAACGGGGCCTCCACCGGTTATGCCCCTGCTGAGTACATGGATACCGACGGACAGACGCCGATCGGCTACGACATCGATATCAATAAGGCACTCGCACAGGTGATGGGTCTCAATACTGGAGAGACGAAGCACTCCGAGTTCCCAACGATCATTCCTGCCCTTGGAACAAAGTTCGATGTCGGCATTTCCTCTTTCACCATCACGACTGAACGGGAACAGCAGGTCAACATGGTGTCCTACCTGAACGTCGGATCTGCATGGGGTGTCGCCACCGGCAATCCAAAGAACTTCAATCCCTCCGATCCGTGCGGGACGACGATTGCCGTCCAGACCGGAACGGCCCAGGAGGAATATGTGGCCACACTGTCGGACGCATGCGTCGCAGCAGGAAAGGGGAAGATCACCATCATGCCCCACGAGCTTCAGACCGACATCGCCACCAAACTCATCGGCGGACAGTATGATGCGACGCTCGCCGACTCGACCGTCATTGGCTACACGAGCACCCAGTCGGGCGGCAAGATCGAACAGATCGGCGAGACCTTCGAATCTGCACCTCAGGGCATCGCGGTCGCAAAGAATGCTACCCAGCTCACCGAAGCAGTCCAGAAGGCGATGCAGTACCTGATGGATAACGGCTACCTGACAGACATCCTGGCCACCTACGGCGCCGATAATGCGGCTCTCACAACCGCAGAACTGAACCCCAGCGTCAACTGACTCGTGACACACCACGCATAATATGCATTTATATGCATATGGGTGCATAATGGTAGCAATCACGGGCTTAGGCCCACTCCCATCGGAAGGCACATCATGACCATCTCGAAGGCACACGCCCTCATCGCACTCGCAGCTGCCGCTGCACTCCCGCTCACCGCTTGCGAGGACCCGGCATCGACCAGCTCGTCAACGAGCGGATCGGGCACGTCAGCAACGAGCGCAGCCACGACCTCGTATGACGTGTCGGCCATCCCGACTGTTGACGAGATCGCAGCCCTCGTTCCCGACGAGGTGAAGGCGCGCGGCACGCTGCGAAATGGTGCATCTGCCGACTATGCCCCCGCTGAATTCCTCGGTGACGACTCACAGACTCCGCAGGGATACGACGTCGACATCAACAAGGCGCTGGCCAAGGTCATGGGCCTCAGTGAGGGAACGACCAGCCACGCGGAGTTCCCGACGATCATCCCGGCACTGGGCACCAAGTTCGACGTCGGCATCTCGTCCTTCACGATTACCTCCGAGCGTGAGCAGCAGGTAAACCTGATTTCCTACGTGCAGGTGGGCTCCGCCTACGGCGTCGCTGCGGGCAACCCGAAGAACTTCGATCCGACCAACCCCTGTGGCAAGACGATCGGCGTGCAGACCGGTACCGCGCAGGAAGACTACGCGACCGAGCTGTCGGACAAGTGCGTGGCAGATGGCAAGGACAAGATCACGATCATGCCGCACGACCTACAGACCGATATCACCACGAAGGTCATCGGCGGCCAGTACGACGCCACTTTCGCTGACTCGACGGTCATCGGCTACACCGCAAATCTCTCGAGCGGCAAGATCGAGCAGGTCGGCGACGTCATCGAATCCGCACCGCAGGGCGTGGCCGTCGCCAAGAACGATGAGCAGCTGACCCAGGCCGTCCAGAAGGCCATGCAGTACCTGATGGACAACGGCTATCTCACGGACATCCTGACCACCTATGGCGCTCAGGACGCGGCCCTGACCACCGCCGAGCTGAACCCGGCGACGAACGACTGAGGATCTCATGGCAACCATCAAAGACGGCGTCGAGCTGATAGACGCGAAACCTGTTCCGCGCCCCGGGAGGTGGGCGAGCGCCATCGTCGCCGCGATTCTCGCAGCGATGGCCGCCCACGCACTCATCACGAACACGAACTTCCAGTGGCAGGTCGTTTTCCAGTGGCTGTTCTCGCGTTCGATCATGCAGGGCGTGCTCTTCACGATTATTCTGACGGTCCTCGCGATGGTGGTCGGCACCGCGCTGGCGATCACGATGGCAATGATGCGTCAGTCCGTGAACCCGGTCCTGCGCTGGGTTGCGATGGCCTACATCTGGTTCTTCCGTGGAACTCCTATCTACACGCAGCTGATTTTCTGGTCGCTGCTGCCCACGCTGTATCCGACGCTGTCTTTCGGGGTGCCGTTCCTCGGATCGTTGTGGGGTTGGGAGCTGAGCTTTGATACGGCCACCTATTTCACGCCGTTCTGGATGGCTTTCATCGGCCTGGGCTTGAACGAAGGTGCCTACCTGGCTGAGATCATGCGCGCCGGCCTGTTGAGCGTCTCGAAGGGCCAGTGGGAGGCTGCCACCGCTCTGGGCATGCCGCGCGGAACGATCTTCCGCCGCATCATCCTGCCGCAGGCGATGCGCGTGATTGTCCCGCCGATTGGCAATGAGACGATTTCGATGCTCAAGACGACCTCCCTGGTCTCGGCGATTCCCTTCACCCTTGAGCTCACGTTCATTGCGCGTCAGCGCGGCCAGGCGACTTTTGCGCCCGTACCTCTCTTGATTGCGGCAGCGATCTGGTACCTCGTTATCACGAGCCTGCTGATGTGGATTCAGTCCTTCATTGAGAAGTACTACGGCAAGGGGTTCGAGCGCCGCGACAATGCTGGAACTGGCTCGCCCACCACCCCCGCGAAAGACGACGAGGATGATGAGGACAAGACCACCACGCTCAAGTTTTTGGATGTGACACCATGACGACCACGACACCCATGGTCTCCGTGCGCGGAGTCCACAAGTTCTTCGGTGACCTGCATGTCCTGCGGGGTATTGACCTGGATATCGCTCCGGGCGAGGTATGCGTGATCCTCGGCCCATCTGGCTCCGGCAAGTCAACGCTCCTGCGTTGCCTGAACATGCTCGAGGACATCAGTGCTGGTCGCGTCTTTGTCGACGGGGAGTTGCTCGGCTACCGGGAGGACGACAATGGCGTGCTGCATGAGCGTCACGATAAGGAGATCGCTGCCCAGCGTTCCCGCATCGGCATGGTGTTCCAGCGCTTCAACCTGTTCCCGCATATGACGGCTCTCGAAAACGTCATGGAGGCCCCGATCCAGGTCCTGAAGCGCTCGAAGAGCGAGGCACGCGAGCAGGCACTCGAGCTCCTCGATCGCGTGGGTCTGGCTGATCGTGCGGACCACTACCCCGCCGAGCTCTCGGGTGGCCAGCAGCAGCGCGTGGCCATCGCCCGTGCGCTGGCGATGGATCCGGAGATCATGCTCTTTGACGAGCCGACCTCCGCGCTCGATCCCGAGCTTGTCGGCGAGGTCCTCCAGGTGATGCAGGATCTCGCGGCGTCCGGCATGACGATGGCTGTCGTTACCCACGAGATCGGTTTTGCCCGTGAGGTGGCAGATCAGGTGGTCTTCATGGACGGCGGCGTGATCGTTGAGGCCGGCGCTCCCGCCGAGGTCATCGACAACCCGCAGTCGGAGCGCACCAAGGAGTTTTTCTCCAAGGTGCTCTGATCATTATTCGACGAAGCCGGGGCTGGGTTCTCCCAGTCCCGGCCTTTGTCGCAGTCGCGGTGCCTCGACCGTGGCGCGCAGATGTCGCGCCGTCAGGTCAAGGTGACGAGGTCGAGGTAGCCGTCGTCCCACAGATCCTCATCTGCGTCCGGAAGAAGCAGGACACGCTCAGGATTCAGGGCCGTGACCGCACCGGGATCGTGGGTGACGAGGATAACGGCCCCCTCATAGTCGCGCAGAGCGGCAAGGATCTCCTCGCGCGATGCTGGATCGAGGTTGTTGGTTGGCTCGTCAAGCAGCAGGACGTTGGCGCCCGAGACGACGAGGGTCGCCAGGGCGAGGCGTGTCTTCTCGCCGCCGGACAGGACGGAGACGGGCTTCTCAACGTCGTCGCCTTGGAAGAGGAACTGTCCGAGAATGTTGCGCACGTGGGTATCGTCGAGCGTGGGGGCGGCCTCGGCCATGTTCTCTCGAATCGTGCGGGTGTCGTCGAGGGTCTCGTGCTCCTGGGCGTAGTATCCGAGTTTGAGTCCGTGTCCGGGCACGACGCGTCCCGAGTCCGGCTCCTCGATGCCGGAGAGAAGGCGCAGCAGCGTTGTTTTTCCTGCGCCATTCAGGCCGAGCACAACCACCTTGGAGCCGCGGTCGATGGCGAGATCCACGCCGGTGAAAACTTCGAGCGAGCCGTACGACTTGGAGAGTCCTTCGGCGGTCAGGGGAACACGCCCGGAGGGAGCAGGATCTGGGAAACGCAGACGCGCCACCTTTTCCTGCGTGGCTTCCTGTCCGGCCTGGGCGAACAGCTCCTCAGCACGGCGCAGCATCTGCTGGGCGGCCACGGCCTTTGTGGCCTTGGCACGCATCTTTTCGCCCTGCGCCTTGAGATGCTCGGCCTTCTTCAGCGCATTGGCGCGCTCCTTACGCCGACGACGTTCGTCTTCCTCGCGCTGCTTAAGGTACGCCGCCCACCCGAGGTGGTAGATGTCGATCTGGGCGCGGTTTGCATCGAGGTAGAACACCTGGTTGACCGTGTCGCCGAGGAGCTTGACGTCGTGGGAGATGATCATGACGCCGCCGGGGAACGTCTTAATCCAGTCACGCAGCCACACGATCGAGTCGTGATCGAGGTGATTCGTGGGCTCATCCAGGAGGAGTACATCCGCATCGGAGAAGAGCACGCGTGCCAGCTCGACGCGGCGACGCTGGCCGCCAGAGAGGGTATCGAGGGTCTGGTCGAGGACGCGGTCCTCGAGACCGAGGGAATGGGCGATCTGCGCCGCCTCGGCGTTGGCAGCCCACCCTCCGGAGTTCGTAAACTGCTGATCGAGCTTGACGTAGCGCTCCATGGCACGCTGCTGCCGCGCGCCCTCGGTCGTCGACATCTCGTGTTCGGCCTTGCGGATGCGCGCGATGATCGAGTCGATGCCGCGCACAGAGATGATGCGATCGCGGGCCTTCATCTGTGGGTCACCGACGTGAGTGTCCTGCGCGAGGTAGCCGATGGTGCCGTTGGAGGTGATGGTTCCGGTGTGCTCGGCGGCGCCGCCGCGATCAGCCTCGCCTGCGAGCAGTCGCATCGTCGTTGTTTTACCGGCGCCATTACGGCCGACGAGACCAATGCACATGCCTTTATCGACACGGAAACTTGCGTGGTTGACGAGCTCACGGGCACCGATACGCAATGAGAAATCCTGGACGTTAATCACCCTCCAAGAGTAGAGGGACGGGTGCCTGTGGGCGAATCAACCCACGCCGTGCGCCCTCCCGATGCGCGCAACGGCACGGTCAGCAGGCACAATGGATGTTGGGTATCACCCTTTCTTTGAGTCAATCTACGAGGTTTTCACACCATGTCCGACAGCCCCATTCCGTCTGGATCGGCGCGCCCTACGCGCGCCCTTGACATCATCTCCGTCGCCTTCGTGGCACTGCTGCTCATCTCCAATATCGCCGCGACCAAGGCGTTTATGCTCGGCACGTCCACGCACTATCTCATTTTTGACGGAGGTGCGGTCCTCTTCCCGCTGACGTACATCATCGGCGATGTGCTCTCGGAAGTGTACGGATTTGCACGCGCGCGGCGCGTCATCATCATGGGTTTTATCGCCTCGTTTCTCGCGTCCCTGACCTTCTTTATCGTCCAGTACCTGCCCCCCGCGCCCGATTACGAAAACCAGGAGGCGTTTGCTGCGGTTCTCGGCGTCGTGTGGCGCGCAGTCGTGGCATCTCTCGCCGGTTACCTGGCTGGCCAGCTCCTTAACTCCTACGTGCTCGTGTGGATCCGTCGTCGCTGGGGAACGAAGCACCTGTGGGCCCGACTCATCGGCTCGACGGTCGTCGGCGAGGCCGCGGATACCATTCTGTTCTGCACGATCCTGTTCTACGGTGAGATGACGCTGGGCAACTTCATCAACTACACGGTCACCGGGTACTTCTACAAGGTGCTCCTCGAGGTTATTCTCCTCCCCGTCACTTATCCGGTGATCGCCGCCATCCGTCGTACCGAAGGGCTGAAGAAGGACGAGGTCTTTGATCGATGAAGGACAACTGGCTCTCCTCCCCTGCTGCTGAGCAGCTCACGCCGTTCGAGGCCCCGGCCTCGTCGGGCGACCACTCCCCTGACCGCGGGTTCACGATCGGCACACGCCTGGACGCGCACGGGGGGCTGGGCCGCACCGGAGTCGTCCATACCGCACACGGTGATATTCGTACCCCGGCGTTTATCCCCGTCGGTACGAAGGCGAACGTTAAGGCACTGACCCCCGAGATGGTTCGAGGTCTGGGTGCCCAGGCAGTACTGGCGAATGCCTACCATCTCTACCTTCAGCCCGGATCCGACATCGTCGACGAGGCCGGCGGTTTCGGCCAGTTCATGAACTGGCCGGGTCCGACGTACACCGATTCCGGCGGTTTTCAGGTGTTGTCGCTGGGCGCGGGCTTCAAAAAGGTGCTCTCACAGGAGTTTTCTGGGCAAGCCGACCCAACGGATCCCGCCGTCCAAATGCAGGCCATCAAGGCCTCGAACGCAGTCGTGGACGACGACGGCGTGATCTTCTCCAGCCACATCGACGGGTCGAAGCACCGTTTCAATCCCGAGGTATCGATGGGGATCCAGCATCAGCTCGGCAGCGACATTATGTTTGCGTTCGACGAGCTCACGAGCCTTCTTCACCCGCGCTCCTACCAGGAAGAATCACTCAAGCGAACGCACGCGTGGGCGGCACGCTGCCTCGCGGAGCACAAGCGCCTCACCGAGGAACGCTCCCACAAGCCGTATCAGCAGCTGTGGGGCGTTATTCAGGGCGCCCAGTGGGAGGACCTGCGCCGTCTGGCCGCTCGCACGATGGCCGATATGGACGTCGATGGTCAGCACTTCGACGGCTTTGGCGTAGGAGGAGCCCTCGAGAAGGAAAACCTCGGCACGATTGTGTCGTGGGTGTGCGAAGAGCTCGGCGAAGATCGACCTCGCCATCTTCTGGGTATCTCCGAACCGGAGGATCTTTTTGCGGGTGTCGCGGCGGGCGCGGATACCTTCGATTGCGTGAATCCGTCACGCGTCGCTCGTAACGCTGCGATCTACACCCCCGACGGTCGTTTCAACATCACGAACGCACGTTTCAAGCGTGACTTCTCACCCCTCGTCGATAGCTGTGGGTGCTACACGTGCACTCACTACACGCGCGCATACATCCATCACCTCTTCAAGGCGAAGGAAATCCTGTCAGCGACGCTGGCCACCATACACAACGAGTGGTTCACACTGCGCCTCGTGGATGGTATTCGCGCCTCCATTGAGGACGGTTGTTTCGATGAGTTCCGTTCAGACATGCTCGGCCGCTACGAAGCCGGTCGACGCCGCTAACTCCCGGGAGCATTCATGAGCTTTAACGACAGTATCCGCTTGGATCCATCCCGTGTCGGCACGTCGGGTGCGGGACGCAAGATTGCAGGGGCCGGCGGCGGGTCGATTCTCGGTGTCCTCCTCATCCTCGGTTTTTCCTATTTCACGGGGATTGATCTCACGAGCCTTCTATCGTCGTCACCGCAGACCTCCTCCTCGTCCTCCTCTTCGGTGGACGTGTCGTCGTGCCAGACGGGAAAGGACGCAAACGAGCGCGTCGAGTGCCGAATGGTTGCGACCGCGCAGTCGCTTGACGCAGTGTGGAAGACTCAGCTGGCTGATCAGGGGACGGGCGTAACCTACGAGCTTCCCGACTTCCAGATCTTCACGGATTCCATGTCGACGGCATGCGGGAACGCGACGAGTGCCGTGGGGCCGTTCTATTGCCCCGGTGATTCGACCGTTTATCTGGATCTCGGTTTCTTCAACGACATGGTCTCTCAGTACGGCGCCTCCGATTCGGTGCTTGCTCAGGAGTACGTCGTTGCCCACGAGTGGGGCCACCACATCCAGAATCTCCAAGGTGTGTTCCGCGCTCACGACACTCGTGAGACGGGCGCTCAGGGTGCTGGCGTACGCTCGGAGCTTCAGGCGGACTGCTATGCGGGCGTGTGGATGCACTGGGCGTCGAATACGCCCGATCCGTCGACGGGTACACCCTATCTGAAGACGCCGACCACCGATCAGGTTCGGGGTGCCCTGCAGACCGCGCAGGCGATCGGCGATGACCGCCTCCAAACCAAGTACCAGGGCACGTCCAATCCCGAGAGCTGGACGCACGGTAGCGCCGACCAGCGCGCGACGTGGCTGCAGCGCGGCCTCGACTCCGGTGACATCTCCACGTGCGATACATGGTCCGCGTCGCAGGTGTGAGGCATTCTGCGGATCGGTACAATTGAATTCGCCGATTCCCAGGAGGAAGTCATGACACGCAGCATCGTCGAGCAAGCCCACGACATGTACGACGCGGTCCCCTACGAAGTTCCCGTGCCCGACGGGTCACTGTACAGTCTCCTGGATAATGCGGCGCGCCTGTACCCCGACCGCATCGCGCTGGATTACTTTGGCGCAACGACCACGTATGCTCAGGTGCGCGAGCAGGTGCTCAAGGCCGCGCAAGTCTTGCACGAGGCCGGGGTTCGCTCCGGCGACACAGTGGCCATCGCGCTTCCCAACTGTCCGCAGGCATTCATTGCTTTCTACGCGTGCATGCGTATCGGAGCTGTCGCTGCACAGCACAATCCGTTGGCGCCAGCCTCGGAGATTGCGGGGCAGCTGGCACGCCACGGCGGCACGGTTGCAATCGTGTGGGAAAAGTGTGTGGACGCTTACCCGCTCGATGTTCTCGACACGGTGTTTACGGTCGATATTTCGTGCGGCATGCCGATGTCTCAGCGTCTGCTTCTTCGTCTGCCCGTCGCCCGCGCACGGCAGACGCGCAATCAGTTGCGTGGTTCCGTCCCCGCCCAGACGCGCTCCTGGGACCGTGCCACGGCCTCGTCCGCGCCGATTGATTCAAGCCACCCGCTACCAACCGGCGATGACTGCGCGGTCATCCTGCACACCTCGGGCACGAACGGTATCCCGAAGTCGGCACCCCTCACCCACCGCAATATCGGTGTCAACGTCAACCAGTGCATGTTCTGGGTGTGGAAGCTGCACGAGGGCGCCGAAACGTTCTTCTCTCTCCTCCCCTACTTCCATGCCTTTGGTCTGACGTTCTTCCTGTGCGCCTCGGTGCGTAAGGCTGCCACCCAGGTGCTGCTACCGAAGTTCGATGCGCAGATGGCACTCGACGCGCACAAGCGACGCCCCATCACGTTCTTTGTGGGCGTGCCGCCGATGTTCGAGCGCATCCTGCGTCAGGCTCACAAGACAAATACCGACCTCACCTCCATCCGATACGCGGTAGCCGGAGCTATGCCTCTATCAACCACGCTTGCAGATGACTGGGAGAAAACCACGGGTGGCATGATCGTCGAAGGCTATGGCCTTTCGGAAACCGCACCGGTGCTGACGGGCGCTCCCCTCTCGGACAAGCGCCGCCACGGCGTCCTTGGCGTACCGTTCCCGTCGACGCAGCTACGCCTTGTCTCTCTCGAAAACGATACAGTCGACGTCGAGGACGGGCAGCCCGGCGAGATCATCGTGCGTGGCCCGCAGGTGTTCGACGGATACCTGGACGCACCCGAGGAGAGTGCGCGCGTCTTCACCTCCGAGGGGTGGTTCAAAACCGGTGACATCGGGGTCAACAGCGACGGCTTCATCTCGATGGCTGACCGTAAAAAGGAACTGATTCTATCGGGAGGGTTCAACGTCTACCCCTCCCAGGTCGAGGCAGCGATCCGATCCCATCCGGCGGTGTCCGACGTCGCCGTTGTCGGGTTTCCCGTGAACGATGCGACCGAAGAGGTCGCCGCGGCGATCATTATGGAAGACGGGAGTGCACCCCTGACTCTTGAGGAAGTGCGCGCCTGGGCGGAAAAGACCATCGCCCACTACGCTCTCCCCCGCCAGCTGGTCGTCATCGCCGAACTGCCACGCAACCAGATGGGTAAGATCGTGCGCCGCAAGGTCGCGCAGCTCGTGCGAGAGACTCTCGGCCGTTAGCACCCCGCTACAACCGTGCACAACAGCGGTCAAGTACGAGTCTCCTGAGAGTCACCATACCGCCACTTCAGGCTCCACCATCACAACGAGTAATCCCCCGGGAACCTATGGTCCCGGGGGATTCACCTCGCGTGGCGTTCAGACGTTGAAACCGATCGCCCGAAGCTGTTCACGGCCGTCCGGCGTGATGCGATCGGGGCCCCACGGCGGCATCCAGACCCAGTTGATCTGAACGTCGTCCGTCACCGCCGACAGGATCGTCTGTGCCTGGCGCTCGATCACGTCGGTCAGCGGGCAGGCAGCCGACGTCAGTGTCATGTCGAGACGGACCTGGTTCTCAGAGCCAATCACAACGCCGTACACCAGGCCGAGATCGACAATGTTGATGCCCAGCTCGGGATCGATGACATCCTTGAGGGCCTCGAGCACGTTTTCGGCTGCGAGCGTACCCTGCTCGATGACGTCGGTGCCGTCGATCTGGCGGGTGGGCACCTCGGCGCTGGGAGCTTGAGCCTGAGCGGGTGCGCCGAAGCGCTGCTCGACCGGCTCAGACTGAGCCATCGGGTTACTCATTCCTGTTCCTTTACTGATCGGCGGGCTCGCCCGCGGTGGAGATATCGATGCCGGACTTGGCCATTGCGTCGCGCAGCGCATACCAACCCAGGAGGGCACACTTGACGCGATTAGCAAACTGGGACGTGGATTCCAGGGCGGCAGCGTCACCGAGGTCGTCGAGGATCTCATCATCGACGCCGAGATTACGCGAATGCATCATGACTTCCATGTCTCGGTAGAGACGACCAATTTCCTCGGCGGACTTTCCCTGGGTCAGGTCGGTCATCATGGACAGCGATGCGCGCGAGATCGAGCAGCCGTCGCCTTCCCACTGGAGAGAGGCGAGATGATCACCATCGAGCGACACGCCCAGCGTTACCTCGTCACCGCAGGTGGGATTGACCTGGTGGGACGATGCGTCCATGCCCGATGGGTCACCTGCGCCGTGCTTTTCACGAGCGTGATCCAGGATGACCTGCTGATACAACTGTTCAAGACTGCCCATGGTTTCCTTTCATACCCAACGATCACGTGCAATTCTACTGACCGAAGAAGCTGCGCACCTTCGACAGTCCGTCAACGAGGCGTTCAATTTCCTCGGCGGTGGTCGTCGGGGCAACTGACGCACGTGCGGAGGAACGCACCTGGAAGAACGTGTGCAGTGGGATTGCACAGTGGTGCCCGACTCGGACGGCGACATCCACCGAGTCCATGAACTGCCCCACGTCGTGGGGGTGCACGCCGTCCACGGCGAAGGCAACGACACCGATTCGGTCAACGTCCGAGTCGGGGCCAAGAACCTTGATGCCATCGATCGACGAGATGCCGTCGAGCATCATGGACGTGAGCGCGTGTTCGTGTGCTTCCACGCGATCCATGCCGAGCTCCGACATGTAGCGCAGTGCCTGCGACCAGGCTGCGACCTGAGCGACGGGTTGCGAGCCTGCTTCAAAACGCTCGGGCGGTGCCATGAAGGTAGATTCCTCCATGGTGACCCATTCGATCATGGAGCCGCCGGTGAGGACAGGCGGCATCGCCGCGAGAAGCGACCGACGTCCCCACAGTGCACCAGCACCCGTGGGGCCGAGCATCTTGTGCGAGGAGAACACCGCAAAGTCGACATCGAGCTCTGAGAGGTTCAGCGCCATGTGTGCGCTGGACTGGCACGTATCGAGGAGGACAAGTGCGCCGACAGCGCGGGCCGCCCCGCTCACGGCCGCGACGGGAGAAACGGCGCCGGTGACGTTAGAAACGTGGGTGAATGCGACGAGACGAGTGTTCGGCGTGATGACGGAGAGCATCTCCAGGTCAATGCGACCATCCGGCGTCAGGTCGAGCCAGGCGAGCTCGGCTCCCGTGCGCGCACACAGCTGCTGCCACGGGACGATGTTCGCGTGGTGCTCGGCGCGCGTGCAGACGATACGATCGCCGGGTCCCACGCGCAGCGACGCAGACTCCGCACCGCCCATGCCCTGCGAGGCGTGACCAATCGACAAGGCGACCAGGTTAATCGCCTCGGTCGCATTCTTCGTCCAGACGATTTCGTCTGCCGACACACCGACAAACGAGGCCAGAGCACCGCGCGCACTCTCGAATGCGTCTGTCGCTTCGTCGCCAAGCAGGTGCGTGCCCCGGTGGACCGCGCCATTACTGCGGCGATAGAAGTCGGCCTCGGCGTCGATGACGCATGCGGGCTTCTGGGATGTCGCGGAGGCATCCAGGTAAGCAATGGGCGCGCCGCCGCGCCCGACGCGACTCAGAATCGGAAAATCCGAACGAATCGCGTCGAGCTCGGCGGCGGTAAAGTCTCGCGACACGGCGATCAGAGACCCAGGTACTTGTCGTAGCCGTTCTCTTCGAGCTCGTCAGCCAGCTCGGGACCACCCTGAGCGGCGACGTGGCCGTCGACGAAAACGTGAACGTGGCTGGGCTTGATGTAGCGCAGGATGCGGGTGTAGTGCGTGATGAGCATGACGCCGCAGCCGGTCTCACCGTGGACGCGGTTGACGCCCTCAGACACGATGCGCAGTGCGTCGACGTCGAGGCCGGAGTCGGTCTCGTCGAGGACAGCGAACGAGGGCTTCAGAAGCTCCATCTGGAGGATCTCGAGGCGCTTCTTCTCGCCGCCGGAGAAACCGACGTTGACGTCACGCTCGGCGAAGTCGGGGTCCATGCGCAGGTTCTCCATGGAGGTCTTCATTTCCTTGACCCACGAGCGCAGGGCGGGCGCCTGGCCGTCGATCGCGGTCTTCGCGGTGCGCAGGAAGTTGGAGACGGAGACGCCGGCGACCTCGACGGGGTACTGCATGGCAAGGAACAGGCCCGCCTTGGCGCGCTCATCGACGCTCATCTCTGTGATGAGCTGATCGTCCAGCCATGCCTCACCCGAGGTGATCTCGTAGTCCGGGTGACCGGCCAGGGCATAGGCCATGGTTGACTTACCGGAGCCGTTGGGGCCCATGATGGCGTGGATTTCGCCGGAGTTGATCGTCAGGTTAACGCCTTTGAGGATCTCCTTGGGGCCTTCGGCGGTCTCGACGGAGACGTGCAGATCCTTAATACGCAGAGTCGACATATGTATTCCTTACAGCTCAGTTGTTACGGGACTTGGCCAGCTCGGCCTCGACGGTTGCCATGAGGTGGTCGACCACCTCGGGGACGCCGATCTGGTTGATCAGTTCGGCGAAGAAGCCGCGCACGACCAGGCGGCGTGCCTCGTGCTCAGGAACACCACGGCTCATCAGATAGAACAGCTGCTCGTCGTCGAAACGACCGGTCGCGGAAGCGTGTCCGGCGCCTTCGATTTCGCCGTTTTCGATTTCGAGGTTGGGGACCGAGTCGGCTTTGGCCCCCTCGGTGAGCACCAGGTTGCGGTTCAACTCGTACGTGTCCGTGCCATCGGCTGCCTCGCGGATCAGGCAGTCACCGATCCACACCGAGTGCGCGTCCTTACCCTGCAGGGCGCCCTTGTAGGTGACGCGCGAGAAGCACTTCGGCTGCGAGTGGTCCACGAAGACGCGGTGCTCGAGGTGCTGGCCGCCGTCCACGAAGTAGATGCCCAGCATGTTAAGCTCGGCGCCCGGACCGCGGAAGTCGGTGTCCGCGCACAGGCGCACGAGGTCGCCGCCGAAGGTGACGACGATGTGGGTGAGTTTAGAGTCGCGTCCCAATGCCAGGCGCTGGTTCGAGGCGTGCAGGACGGTGTCGTCCCATTCCTGCAGCGACACGACGGTCAGGTTTGCACTGTCGCCCGTTTCGACCTCAACGGTCTGGTTGAGCGCAGCCTGCGCGGAACCGGTGTGCGACAGAATGACCGTGGCTGTGGAGAAAGCACCGGCGCGAATCACGAGGTGCTGTGCACGGGTACCTTCGACGTCTGCGATGTTGATGCGCACGGGTGCGTCGAGCTCGGCCTCGGCCGGGATCTCGACGACCGTCGCACGCTCGAAACCGTTCCACGCGACGACTGCGGTACGGTCGCCGGGTGCGAGCACGGTTCCGAGGCGCAAGTCATCGCGCGACACCGACTCGACGAGAACGGAATCAGGAGCGTCAACCGCAACGGGTGCATCGCCTGCGTCGTAGTTCGCCGGTTCAAAGAGGCGCTCGATGCGGCGCATCGGGGTGAAACGCCAGTCTTCCTCGCGTCCGTGAGGGGCGGGAATGTCGTTCAGGTTGAACGAGGTGGGACGATCCGCGCGCGACGGGTGCGCCCTCTCGGCGTCAGCTCCGTGCGAGTGGGCCTTGTTCATGGTCTCGACAATAGTGTTGGGGGTCGTCATCAGCCGACGGATCCTTCCATCTGCAGTTCAATGAGGCGGTTGAGCTCGAGGGCATACTCCATCGGCAGCTCCTTAGCGATCGGCTCAACGAAGCCACGCACGATCGTCGCCATGGCCTCGTTTTCGTCGAGGCCTCGGCTCATCAGGTAGAACAGCTGATCGGCGCTCACCTTGGTCACGGTCGCCTCGTGGCCCATTTCGACGTCATCCGTACGCACGTCCACGTACGGGTACGTGTCGGTACGCGAGATCTTGTCGACGAGCAGGGCGTCGCACAGGACGTTCGACTTGGAGTGGCGTGCACGTGCGTTGACCTGGACGAGGCCACGGTAGGACGTGCGGCCGCCGCCACGCGACACGGACTTCGACACGATCGACGAAGACGTGTGGGGGGCCATGTGCACCATCTTGGCGCCGGTGTCCTGCTGCTGGCCGGGGCCTGCGAAACCGATAGACAGCGTCTCGCCACGAGCATGTTCGCCCATCAGGAAGCAAGCGGGGTACTTCATGGTGATCGCGGCACCCATGTTGCCGTCGACCCATTCCATGGTGCCGCCTTCTTCGACGATGGCACGCTGAGTCACCAGGTTGAGAACGTTCGTCGACCAGTTCTGAATGGTCGTGTAACGCACGCGCGCGTCCTTCTTCACGAAGATCTCGATGACACCGGAGTGCAGCGAGTTCTCATCGTAAATCGGGGCGGTGCAGCCCTCCACGTAGTGCACGTAGGAGCCCTCGTCAGCGATGATCAGCGTGCGCTCGAACTGGCCCATTGCCGACGTGTTGATGCGGAAGTAAGCCTGCAGCGGGATCGTCACGTGAACGCCCTTGGGGACGTAGACGAAGGATCCACCGGACCAGGCGGCCGTATTCAGTGCGGAGAACTTGTTGTCGCCCGCGGGCACGCACTTGCCGAAGTACTCCTCGAAGATCTCCGGGTACTCGCGCAGACCGGTGTCGGTGTCAGTGAAGATGACGCCCTGACGCTCCAGGTCCTCCTGGATCTGCTGGTAGACGACCTCGGACTCGTACTGAGCGGCGACGCCCGAGACCAGCCGCGACTTTTCAGCCTCGGGAATGCCGAGGCGGTCATAGGTGTCGCGGATTTCCTCAGGCAGGTCTTCCCAGTCGTTGACCTGCCGATCAGTGGGGCGCACGTAGTATTTGAACGCATCAAAATCCACGTGGGACAGATCCGGCCCCCACGCGGGCATCGGCTTGCGCTCGAAAAGCTCGAGTGCCTTCAGACGACGGTCGCGCATCCACTGCGGCTCGTCCTTCACGTCCGAGATAAAGCGGACTATTTCTTCGTTAATGCCGGTGGGGACGTCCTTGGAGTAGTCGTCGGAGTCGTGCCAACCGTACTCATAACCGCCGATCGACTCGATGATCTCGTCATCGGTCATACGACGGTCCTCAGCGCCCGAGGCGGGTGCCTGCGTCATTGTTGTATCAACCTCTCGTTCTTAACTGCGTGCTACTTGCGTCGCACGTTCCGCGCCCCGGGGCGAATTACGGGCATCCCCACGGGAATGTGGGTGGTGCACACGTGTCCACCACCGGCGAGCGTGGAAAGTCTTTGCACATGGACGTCGAGGAGCTTGCCAAAAGCGATTGTCTCGGCGTCACACAACTGCGGGAAATCGCCCGCAACGTTTTGGATGGGGCAATGGCCCTGGCAGAGTTGGACGGCAAGCGTGCCTCCGCCAATATCGCGCACGGTCGCGGCATAGCCGTCTTGCGTCAAGGCGTCAGCGAGAGCCTGCGCACGCACACGAGGATCCGTTCCGGCATCGCGCACGATCGGGGCGTATCGCCGTTCGATCTCGCGTGAACGTGCCGCAGCGAACGATTCGACGGCTTCCTCTCCCCCGAGCTGCCCAAGATATCCCAGCGCTTTGGTAGCAAGGTCTGAGTAACCGTCAGCCAGGTGGACGTGAGCACGTTCCGTTGCGACGTAATGCCGGGCGGGACGTCCCCGTCCTCGCTTGGACGGGGCGCCTGGCTCATGTTCCGTGATCTCTTTGGATTCGAGCAACAACGTGATGTGGCGCCGAACGGCAGCGGTTGTCAGCCCTAAAACCTTCGCAATTGACGAGGCCGTGACCGGCCCCTTTTCGACGATGAGATCGAGCACCTGCTGTCGGGTTGTGGCGTCTGATTCCTCTGCCACCTGTCCTCCGCTCCGACGCTTCACGCGTGCGTCTCCGTGTGCTTTTCTCTGGAAACGAGTGTACGCCAATTTAGATAAATCGGCGTTGCGAAAAGCAGATCGGAGTGTCAGACAGCCCACAAGTCGAGGGACTTAGGGCCCAGGGCTAGTCAGCTACCGCATCCACGGCGCATCGGCGGCCCTCAACCCCTCCCAGTTGCGACCGCGAGCAGCATGCGCCGCGAGGATACCGATGACAGCAGATGGGCTATGCAGGCGGCCCGCGAGCACCATGTCGAGAGCCTGGTCCAGCTGGACCCACGCATACTGCATCGTCGCTTCCTCATCCTCGCGCTCGAAGACCGTTCCGGTCGCCTCGAGGTCTCGAGCGAGGAACACACGCAGAGGCTCATTCGTGCCACCGGGCGACGTCAAGAAATCGACGAGAACCTCCCACCGGCCAGCCTTCATGTCAGTCTCTTCCGCGAGCTCACGCTCGGCGGCAATGAGCGGATCTTCGCCAGGAATATCGAGGAGGCCAGCGGGAATCTCCCACAGATTGGCCTGCACCGGATGACGGTACTGGCGTTCCATGAGGATCTCTTCAGCCCCCGCCTCGCCGCGCATCGCCACGACGGCCACAGCACCCGGATGACGGGTGTACTGACGCACCACCGGGTCCTGCCCCTTCACGACGACGACATGATCTTCGACCATGTCGACGATCCGGCCGCTCCACACGACATCGCTCGCAGCAACCTCGTGAGGGCTCGGCTGATCCGCGATCGCCCGGACCTGGTCGCTCGACAGAAAATGCATGTCGTCTCTCATTCCTTTTCGTCAGAGCGCGAAGAGTAACGTCCCACGTGACGCTTCAACGCAGCTTCGATCAATCCCGCGAACAGCGGGTGCGGACGCGTCGGACGACTCTTGAACTCCGGATGCGCCTGCGTTGCAACATAGTAGGGGTGCACAGCCGAATCAAGCTCGACGAACTCAACAAGCGAGCCATCCGGAGAGGTGCCGGAAATCTTCAGGCCCGCCGCTTCGAGGCGGTCGCGGTAGGCATTGTTGACCTCGTAACGGTGACGGTGCCTCTCGCTCACATCGGTCGTACCGTACACGGTGGCGACAATCGAATTCGGGACGAGGTGTGCGGGGTATGCGCCGAGACGCATCGTGCCACCCATATCGCCACCCCCATCGACGAATTCGTGCTGGTCAGCCATCGTGTGGATGACGGGTTCGGTCGTATCGGGGTCCATCTCAGTCGACGAAGCACCCGGGATACCAGCGAGGTGACGCGCAGCCTCGATCACCATGCACTGCAGTCCCAGGCACAGGCCCAGGGTCGGGACACGATGCTCGCGTGCCCAGCGCAGCGCACCGAGCTTGCCTTCAATGCCACGAATACCGAATCCACCGGGAACGACGATTGCATCCACACCGGCGAGCTCGCGGGCAGCGCCTTCTGGCGTCTCGCACGTATCCGATGCGACCCAACGGATATCGACCCGCGCGTTGTTCGCGAAGCCGCCGTGCTTGATGGCCTCAGACACCGACAGATAGGCGTCGTGCAGGTCAATGTACTTACCGACGAGGGCAACCTCGAGCCGGTGCTTGGGGGAATGAACGCGCTCGAGCAGTTCCTTCCATTCCTTCCAGTCCACGTCGCGGAAGGACAGTCCGAGTCGCTGGACAAGGTAGGCGTCAAGACCCTCGCGATGCAGTGTCAGCGGCACGTTGTAGATCGAAGGCACGTCTGCACACTCGATGACCGCGTCGCGGTCAACGTCGCACATGAGTGCGACCTTCGACTTGATCCCTTCGGGCAGCGCGCGATCAGTGCGCAGCACCAGCGCGTCCGGCGCGATGCCAATCGACCGAAGCGCACTGACGGAGTGCTGCGTCGGCTTCGTCTTGAGCTCGCCGGCTGCAGGCAAGAACGGAATGAGCGACACGTGCACAAAGGCGACGTTCGAGCGTCCGAGGTCGTGGCGCACCTGACGAGCCGCCTCGAGGAAGGGCTGCGATTCGATGTCGCCAACGGTACCGCCGATTTCAGTGATGATGACGTCGGGACGCTTCCCGTTCCCATCAGGCTGCGCCTGACGACGCATCACATTCTTAATCTCATCCGTGATGTGCGGAATAACCTGAACGGTATCGCCCAGATACTCGCCGCGGCGTTCCTTAGCGATAACCGTGGAGTACACCTGGCCTGTCGTCGCATTTGCAGCGCCCGACAGGTTCACATCCAAGAAGCGTTCGTAGTGGCCGATATCAAGATCGGTTTCCGCGCCATCCTCCGTCACGAAAACCTCGCCGTGCTGGAAGGGATTCATCGTGCCGGGATCGACATTGATGTAGGGATCGAGCTTCTGCATGACCACATGCAGTCCCCGGGAGCGAAGCAACCGACCCAAGCTAGAGGCGGTCAGGCCCTTGCCTAACGAGGACACAACGCCACCCGTGACAAAAATATGCTTGGTCATGGAATTTTCCGCACGCGCCGTGCGCATTGAAGTACTCACCATGGAACTTCAGCTTAACACTGCCTGAATGAATCGGCCCCCGCGATCTGGGCAGATCAGCGGGGGCCGACGAGGAAAATCGCGTATTGACGCGCTTTATTTGGTGCTCGGGAGGACAGACTGCGCTCCGTTACCCACACCAAAGGCGCGGGCTCCGGTGGCGGGCGTGGACAGAGCGAGCGCAGTATCTACGGCAGCGAGCGTGGTACCGACCGAGTCAACGGTCGTCACGGCGGTGCCGCTGGCGCGCACAGAAGTGATCATCGCGTCGCGTGTCGACGCATCGCCCACGAGCACACCGGACGTCGAGCCGACGGCTTGGGCCAGACCAACCCAGGCATCGGAGCTGGCGGTTAGTGCGACAGGGGTCGCGTCGTTCGAGGCCACGGCCTGGGCGCGCTGTCCGACAGCGACGATAGTGGTAGCGGCGCCGGCCGGGTCCTCATCAATCGTCATGATCGGGGTGGATTCATCCGTCAGAATCTGACGCAGTAGGTCAGTCTCGGAACCGGTCGAGGTGAGCACTTGAGCGATCGAGTAACCCACCACACCATCCGCGCTTGCCGTCTTCGCCGCGCCGGAGGTCAGATGCGAGGCGAGTGTTGTCGACAGGGTTGTGCGGTACTGGCTCATGGATGTGGACTGCCAGTTGTCGCTCAGCGTCACGCGGCCGACGACGCTCGCTCCGGCATCGGTGAGCGTCGAACGGAGGGCTGCGACGTCATCATCCGACGCACCGGGGAGCACGACAAGCGCGACCTTGGCGCCGGTCAGGGAACCCGCGAGAGTCGAGGAAGCGAGGGCTTTCAGGCCTGCAGCCTCGGCTTCCGCCTGCGCGCCCAGCTGGGGATCGGTCGCGCTCGAAGTCGACGACGCGTTCACTCCGGCGTGGATACGACTCTGAAGCGGACCGGCGCCCAGGACGACTCCGACGGCGAGAGCGATGAAGATCCCGATGATCGAGACAACGTGATAGCGAAAGTTAATCATTGGGTTCCTCCAGCGGAATGCATCAGCGAGACAAAGAAAGAGGTAATCGGGTGCAGCAGGTCATTACCCCACGGGGTCGACCACAGTGCGACGCCCATCAGCCCAAGAGCCACAAGGGCGAGAAAAACGAGGGTCCAGCCGCGAGGGCGCGGGCGGAACGTGGCCGCAACTGCCTGCACGCCAATAAGTCGCGAACCAACCGCAAGGCGAGAGAAAAACGCAGGGGCGACGAGCGCGCGTCCAGCGTCCACAAGCTCAGCCACCCCGTAGGAAACACCGGCCGTGATCACCGCGGTTGCGCTTGAATGAGCGGCAACGACGAGGGCCGCGTCGAGAGACGTACCGGCCATGGCCACACGCTCGTAGACGATACCCATACGATCGAGTCGCTGGGCACCGGGTGCGAGACCATCACCACCGACCCGCACGATAAAGGCGCGTGCACGACGAATGGCCTTCTCGCTCATCAGGTCTGCATCACCCACGACGAGGTCGAGCGTGAGGTGCGCTTTGAGGGCGACGTCCGCTCCCCCATCGACAGCGATAACGAAAGGAGCAGCCTCGGAACGCCAGCGGGCAAGCGCGCGACAATCGCTCGCTGCCTCGCTCGCGGCGCTTACCAGCAGAATCGGACGCTTGCCAAGGCCATCAATAGAGGGCACTCCCTCACCACGTAGAACGGTCGCACCATCCTTGGCCAGGTAGTCTTCGACAGATCCCTCAAACCCGGCGAACAGCGTGGCCGAGTCAGCGACCTCAACATCCAAGTCCTCGGCTGACACAGCCCTACCGGTCGCAATGACACCGCCATCAACGAGGACCTTGCCGCCCGTGACGGCGACTTCCTGTCCCTCGCGCAGCGACATGATGTCTTGACCGAGGTCGTCAACGAGCGCGATACCGGCGTCGACAATGAGACGCGGACCGAGAGCTGCGGTGCGTCCCGTCAGCGAGGGCTGGGCGTTGAGGACTGCGACAGGCGCGGCTTCAACCAGCGCAGCAGCACTCTCGCGGTCCAAGTCTGCGACGTTGATAACGGCGATCTCTCCACGCTCGAGGCGCGTTGCCAGGTGCTTGGGACGGTCATCGACGCGTACGCGCCCCAACTGGCCCTTCGATTCCTTTGAAAGTGTTTCACTCATCCCTGCGATTGTGACACGGCGGAAGCCAAGACTTGCGAAGCGTGGCGGCGCGCCGCAGCCGAGTGCGGATCCCCACCCATCATGCGCGTCAGTTCGGCTTCGCGCGCCTGCCCGCGCACGTCACGAACCTGCGTCGTCCCGTCGTTTTTCTCGATGACGAGATGCTGGTCCCCGAACGCAGCAACCTGAGCCAAGTGCGTCACGACGATGACCTGGCGCGATGCGGCGAGTCTCTTCAGCCGTGCGCCTACCTCCGTCGCTGTCTGCCCGCCGATGCCAGCATCAATCTCGTCGAAAATAAACGTGGACGAGGCCTCGGTGCGTCCAAGAATCAGCTCGAGGGCGAGCATGACGCGCGAGAGCTCGCCGCCGGAGGCACCCTGTCCGAGGGGACGCGCAGGAGCATGCGGATGCGGCTGCAGGCGGAAGACAACGCTCTCACACCCGTGGGACGTCGGCTTGGTTGCATCGAGGTCAATGTGGAGGGTGGCGTCGGGCATCGACAGGGCATGTAGCTCATCGTTGACGCCGCTGGCGAGTTCTGCCGCGAGCGTGGCGCGCGCGGCCGTCAGGCGAGAGCCGCATGCGAGCACGTGTGCCTGCGCGGCACCGAGCTCCTCCTCAACGAGGGCCGGGTCGGAGGTAGGAGCCGATAGCTCGGCGAGCCGAACACGCGCTTCTTGGACCCACGTGAGCAGGCCCTCAACATCGGCCGCTCGGCCGCGCAACGCATCTTTAATCGCAGCCCGACGGGCATGAATCTGCGCCAGCCGCTGCGGATCCGCGTCAAGTCGACTCAGATAGGACGACACATCATCAGCGAGAGCATCCAACTCGAGCGCCTGATTACGGGCACGGGCGACGAAATCAGCCACGGCCTCGTCGAAGCGCGAGGCCTCGTCCAGCTGCGCGTACGCACTACGTGCGGCCTCCACCGCACCCGCGTAATCCCCGCGATCATCCCCCTTCAGAAAACCAAGGGAGGCACCCATCAGAGCGCGAAGATCCTCGACGTTCGTCAGGCGCGCGGCCTCTCGCACCAGGTCTTCTTCTTCACCCGGCTGCGGATCGAGCGCCTCGATCTGCTCGATTGCGGCACGCAAGTCATCGATTTCCTCGGCACGCTCAGACGCGTCGCCACGCAGGGAATCAAGGCGATGCTTGATATCAACGGCACCGCGAAAAGCTGCGCGATACTCTTCCACCACAGCCGCATGTGCACTGCCTCCAAATTGGTCCAGAGCACGTCGTTGAGCGGCCTCCCCCGTCAGCCGAATCTGATCCGACTGACCATGGATCGTCACCATCGACCCGACGATATCGGCCAATACGGAAGCAGGAACGGGACGGGAACCAAGGTGCGCACGCGAGCGCCCCGCCGCACGGACCGACCGACCAACAATCAGCTCATCACCTTCAACGAGGCCACCAGCGTCCTCCACGCGCGACCCAATATCGGGCGTGATCGAAAAAATGCCATCGACCGACAGACGCTGCGCACCGCTACGCACGAGCGCAGCGTCAGCGCGAGCCCCGAGAAGAAGCTGCAGACTCGACAACACCATCGTTTTACCGGCACCAGTTTCACCGGTCACAACGACGAGCCCAGGGCCAAAGTCGACGTGTGCGTTGGCAATGACACCCAGATTGGAGATATCGAGAGATTCAATCACTGCGCAGCATCCCTCCATCCACGTACCGGCAAATTGAACTTACGGACGAGACGCGCAGAAAACGGCGTATCGTCCACACGCACCAGCTGCACAGGAGAAGAACCCACGCGCGCCCGCACGACGCCACTTGCCGGGACAGTCATACGGCGCAGGCCATCACACCACATTTCCGGAGCAGTCCACATATCATCGAGGACCACAATCTCCACACACGCCGACGGGCCAACGACGAGCGGACGCGTAAACAACCCGTGCGCCGCCAACGGGGCAACAACGATTGCCTCCGTATCCGGCCACACGACGGGCCCACCAGCGGAGAAAGAATAGGCAGTTGAACCGGTCGGCGTCGACAAAATCATGCCGTCGGCGCCGTACGTCGACACTTCCTGTCCATCGACGACGAGGGCAAAATGAACGGGGTGAGCGACGTCCGTGTGCATAACAACCGCTTCGTTGAGCGCCCAGTCGTCAGCCTTGGAACCGTCGGGACGCTCCATCGTCACATCCAGGGTCATGCGACGTTCGACCGAAAAATCTCCGTCGGCGATCTTGCGTGCAAGGTCACCGGTACCCTTATCACCCAGTTCCGTCAAGAAACCCATGTGGCCAGCGTTGATACCCAGCAGAGGGACGTCCAGGGCACGCGCACTCGATGCCGCCACCAAAAATGTTCCGTCACCGCCGATCGATAGCACCATGTCGATGCCACCCCCGGAGGCGTCTTCGACAACCTCGATGTCACGCGCCTTGAGGGCCTCCGCCAAGCTCACAGCACTCGTCACCGCGTTCGGGCGGTGACGATGGCGCACCATCAACACACGGGTCATGAGTGTCCTCCAGCCGGACCAGCAGCGACCGCCGCACGGATATAATCGGTCAGTTCAGAAGGATCGATGGGATCAGGATAATCTCGTCGCATATGCACGAAATACTCGACGTTACCGCTCGGCCCAGGAAGAGGTGATGCGGCAATAGCGGCGATGTCGAGCCCCAGGTTGATGGCACACCGCGCTACCTTTTCCACCGTCTCAACGTGATGCTCCGGGTTGCGAACCACTCCCCCGTGCCCGAGCCTGTCTTTTCCGATCTCAAACTGAGGCTTGACCATCAACAGAAAGTCAGCGTGTGGAGCGGCCGCTGCGACCAGTGCGGGCAGCACGAGGGTCAGCGAAACAAATGACATGTCCCCTACAACGAGTTCGGGGGCTGGTGCGACCGCGGCAGGATCGAGGGTGCGCACGTTCGTCCGATCGTGAACCTCGACGCGAGGATCGGACTGCAGCTTCCAGGCCAGCTGACCGTACCCCACGTCGACGGCAACAACCGAAGAGGCACCGCGCCGCAACAAAACGTCGGTGAAGCCACCCGTCGAGGCACCCGCATCCAACGCGCGGCGTCCTTCGATCACCGGCGCTTTATCACCGAGCGCGTCGAGGGCGCCGGCAAGCTTGTGCGCGCCACGCGAGACGTACTCAGGGTCGTCGGATTCCTCAACAACGATCGCCTGGGCAGGATCCATCTGACGGGCCGGCTTCACGACAACCTGACCGTCGAGCTTGACGCGCCCATCCTCAATCATCTGTGCGGCCGCGGACCGCGATTTCGCGAGCCCACGTCGGACCAGCTCAGAATCAATACGGCGAAGCTTCACCCATCACTCCGATCCTTATGAGCGACACGAATATGTTCCGCAGGAACGGCCGCGCCGCCGGGAACGTCGGCAGACAGGGTCCGGCGCAAATCAGACTCAATGGCTTCCAGCGTCGCAATTTGCTCCGACGCTGGAAGACCATCGAACCCGACGAGCCGAGCCTCCGTCTGCTCGCGTAGGGCCATCAGGCCTCGTCGTCCAAATCTGCCGTCGCCTCGAGGAGCTGCTCAAGCTCCTCTTCACCCGGCAGGAAAGCCGGCGTTTCAGCACCAGGCTCCGGCAGGCTGTCCGCATTCGCGGCGACGTCGAAGAAATCGTCGTCATCCGCGGGCGCCACGGTCGGCTCGGGCGCGGTGACGATACCCGCAGGATCGTCGTTGCTAACAACGGTGATCTCCGGGCACGAAGGAACGGCCCCCGTGGCGTCCGCGTATTCCCATGCAGCGGCGGCGAGTGCACGGTAGGAGTCGATCGTGATCGTCACCGGCTCGGTCAGCTCGACCTCGTCAAGGGTCAACACACCAGAACGGTGCGCTTTTGCGACCTGGGACAGTCCGCACGTCCACGTCCCGTCACGATGATGCTTCGGTGCGGGGTGTGCCTCCAGCAGGCCACGCATATCGATCGCGAGGTAGCTGGGGCGCTGGCCGCGGGGCGCACGGATGACGTCGCTGGCCATGTGGACACCCGTGAGAACGTGCATGGCGGGAACACCCGCGGCCACGGCTCCCATGATGTCGGTCTCGAGGCGGTCACCTACGGCGAGCGGGTTCTGCGCACCCACGAGCTCGCTCGCGCGACGATAGATGCCCGGCTCAGGCTTTCCGCCGGCTGTGGGACGCTTGTGGGTCGCGTGCTGGATCGCGCGCACGAGCGAACCGTTGCCAAGCGCCTGCCCACGCTCAACGGGCAGCGTCGCGTCGAGGTTGGACGCGTAGAAGGCAGCGCCCCGCTCGATTGCGAATGCACCCTCGGACAGAAGCGCCCAATCCACCTGCTTATCGAGGCCCTGCACGACGGCGGCGGGCTCATCGTCAGCACTATCAACGAGAACGAAGCCACGCTCTTCCAGCGCGAGGCGCAGACCCGCACCACCAATCACGAAGACCTTCGAGCCTTCCTCAAGCTCCTCAGCCATGATCGCGGCAATATCCATCGCGGAGGTCATAATCATGTCAGCCGTCGCGTCAAAGTCCATGCTGTTGAGCTTCTCGGTCACTTGCGCAGGCGTACGCATTGCATTGTTGGTGACGAAGGCAGAAGCCATACCAAGCTCACGCGCTTCAACGACGGACAAAGCCGCATGCTCGATACGCTCGTCGCCCGACCACGCGGTGCCATCAAGGTCAAGGAGAGCACAATCGTAGTCCTCAGCGAGGGCGTTGCCGGTGCCACGCAACGGCGAACGCTTCCCATCGACATCTGAATCCTGGTACAGGGCAACGTCGATGATCTCAGCATCTTCAGCAGCGGCAGGCATAGCATCGAGAACCTCGCCGGCTTCGTCGTCGCGACCGAGCTCTGTCAGGCGCTGTGCCTTCACTTCCATCAGGCGACGACGCAGTTCGTCATCGGCAGAGGCAGGCAGTGCAGCGAGAGCATCGTCGACGATCACGAGGCCCACGTCAGCCTGGCCGAGGTCGGCGCGGGCACCGGAGGAGACGAGGACGAGCTCGACCTGCTCAGCGAGATCAAGCGACGAGGCATCGGTTGCGTCGATGATTTCGACGGCCTTCTCCGGATGGCCAAGACCACGTTCGGCATCTGCCTCGACTGCACGCAGCGATGAATCGCCACGCATACGACGGACCGCACGGACCTCGCGCAGAGCTTCCTCGTAGCGGCCGGACGCGTAAGCAGTGAGAGCAGCGGCCTCACGCACAACATCGACGCGACCGGCGCGGGAAACCGCCGCCTGAGCGTGCTGATACGCAGCCTCCGGATCGAGATCGATCAGCTGCCCAGCCATCACGAGATGACGCGCAACGATGTCTCGGTTAGGGCCGGAAAGGGTGGCAAGGGCACGCAGCACATCACGGTCGAGCTCATCGGCGCTAACACCGGCCGGAATCGTCGGTTCGTTTCCGTTCGGCGACACGTATTCATCCGTCGACGAATAGTTCTTATACGAAGCATCCTTACGGCGGTCGTCGCGGAAACCACCACGATGATCGTCCCTACGCTGGTAGCCACCACGTCGATCATCACGACGCTGGAAACCACCACGATCCCCACGGCGCTCATCGCGACCACCGAAATCACGACGATCATTGTCACGACGCTGGAAGTCACGGCGCTCGCCATCACGACGCTCGTAACCACCCCGGCGATCATCACGCTGCTGGTAGCCACCACGTCGATCATCACGACGCTGGAAACCACCACGATCCCCACGGCGCTCATCGCGACCACCGAAATCACGACGATCATTGTCACGACGCTGGAAGTCACGGCGCTCGTAACCACCCCGGCGATCATCACGCTGCTGGTAGCCACCACGTCGATCAT
>CALISI010000032.1 GCA_938041695.1 uncultured Actinomyces sp.
AGAACATCGCGGGGATGTACAGGCCGATCATCGTGATGACGGGGAACATGGCGTTGCGCAGGGTGTGGACGAAGACAACGCGGAATTCCGACAGGCCCTTCGCGCGGGCGGTGCGCACGTACTGCTCGTTGAGGTTGTCCACCATGGAGGAGCGCACGTAGCGCGCGTAGGCGGCGATCGTTCCAATCGAGAGGGCGCACACGGGCAGAATCAAGTGATCCCACTGCTCCCACATGACCGCGAGATCCTCGCCTTGCGGCGCATCGTTGGGCAGGATGGGCCACACCTGGGAGAAGAGGACGATCAGCAGAAGGCCCGCGAAGAAGATGGGGGTCGAGTAGGCGAGCAGACACGCGATCGTGACCACGTAGTCAGGCGCTTTATTTCTTTTTACTGCCTGCCACACGCCGAGGGGAATCGCGACGATGAGGGCGAGGATGGTGGACAGGAGGGACAGGAAGATGGTGCGCGGCAGGCGGGCGGCCAGCAGGTCGTTCACGGACTGGTTGTGCTGGTAGGAGTATCCGAAGTCGCCGTGCGCAATTTTGTTCAGGTAGCTGACGTACTGCTCGGGGATCGGGCGATCGTATCCGTTCTCGTGGTCGAAGGCCGCGAGCTGTTCTTTGGTCGCATCCTTACCGAGGGCTGCTCGGGCTGCGCCGCCCGGCTGGGATTGGAGAAGGATGAAGGTGATGATGGTGACCAGGAAGACGACGATGACTGCCTGGCCGAGGCGTTTGAGGATGAATTGGATCATTGCGAACTCCACAGTAAGGGGGCAGGCGCCCGTATGTGCGGGTGCGGGCGCCTGCCCCATGAGGCGTCAAGGCGAAGGGCTACTTACCTTCGGTCGACCACGACCAATCCTCGGGCCAGGTGTCGCCGGTGGCGTCGATGTCGCCCAGGTTGAGCGTCTTCTTCACCGCAGTGATCTGGTAGTACGGGTTGGGCATCCACAGAACGGGGAGGTCCTCCGCGAGGTAGTCGTTGTATGCCTGGAGAGCGTCGGGCTCGGAGGAGCGGGTCGACTCTTCGATCAGCTTGTCGGCCTCGGGGTTGGAGTACTGGCCGAGGTTGACGGGCGCGTCAGTGGCGAAGAGGCGCTCGCCGGAGGCATAGATCGGGAAGCCCCACGAGGTCTGGGAGCCGAAGAAGGACATGTCCCACGTACAGGGGGTCTCGTCGTCGCATGCCTGCGAGGCGCCGACCGAATCGGGAACCTCGTTCATGTCGATCTTGATGCCGACCTTGCCGAACTGGGAAATGATCTCTTCGAACATCTGGTGCGTGGAGACGAAGCCCGACTGGGAGACGAGCTTGAAGTTCAGCGCGTCGCCGGCTGCGATGCCCTCACCGCACTGGTTGTCTCCGGTGCCGGGGTTCTCGCAAGTGCTGGCACCGTCGGGGTTGATCTTCCAGCCGTGGTCCTCGAGGAGCTTCTTGGCGGCGTCCGGATCGAACTTGTAGATGCAGCCCTCGGTGGTGCCGACCTTGTCAGCCGCCATGGGGACGGGGCCACAGGTCGGGGAAGCGGTGCCGGACCAGATCTTCTCAGACAGGGTCGGCTGGTCGATGAGCTCCTGCATGGCCTGGCGGATGTACTTCTGCTTGATGAACTTCGAGCCGGGGGCCTTGTCGTAGAAGTTCAGGGCCAGGTAGGTGATGGTGTTGCCGGGCCAGAGGAAGACCTGGTAGCCCTTGTCCTCAACGGCCTTGCGCTGGTTGTACTGAGCAGCCGGGATGTAACCGAAGTCGATGGCGCCGGAGCGCACGGAGTTGAACTCGGCGTCGTCACCTGTGAAGGCCTTGTAGATCAGCTTGTCGATCTTGGGCTTGTCCTCGCCCCAGTAGTTCTCGTTGGGAACGAGCTCGAGGCCCTGGTCGGGGGTGAAGGAGGAAAGCTTCCAGGGGCCGTTCACCGTCTGCCACAGCGGGTTGGTGGCGTAGGAGGAGAGGTTCTTGGCCTCGCCCTGCAGGTAGGAGAAGACCTTCTGGGCGCCCTCGGGGGTGCGGTCGAGGTCGGAGACAGCCTCGTCGGCGCTGGACTTGTCCCAGGCGTGCTGGGGGAGGAGGGCAACCTTGTTGATCTGGTTGTCAATGAACCAGGCCGGCGCGAACTTATCCTCGGTGGTGATGGAGAACGTGTGCTCGTCGACGATCTTCAGCTCGGCGCCGTCGGGGAAGAAGCCCTTCTTGTAGGAGGCCCACTCGTCCTTGTTGTTGGTGACGAGGTTCCACCAGAACTCAACGTCGCGGGTGGTGACGGGGGTGCCGTCGGACCACTTGGCGTCGTCGCGCAGCTTGATGGTGAAGGTCTTACCGTCTTCGGAGACCTCGGGGACCGTGCCCAGGGACTTGGGCAGGTTGATCTTGTAGGGGGTGTCGGAGGTGGACTTGTAGGCGAAGAGGGGGCGGTACATCGCCTGGATGAACTGTCCGTTTTCGCCCTGGGTGTAGCCCTTGGCGGAGACCGGGAAGATCCAGTTCGGGGTGCGCGAGGCCATCGTGACCTCGTTCTTTCCGGTTTCCGAGGTGGCCGCGCGGTTGCTGCCACCACAGGCAGACAGGCCCAGAGTGGCGACCATTGCGAGCGCCGCTCCGGTGGCGATCCACCGCTTCTTACTGAGATTCATGACTGCTCCAAATCAACGTTGATCGGGGGACACTGACGGGAATGGACCCTGCCAGATGGCATACATCATATGACAGTTTGTCGGCCGATGTTGCCGCTATGACCAAAATTCGGAATGTTGCGAAAAAATAACGAAGAATTTTGGCGAAAGAAGTGCCACACTTTCTTCGACGGGGCATAATTAAGGTGTTCTCGATGATGAGCGCTGTGTACGTTGGAGTTACCGCATATCTATGTGAAGGAGGTGTCATGGCCACGCATGACGTCGATGAGACCGTCCTGACGCTGATCGGATCCGGTCAGGCGGATACGCGTCCCGCAATTGTCAAGCAAACCGGCCTTGCACCGTCAACGATTTCGGCGGCCGTCTCCCGCCTCGTTGAGGCGGGCAAAGTCGCGGAAGCGGACGAGTCTGTCTCGACCGGCGGGCGCAGGGCGCGTCGACTCGTTACTTCTGACGGAGCCGGCGCTCTTGCTCTCGTTGAACTGGGAGCACACCACGGCCTCGTCGCCCTGACGGATCCCGCGCGCGGAATAGGTGTCGCGAGCAGCCTCCTGATCGATATTGCGGCAGGCCCCCAGGCGGTGCTCGACGCCGTCGTGGAGGAGGTGGCGCGCCAGGAAGAAGCTGCCGGCGTGCGGGTCGGCGGCCTTGCCCTAGCGGTTCCCGGTCCCGTGGACGCGGATCGTTCCCGCGTCATCCGTCCCGCCCGAATGCCCGGATGGGACGGAATCAACGTCGCCGAGGCCGTGACGGAGCAAGGCGGTCTGCCCGCCCTCATCGAAAACGACGCGCGCGCGGGAGCCATCGGTGAATCCGTGTACCGGCGTCGGCTGGGAGGCGTCGCCCCCATTGACACGCTCATCTACATCAAGGCTGGCTCCGCAATCGGTGGCGCCTACCTCGTGGAGGGCGTGCCCCAGGTAGGGCAGGGTGGACTGGCCGGGGATATCTCGCACATCCCCGTCGAGGCCGCCTCTGGTCGCCCGTGCAAGTGCGGTAACGTCGGCTGCCTCGAAACAATCGCGTCGGCCGACTCGATCCGCGCGGACCTGGCCGCCGCAGGCCTCGTCTATGAGAACAACGCACAGCTTCTCGCCGCCGCACGCGACGGCATTCCCGAAGTTGCGACGGCCATCCGCCAGGCCGGAACCCTTCTGGGCCATAGCGTCGCCCACCTCGTGTCCTTCCTGGCGCCTCAGGGAGTCATCGTCGGAGGAGCCCTCTCCGCCGTCGACGCCTTCACCGCGGGAGTGCGCGCCGCACTCCACCAATCCTGCCTCCCCTCGATCATGGAACACCTCGTGATCGAATCATCTCGATCAGGGCGCGAAGCCGCGCTCTGGGGACTCTCCACACTTACCCCCTCGAAGATCTCAAAGGAGAATCGCTCATGACCAAGCCCCGCATTGCGGTCGCCGGAATCCACATCGAATCCTCGACGTTCACCCCCTACATCTCGACCGCCGACGACTTCATCGTCACCCGCGGCGAGGAACTGATGGACCGCTTCTACTGGCGCGACGAGGACTGGGCCACCCAGATCGAGTGGATCCCCATCCTGCACTCGCGCGCCCTGCCCGGCGGCGTCGTCGAGCGTGGCGCCTACGACGCCTGGAAGGCTGAAATCCTCGAAGGACTCGCGGCCGCCGGTCCCCTCGACGGCCTTTTCTTCGACATCCACGGCGCAATGAGCGTCCAGGGTATGGACGATGCGGAAGGCGACCTTATCAACGCCATCCGCGGTGTCATCGGCCCGGAGCCCATGGTTAGCGCGTCGATGGACCTGCATGGAAACGTCTCCCAGGACCTCTTCGACGGCTGCGACATCCTCACCTGCTACCGCCTCGCACCCCACGAGGACGCCCTCGAGTCGCGTCGCCGCGCCGCCTACAACCTGGGCATGCGCCTCCTGAACGGGCAGCCCAAGCCCGTCAAGGCTCTCGTGCACGTCCCTGTCCTGCTGCCGGGTGAGAAGACCTCGACCCGCATCGAGCCCGCCAAGTCCCTGTACAAGATGATCGACCCCATCGAAGCCATGGACGGCATCCTCGACGCCGCAATCTGGATCGGCTTCGCCTGGGCGGACCAGCCGCGCTGCAAGGGCGCAGTCGTCGTGACCGGCGACGATGCGGACCTCGTCAAGGAGCAGGCCGAGCGCATCGGCCAGTACTTCTGGGACGCGCACGACCGCTTCGAGTTCGTGGCCCCGGTCGCCTCCATGGAAGAGTGCCTGGCAGCCGCCGAGGAGGGACCCAAGCCCTTCTTCATCTCTGACTCCGGCGACAACCCGGGTGCCGGCGGTGCCGACGACGTGACGGTTGCGCTCGCGGCCCTGCTCGCGTGGAAGCCCGTCCAGGAAGCCACGCTCGACGTCATTTACGCCTCGATTATCGACCCCGCCGCGGCCGCGGTCGCATGGGAGGCCGGCGTGGGTGCCGAGGTGGATCTCGAGGTCGGCGGACACATCGACACCCGCGAGCCCGGAACCCTGAGCGTGCACGCCACGGTCGAGGCCCTCGCCGACGACCCGATCGGCGGCCACACCGCCCTGCTACGCACGGGTGGCCTGCGCTTCATCGTCACCACGAACCGCAACCAGTACACGATGTTCTGTCAGTTTGAGCTGCTCGACGTGGACATCACGGCCGCGGACGTCGTCGTTGTCAAGATCGGTTACCTGGAGCCCGACCTGTACGAGACCCAGAAGGGTTGGCTCATGGCGCTGACCCCCGGAGGCGTCGACCAGGATCTCATCCGCCTCGGTCACCACAAGATCGACCGCCCGATGTTCCCCTTCGATCCCGACATGGAAGATCCTGATCTGCACGCACAGGTCGTTGAACCATGAGTGCCGTGAAGGATTCCCAGGGGCCGGTCTTCGCCGGCATCGACATCGGCGGCACATCCATCAAGTGGATGATCGTCGACGAGTCGGGCACGATTCTCACCCAGGGAAACGAGCCGACCAGCCGCGAGGCCGTGGCCGAGCAGGTGGGACGAATTGGCGCGCGACTCGCGAGCGACTATCCGGGACTCGTCGGTTTCGGCCTGATCTGCCCCGGCCTCGTCGACGAGGAGAGCGGGACCGTCGTGTATGCGGCGAACCTGGAGCTGCGCGGCGTCCAGCTGGCCCGGGCGGTCGAAGAAGCGACGGGTGTGCCCGCCGCGCTCATGCACGACGGGCGCGCTGCTGGCCTGGCCGAGGGACTTCTCGGCGCGGGCCGGGGAGCCTCTTCCTTCCTGATGATGCCCATCGGCACCGGTATCTCCGTGGCCCTCATGCTGGGCGAGAGCCTGTGGAGTGGTGCGACGTTCAGTGCCGGAGAGGTCGGGCACGCCCCCGTCTTCCCGGGCGGTGAGTCCTGCCGCTGCGGTTCGCGTGGGTGCCTGGAGGTCTACGCCTCTGCGAAGGGCATTGCCCGACGCTACGAGCAGGCGACCGGTGAGGATATCGGCGCGAAGGCTGTCGAGAATGGTATCGGCACCGATCCTGTGGCGACCGAGGTGTGGAACACCGCCGTGCGCGCGCTCGCACTGTCGCTGACCCACATGACCCTCACCGTCGACGTCGAACGTATCATCATCGGCGGCGGCTTGTCGCACGCCGGTGAGCACCTGCTGGCGCCGCTGCGCGAAGAGTTTGCCTCGATGCTGACATTCCGTGACGCCCCCGAGATCGTCCGCGCTTCCCTTGGGGGAGCGGGCGGCCGTTGGGGTGCGGCGATCCTGGCCGCCCGCGTGGGCGGCTCGACGTGCTACGAAAGGTGGCAGCCGTGACCGTTGTTGAGATTTGCGTGGAAGATGCTGTGGGTGCGCGCCGTGCGCGCGACGGGGGAGCGGATCGCATCGAGATCTGCACCGACCTGTCGTGCGGCGGCCTGACTCCCGCTTTCGATGAGGTGGCGGCCGCCCTTGAGGTTGCGCCGGCCGGAGGTGTTCAGGTGCTCGTGCGCCCGCGCCCCGGGGACTTCATCCATTCTCGCGAGGAGGTCGACCGTATCGCCTCGGATATCGTGACCCTGGCGTCGATCGGTCGGGGAGCGCTCGTGACCCTCGGCTTCGTCGTCGGCGTTATCACGCGTGATGGGCAGATCGACGTGGATGCGGCCGCCCGCCTGCGCGACGTGGCTGAGGATGCGCCGCTGACCTTCCACCGTGGCTTCGACCAGGTCGTGGACCAGGATCGCGGCCTCGACGTGCTGATGGAACTTGGCTACGACCGAGTGCTGACGACTGGCGGCGATCCGGCGGTCGCACAGCCGGGGGCTCTCGCCCGGCTGGTTGAGCGCGGGGGAGACGACATCATCATCCTGGTGTCGGGAGGTCTGCGCGCCCACAACGTCGCCGAGGTCGTGGCTGCCTCGGGTGCCCGCGAAGTCCACATGCGTGCACCCGGAACCTCCGGTACCGATCAGGCGGAGGTCGAGCGAATCGTCGCCGCCCTGCACGGATAGCCCAGCTCACACGTTTTCGAGAAATCTTCATCGATTCGTCTGACAAATCAACGTCAGCAGTGTAAGGTTAAACACATGAGAATTGGAATTTTCAACGACGAAGATCAGATCGCATCCCTCGCAGCGGACCGCATCCTCGAGGTCTACCGCGCTAAGCCGAACTTTGTGCTCGGTCTGGCCACCGGTTCCTCGCCGCTGAAGCTCTACGCTGAGCTTGTGCGCCGCTACGAGGCCGGTCAGATCTCTTTTGCCCAGGTTCGCTCCTACAACCTCGACGAGTACGTGGGTCTGCCCCGCGACCACTACGAGGGCTACGCGAACTTCATCCACCGCAACCTCGTCGACCTCGTCGACATGCCTGAGGGTGCGGCACACGGCCCCGACGGCTGGTGCGATGACCTCGAGGCCGGCGCTGCCGCCTACGACGAGGCCATTAAGGCCGACGGTGGCATCGACATCCAGGTCCTCGGCATCGGAAGCGATGGCCACATCGGCTTCAACGAGCCCGGCGGTACCCTCGCCTCGCGCACCCACGTGGGTGTCCTGACCGAGCAGACCCGCCGCGACAACGCACGCTTCTTCGATGGCGACATCGACCAGGTCCCCACGCACTGCGTGACCCAGGGCCTGGGCACGATCATGGACTCGCGCGCGCACATCTTCATCGCCACCGGTGAGGGCAAGGCCGACGCGGTCAAGGCCATGATCGAGGGCGGCGTGACCCAGCGTTGGCCCGCATCCATCCTCCAGCACCACTCCGATGTCACCGTGCTCCTCGACGAGGCCGCCGCCTCCAAGCTCGAGCTCGCAGACTTCTACAAGGAGGTCTGGGAGAAGGAACACCTGTGAGATAGGTTCCCCATCCGACCGTGCCCCGGCCTCGTGAATGCGAGGTCGGGGCCTTATTGTGAGCGTCGCTTCTTCGCTTCGAGCGCACGCGTGCCACCCGTTGGAAGCACCCCCAGGCACGTACAATGGGCACCATGCGTAATGCCCTCGACGAACCCACCGGCCCCTCCGCGCCCTCCGGTCCCTCCACCGCGTCCTCGACCGGTCTGCTGGAGCGTACCGAGACCCGCAAGGAGCGCACGGACGGGGACGGCGATCGTTTCGCCCACTTCGTGCGCAAGGACAAGGCGAACTCCTCCATGGTGACGGGCCAGCCCGTCGTCGCCCTGTGTGGCAAGGTGTGGATCCCCACCCGTGACGCCTCGCAGTACCCGGTGTGCCCCACCTGCAGGGAGCTGCGTGATTCGATGGGTAAGAACGGGCGTAACTGGCCCTTCTCGGACGGCGGAAAGGGCTCCGACAAGTGAGCGAGACAACCCGGCGCGCACCCGTTGGCAGGCTGCGCGCCTGGCAGGCTGCTGCCTTGGACCGCTACATGGCCTCGTCCCCGCGCGACTTCCTGGCGGTGGCGACCCCGGGCGCAGGTAAGACGACCTTCGCGCTGACGCTTGCGACTGAGCTGATTGCCCGCGGCATCGTCGATAAGCTGACCGTCGTGTGCCCCACCGAGCACCTCAAGGGTCAGTGGGCGTCGAGCGCCGCGCGCTTCGGTATCCACATTGACCCCGACTTTACGAACTCGCAGGGCGTGGCCGGCTCGCACTTCGACGGTGTGGCCGTCACCTACGCGCAGATCGGTTCCAATCCGGCCGTCCATGCCGCCCGCACCCGCGCCTACCGCACCCTCGTCATCCTCGACGAGATCCACCACGCCGGCGACTCCCTGTCCTGGGGCGACGGCGTGCGCGAGGCCTTCACGGACGCGACGCGCCGCCTGGCCCTGACGGGCACGCCCTTCCGCTCCGACACCTCTCCGATCCCCTTCGTCACCTACGAGGAGGACGAGGAGGGCATCCGTCGCTCGCGCGCTGACTACACCTACGGCTACGGTGACGCCCTCAAGGACGGCGTCGTGCGCCCGGTTCTATTCATGTCCTACTCGGGACAGATGGCCTGGCGTACCAACGCCGGCGACGAGGTGAGCGCTCGCCTGGGCGAGCCCCTCACCAAGGACATGATGAAGCAGGCCTGGCGCACCGCGCTGGACCCCAAGGGCGAGTGGATCCCCGCCGTCCTGCGCGCCGCCGACCTGCGCCTCGAGGAGGTGCGCCGCGCCGTGCCGGACGCGGGCGGCCTCGTTATCGCCTCGAACCAGGAGCACGCGCGCGCCTACGCCCGCCACCTGCGCCTCATCACCGGCAAGGCCCCCACGATCGTCCTGTCCGACGACGCGGACGCCTCCGACCGCATTTCCGAGTTTGCGGACTCCACCGATAAGTGGATGGTCGCCGTGCGCATGGTGTCCGAGGGCGTCGACGTTCCGCGCCTGGCCGTCGGCGTCTACGCGACGAATGCATCCACGCCCCTGTTTTTCGCCCAGGCGATCGGGCGCTACGTGCGAGCGCGCCGCCGCGGTGAGACCGCCACCGTCTTCATCCCCTCCGTCGTGCCCCTCCTGACCCTCGCCGGCGGCATGGAGATCGAGCGCGACCACGCGCTGGATCGCCCCAAGCGCGAGGAAGCCAGCAAAGACGACATGTGGAACCCCGAGGATGCCCTCGTTGCTGCCGCAAATCGCGAGGAAAATGCGTCCTCCGACCTGCTCTCCCAGTTCGAGGTCCTGGGCGCGGATGCCGAGTTCGATGGCGTCCTCTTCGACGGCGCCGCTTGGGGCGCCGGTGCCGAGGTCGGATCCGAGGAGGAGCAGGAATACCTGGGCATTCCCGGCCTGCTGGACGCCGACCAGGTGACGACCCTGCTGCGCGCTCGCCAGGCCGGCCAGGTTGCCGCCCAGAAGAAGAACCGCGCCGCCCAGAAGATGCGCGAGGAGAACGCCGGCATCCCGGCTCACAAGCTGCGCGCCGCCAAGCGCAAGGAACTCCAGCACCTGGTCTCCACGTGGTCGCGCCGCTCCGGCGAAACCCACGCGACCATCCACTCGCGCCTGCGCTCGCGCTGCGGCGGCCCCGAGGTCGCCCAGGCCACGACCGAGCAGATTGAGGCGCGCATCGCCCTGCTGCGCGAGTGGTTCGTCGGCCGCCATTGACGCGCGGCCGCGTCACACTCGGCGCACACTGACGTATCACGATGCCCCGGCCTCGTCCCTCTGCGCGAAGGACGAGGCCGGGGCCTCGCTGAGTGTGTGAAGCGGTCAGTGGACCTTCTCGTAGCGCGTGGGGATCGCGGCCTCGCCCTCGGAGAGGCGCCACGCCTGGTAGGGCAGCTCGTTGCGGGCACGCAGGTGGTGCTCCTGGGCGCGCGACAGCGCCTCGGAACCCCAAGCAGCGGCGTCGATCTGACCGCCGCGCACCAGCTGGACCTGCAGCGGGCGGGCGCCGCGCTCGGCGAGGAGCGCCTGGCCCTCTTCGAAGGAGGTGCCGACGAGCAGCAGCTCTTCGGTCGCGTAGCCATCCTCGCCCAGGACGCGGCCGGCGACCTTGCGCCCGCCGACCGTTGACTTCGACTCGGCCTTCTTGGCGACGAGAACGGTCTCGCCGTTGGAATCCTCGCGCTGGACGACCTTGTAAACCAGGGCAGCCGTCGGCACACCCGAGCCCGTCACCAGCTTCGTACCCACGCCGTAGGAGTCCACCGGCGCCGCGCCCAGGGCAGCGATCGCGTACTCGTCCAGGTCGGAGGTCACCGTGATCTTCGTGGTCGTGGCGCCCATCGCGTCGAGCTGACCGCGGACCTTGAACGCCTGGGCAACCAGGTCGCCAGAGTCCAGGCGCACCGCGCCCAGCTCACCGCCTGCGGCGCGCGCGGCCTCGACGGCGTTAATGACGCCCTGCGTGATGTCGTAGGTGTCCACGAGCAGGGTCGTGCCCGCGCCCAGCTTGGCGACCTGGGAATCGAAGGCGTCGCGCTCGGTGTCGTGCAGGAGCGTGAAGGCGTGGGCGGCCGTGCCGATGCAGCGGATGCCATAGCGCTTCGCTGCCTCAAGGTCGGAGGTGCCCTGGAAACCACCAATGATGGCGGCGCGAGCGGCGGAGACCGCAGCGCGCTCGTGGGCGCGGCGCGCACCCATGTCCATGCAGGGACGGCCGTGGGCAGCGATTGTCATACGCGAGGCAGCCGAGGCAACCGCGCAGTCGTGGTTGAGGATCGACAGGAGCAGCGTCTCCAGGAGGGTGCAGTCCGCGAAGGTGCCCTCGACGGTGAGCAGAGGAGAACCAGAGAAGTAGCACTCGCCCTCGGCGTAGCCCCAGATGTCGCCCGTGAAACGCCACGAGGACAGGAACTCGGAGGCTTCCTCGGAGATGATCCCCTGGTCGCGCAGCCAATCGATCTGCTCAGCGTCAAACTCGAAGCGTTCCAGGGCCTCGAGAATGCGACCGGTACCGGCTACGACGCCGAAGCGACGCGTTGCCGGAAGGCGGCGGCCAAACAGCTCAAACGTGCAGCGACGATGCGCGGTGCCATCCTTGAGGGCGGCGTCGAGCATCGTGAGCTCGTACATATCAGTCAGCAATGAAGTGGATGTCGATGCAGGCATACTGTGAGCCTACCCTGAGAAGCGTGTCACCGGGGTGCGATTTCGCTTCCCAGACACGACCTTTCACCGTACTGTTGGCATATGACAACGATCCTCCAACCAGCGTCCCGCGCGCAGGAAGCACCCACCGCGGTGCCGCGCTGGCGTGCCGTCGTGTGGGACGATCCCGTCAATCTCATGAGCTATGTGAGTGCCGTTTTTCGGCAATATTTCGGCTATTCCGCACTTCGCGCGGAGGAATTGATGATGGCCGTCCATACGCGCGGGCACGCTACCGTCTCCACGGGAGTGCGCGAACGTATCGAGGCCGATGTCATGGCGATGCACTCCTATGGGCTGCGCGCCACCATTGAAGAGGACAGAGACTAAAAGATGGAAGGTTTCGCTCCTCGAGACGGCGGCTTCGCTTCGTCGATGAGTAGCGGCGAAGCACTCCTTCTGCGCCAGCTGGCCACCGAGGTCCTCGTCGTCCTCGACGACCCGGGCGACTTCGGTGTGACCTCGTCGATGCTCAGCGCATTCACGGAAACCGAACAGCGCCGGGAGGCTCCGCGCGAGCGCACGCTGCGCATGCTGCTCCCCTCCATGAGTGAGGACGGGGATGATGCCGCCCGGATGCGTGCCCTCACCGAGGATCTCCTGCGCCGCGAGAAGTCGGTCCGGCTGCGCTCAATCGTCAGCGATCTTGACCACATCGTCCACGGGGAGACGAACACCCTCGTTGTGCGGCCCGACGATGTGTGGTCGTGGCTGGGTGCTCTCAACGACATTCGGCTCGGCTTGGCGGGTGAGCTGGACCTATCCGATGAAAGCGACGCGCAGCGGATCGAAGAACTGGCGATGCGCGAGCCGACGGGGGAGCGCTCACAGACTGTTGCTGCGATCTATATGCTCGTCACATGGTGGCAGGACTCACTTCTTGAAGCCGTCAATAATTCCCAGTAACGCATAAAGTCGGATATATGAACAACGCCCCGATCGGAATTTTCGACTCGGGCCTAGGTGGGCTGACGGTGGCGCGCGCAGTCATCGATAAACTGCCCGACGAAGAGATCATCTACCTGGGTGACACCGAGCACACGCCCTACGGCCCTCGCGCTATCGCACAGGTGCGCTCGCTGACGCTCTCCGCCCTTGACGAGCTGGCCTCGCGTGGCGTGAAGGCCCTCGTCATTGCCTGCAACACTGCGACAGCGGCAGCGCTCGCGGACGCTCGGGAACGCTACTGGATTGACGCCGACATCCCCGTCATTGAGGTCATTACTCCGGCCGCCCGACAGAGCGTCATCGCGACGCGCAACCACCATGTCGGTGTCATCGGAACGAAGGCGACCATCCAGTCCGAGGCATACCTCCGTGCGCTCGCGGCCGTCCCCGGGCTGACGGTGAGCCAGCAGGCGTGCCCGGCTTTCGTCGACTTCGTCGAGGCCGGGGTGACCACGGGCGAAGAAATCGAGTCTGTGGCGCGCGAGTACCTCACTCCGCTGAAGGAAGCGGGCGTCGATACGCTGATTCTGGGCTGCACGCACTACCCGCTTCTCACCGGCGTGATCGGACGCGTCATGGGTGAAGGCGTCACCCTGGTCACCTCTTCGGAGGCGACTGCGAACGTGACCTACAACGAGCTGGTGGACCGGGGCCTTTTGCATGACCCGTGGCCCGCTGGGCAGGGGCCGCAGCATCAGTTCCTGGCCACGGGCGCGTCCGACGCCTTCCCGCGCCTGGCCAGGCGATTCCTCGGCCCCGAGGTGGGATCCGTCGTTCGCGTGAGCACTGGCGGTGGTCTCGCGTGAAGATGACCGTCATCGGTGCGACAGGCTCGATGTCGGGCCCTCAGTCCCCCGCATCCTCCTACCTCATTCAAGCGCGCGGCATCGACCCGCAATCGGGCGGGGAACGCGTGTTTTCGCTCGTGTGTGACCTGGGACCTGGTTCTTTTGGGGCGCTGTGGACGCACCTGTGCCCGTGTGACCTGGATGCGTTGGCCCTGTCGCACTGCCATGCCGACCATATGGGTGACATTATTTCGCTGCAGGTGTACCGCAAGTGGGGTCCTGGCTCCTGTGCCCTCCGGCCCGTGTCCCTGTTTGGGCCTGCGGAGACGATTTGTCGAGTCCGCCAGATTGAGGGTGCGACCGATGATGAGAGCTATGAGGCTGAGTTCGCCTTCACCCACATGCAACTGGGTGAATCGTATGCTGTGGGGCCCATGACGATTCGTCCGTTCCGTGCTCTGCATCCGGTCGAGGCTTTCGGCCTGCGCATCGAGGGGCCTGCCGAGGATGATCCGTCCCGCCGTGTGTCCCTGTTCTACACGGGTGATACCGATTTGTGCGACACGATCGTCGAGGGGGCATCCGGTGTCGACGTCCTCCTGAGTGAGGTTGGTTTTACCTCTGAAGCCACCGAGCCCGACATGCATATGGACGGTCTGCGCGCGGGGACTCTCGCGACGAGGGCTGGGGTCGGGCGCATGATCGCCACCCATATTCAGCCGTGGACGCCTCGTGAGCGGGTTGCATCGGAGATTCGTCAGGCGTGGAGCGGGCCTCTCGAATTCGCGGCTTCCGGTATGGAGGTCAGCCTCTGAGCGCTCCCTCGCCCCGGCGATCGGCGGGGCGAGGACTGTGCGCACATGTCAGTCCGAGGGCTGTGAGTAGGTGGCGTTGTGGCGCTTCCACTCAGCAAGGTAGGCGGCGACGCGTGCGGGGCCACCGGCCGTGGACCAGCCGTGATTCTTGTGCCGCAGCAGGATTTTGCGTGTGCCCAGCGACGGAAGAGGCGTGATGCGCATGCCCTCCGTGTGTGCTCCTGCCAGCGCCATCGCGGGGAGAATCGTCGAGCCTGTGCGTGCCCGCACGAGGGAGCGCGCGGCCTCGTACGTCGTGTACAGGTGCGGTGCCCAGCGTGTATCCGGGAACGCCTTGGTGATGCGGCGCATGACGTGATCGCCGCTGGTTCCGGGATGAACACGAAGCCAAGTGAGGTCGGCCAGGTCTTCAATTGAACCAATCGGGGGAGCGGAGTCGGGGGTGACGAGCACCCAGGGCTCGTCGAGGAATGGGATGTCCGTGTATCCGCGCGGGGGGAGGCCCGGATCCTCGTCTCGTTCGATGACGAGGATGTCGTAGTGGCCCGTGCGCAGCGCCGCCATACCGGGGGTTTCTTCGGTTTCCTCGATGCGCAGGTCGACGCCGGGGAGCGCCTCGACGAGGTCGGGGAGTGCGGGAATCAGGGTGGAGCGGCAGATCGTCAGGAAAGCGCCGATAGTGACGGTTCCTGTGACCTGTCCTGTCAGGGGGCGGAGAGCCTTGAGGGCTTCGGCGATGTCTGCGTTGATGCGTTCGCCGGCCTCGGCGACGATGGTGCCGGCGGGGGTGAGGATGGCTCCCGAGGTGGTGCGCTCGACGAGCTTGAGGCCGACTTCTTCCTCGAGTTTTTGGATCTGCTGGGACACTGCCGAGGGCGAGACCATGAGGATGTCTGCGGCGGCAACAATGCCGCCCTCACGTGCGACGGACAGCAGGAAAGGCAGGCGGCGAGGGTCGATGTCCACGCGAACTCCTTCGTTAAGTGAAACTGTAGGATAACTATAGAACCATTCAATTGTGCTTGACTAGCGGACGGTGCATCATATGAGTCATGACGATCTTCTCTCTCGCAATCACGATCCTCGGATGGGTGGGTGCCGCCGCCTCCATCGCCGCCTACTACTTGGTCTCCTCCAAGCGCTTCGCACCCGACTCGCTGCGCTACCACTCCCTGAATGTCTCCAGCTGCATCCTGCTGGCGATCGCCTGCGCCTCGACCGGCGCATGGCCGTCCTTCCTGACGAACACCATCTTCATCGGCGTTGGCTGCACCATGATCTGGCGTGTGCGCGACCGCCTCGCACGCCGCATCATGCAGGTCGTTCGCTTCTTCGATGTGCGTCGTTACGTGCCGCGCCGTGCGCGCCTGGCGCGCGCCCGCTGACTCGACGTTGAATTGGGGGTCGTGAGGGGGTAGACCCAGGGCCTACCCCCTCACTGTGTCCACTGGAGCGTCTCCACCAGGCTGTATCCACCGGCGGATTAATGAAGACGATCAGCGTTTCATAGTCAAGACTTTCTCAAGTGGCTTCAAGGAAAAGTCTGTAAGTCGCGCTTCACAGAAAAATTAGAAAATGTCGATGGAAAACGCGCGATTATAGGCGCATTATAAAAGTACGACGCGGTGACAGATCCATCGCACGGTACTCAAAGAGGAGCACACCATGTCTCGTTTTGTCGCAGATATCCTTCGTCGCTTCGCCCATCACTTCAGGGTGCGTCAACAGACCAATCCCCTGCAGTTCTCGATGGACCGCCCCATCTTCGGTAACCTCGTCGCCCGTTGATGGCGCGCCTGCGGGCGCATCACACAAGTGCCGGACACCCTCGGGTGCCCGGCACGATTGTGTCTGCGCTACGTATCAGCTGCGCAGATACTCCACGATGTGGGGCATGAGAGCGCGGAAGGCGATGCCGCGGTGGCTGATCGCGTTCTTCTGCTCGGCGCTCATTTGTGCGGTCGTAACCTCAAAGCCCTCGGGGATGAAGATTGGGTCGTAGCCGAATCCGCCTTCGCCGCGGGGAGAGCGCGTCAGGGTGCCGCGTACCTCGCCGCGCTTGACGAATTCGCGACCATCGGGGGTGACGAGAACGGCCGCCGACACGAAGGCGGCGCCGCGGTGGCGGTCGGGCACATCGGAGAGCTGATCGAGGAGCAGATGGAGGTTCGCCTCGTCATCCCCGTGGGAGCCGGACCAGCGCGCGGAGAAGATGCCGGGTGCTCCGCCGAGCACGTCCACCGTGATGCCGGAGTCGTCGGCGATGGCCGCCAGGCCGGTGGCGCGAGCCAGCGCGCGGGCCTTGATCAGCGAGTTTTCCTCGAAGGTCACCCCGTCCTCGACCGGGGAGGCCACGTTAAAGTCGCTCATGCGTGCCACGCAGCCCGCCTCGAATCCCTCCCACGCGGGGGCCAGGATCGCCTCGAGCTCGCTGACCTTGTGGGCGTTGGAGGTCGCGAAGACCAGGCGCGCGCTCACGGGCGCACCTCGACGCGCTCCATAAGGGGTGCTTCGAGTGCGAGCTGCTGTGCGTGGGCGAGCTCGGCGTTGCCCAGCGTTGCCAGGTCGAGGAGCTCGTTGAGCTCATCGCGGTTGAAGGGCGCGTGCTCGGCGGTTCCCTGCACCTCGATGAAGCGGCCATCACCGGTCTGCACGACGTTCATGTCGGTCTGCGCGCGCACGTCCTCGACGTAGGGCAGGTCCAGCATCGGTGTGCCGTCGATGACACCCACGGAGATTGCGGAGATCGAATCGGTGAGGACCTTCGCGGAGGGCTTGAGGATGCCCTGGTCCTTCGCCCAGGACACTGCGTCGGCCAGGGCCACGTAGGCACCGGTGATGGCCGCGGTGCGGGTGCCGCCGTCGGCGCGCAGGACGTCGCAGTCCAGGACGATGGTGTTCTCGCCGAGAGCGGCCACGTCCACGATGCCGCGCAGGGAACGTCCGATGAGGCGCGAGATCTCCTGGGTGCGTCCTCCCACCTTGCCCTTGACGGATTCGCGGGAGGAACGCTGCTCGGTCGCGCGCGGGAGCATCGAGTACTCGCCGGTCACCCAGCCTTCGCCGGAGTCGCGCTTCCAACGCGGCACACCCTCAGTGAAAGAGGCGACACACAGGACGCGGGTGTTGCCAAACTCGATGAGGGCAGAGCCTTCGCCGGTACCCGACCAGCCGCGGGTAATGGAGACGGGACGGAGCTGGGACGGGGTGCGCCCATCGGCGCGCAGAGGAGTATGTGTCATAGTGCCTAGGGTAGCCCACCGCATTACCGTGGAGTTATGAGTCTTGATCTACCTCTCGTTCGCGGTCACGTCGATCCGGCGGTCGCGCTGCGCGATTCCGTGGCTCCGGCGGCGCTCGTGCGCGCCGGTGAGGCCGATGTCATCGTCGTTGACGCTGCCGGTTTCGTCCTCCTTGACGAGGCCGGGTCGCAGCGCGCGGGTACGCCGACCCTGCGGCGCCTGCGTGGGGATGAGGCTGCGCGCGTCCTCGAGGGGGCCACTGCCTCGTTCATCGGTGTGGCGGGCGGACGCAGTGTCGTCGTGATCGAGACCAGCCGGGACGAGGTCCGAGGTCACTGGGAGCATCTGCGCGCGGTTGGCTGGCACCTCGATGGTGACGACGCGGCCCTGGCGCTGACCGCGCTGGCGCTGGCGGGGTGGCATGCGAATTACCGCCACTGCCCGCGCTGTGGGGCGGCGGTGCGCCTGGTGTCCGGCGGGTGGGCCGCGCGATGCGATGCATGTGACCGCCTCGAGTATCCGCGCCAGGATCCGGCGATCATCGTCCTGGTCCAGGACCACGATGGGCGCGTCCTCCTCGCGCATAACGCACTGTGGCAGCCCGGTTTCGTCTCGATCATCGCCGGCTACGTCGAGGCCGGGGAGTCCCCGGATGTGACGGTTGCGCGTGAGGTTGCCGAGGAGGTCGGCGTCGATATCGAGAGGCCCACGTACGTTGCGACGCAGCCCTGGCCTTTCGGGCGTTCGCAGATGATGGGATACCGCGCGCGAACCCTCAAGGAGCGCCCGACCCCGCAGGCGGACGGCGTGGAAATCGAGTGGGCACGCTTCTACAGTCGCGAGGAACTGACGTGCGCGCTCGAATCCGGTGAGATCAGCGCGCCCGGTCGCGCCTCGATAGCCTACGCGCTCCTTCGGGAATGGTACGGCGCTGATCTGCCGAGCGGGTCCGAGGGTGCGGGACGCAAGTGAGCGTGGGCGATGAAACAATGGGGGCCATGAACCCCGAGGAACTGCTGAACGCCCTGGATCCTGATCAGCGCGCCGTCGCCACGCAGGTGGCCGGGCCGCTCGCCGTTCTGGCCGGTGCGGGCACAGGTAAAACTCGCGCGATTACGTACCGCATCGCCTACGGGGCGGCCGTCGGCGCCTTCGATCCATCGAACGTCTTGGCCGTGACCTTCACGCAGCGCGCGGCCTTCGAAATGCGCCATCGCCTGGCGCAGTTGGGGGTGCCGAAGGCGCAGGCACGTACCTTCCACTCCGCGGCGCTGCGCCAGCTGCGCCACTTCTGGCCCACCGTCGTGGGCGGGCCGCTGCCCGACGTCATCCCACATAAGGCGTCCCTCGTTGCGGCCTCAGCTGCTCGCCTGGGGATCACGATCGACCGCACGAACGTACGCGATATCGCGGCCGAGGTCGAATGGGCGAAGGTGTCGATGGTCGACGCCGCGCACTACGCGTCGCGTGTGGCTCGCCTACGACGTGACGTGCCCGCCGGGCTGGACGCGGGTGACATGGCGCGCCTCCTCGACGTGTATGAGGATGCGAAGAACGAGCGCGGTGTCATCGACTTTGAGGACATCCTCATCTACCTGTGTGGCATGCTGCAGGAACGCGCGGACGTCGCCTCCATCGTGCGCAAGCAATACCGCTCCTTCGTGGTTGACGAGTTCCAGGACGTCAACCTCCTCCAGGCCCGTCTGCTCGACCTGTGGCTGGGCGGTCGCCACGATGTGTGCGTCGTCGGCGATGTCGCGCAGACCATTTATTCCTTCACGGGGGCGTCCCCGGATTATCTGACGGGTTTTGGACGCAAGCATCCGGGGGCGCGCATCGTGGAGCTGACCCGCGACTACCGCTCCACCCCGCAGATCGTCACCCTGGCCAATGACGTTCTGGCTCGTTCCTCCCAACGTGAGGGCACCGTGCGCCTGTCCAGTCAGCGCGACGGCGGCGCCCAGGTCACCTATCGGACTTACGACGACGATCGGGCAGAGGCGGAGGGCGTTGCGGCCTCGATCGCCGACCTCATCGACGCGGGGATGGCTCCCCATTCGATTGCCGTCCTCATGCGCACCAACGGCCAGTCCCAGGCTTTCGAAGAGGCCTTGGGGGCGCGCGGTATTCCCGTGGCCGTCGCAGGAGGCAAACCCTTCTTCGCCCGTGATGACGTGCGCACCGCGATCTCGCGCCTGCGAGCCGCGGCTGCAGCAGGGACCGATGAGGGGAGCGCGGGCGAGATCGTGCGCGACGTCCTGTCGGGCGTCGGGTGGGCGCCCGAGGCCCCCTCTGGTCAGGCGGGTTCTGAGCGCTGGTCGAACATGAACGCGATCGTCGGCTGGGCGGATGACAGTCAGGCGCAGACGCTGTCGGCCTTCGTCGCCGAGCTTGACGAGCGCGTCGCCTACCAGGTCGAGCCGGATAAGGCCGGTGTCGAGCTTGCCACCATCCACGCGGCCAAGGGCCTCGAATGGGACGCCGTCTTCCTCGTTGGCATCGCCGAGGGCCTCCTGCCGATCTCCTACGCAAAAACTGCCGCCGCGCGCGAGGAGGAACGCCGCCTGCTGTACGTGGCGATCACGCGTGCGCGCGACCTGCTGACCCTGTCGTGGGCGCGCTCGCGGGGCGCCGACGGGCGCGGCAAGCGCAAGCGTAGTCGTCTGCTCGACGGCATCTGGCCCGAGGAGGCGCGCGTGGGCGCCCCCAAGAAGAAGGCTCGCGCCTCCACGCGTGCCCTCAACCAGGCCTTCGAAGAGGAGGCCTCGCCCCAGGCGATCGAGCTCTTCGGTCGTCTCAAGGCCTGGCGTCTCGAGGTGTCGCGCCAGGCGGGGGTGCCGCCCTTCGCGGTCTTCACAGATCAGACGCTACGGGACATCGCGCAGGCCATGCCCAAGAACACGACGCAGCTGCGCGTCATCCGCGGCATCGGAGACGTGAAGGTGCAGCGTTTCGCCGCCCCCGTTCTCGCGCTTGTGCGCGGCGAAGAGGTCATCGTCGACGAAGGGGCGTGAGTGAGGACGCGAGCCCGTCGATGCCGCACACGCAGTTGCTGGCGGGCTCTACCTCCTCGATGCGAGTCGACCCGTCCTCGCCGATCGTGGCTACCTGCGCGCACTGCGATTGAGTGAGCGCCCCTGAGGCGAAGTCCATGACCAGTTGGCCGATACGTTGAGCGGCCGCAAAGTGAGCGAGCAAAGCCAGTGGTGCGAGCGGCCAGCTTTCCAGCTCGCGCAGGTGTGCCAGGTGGAACGGGTCCGCTGCAGCGCGTGCGTGCTGCGAGCACTGGTAGCAGGGGGTGACGCCCGGGATGACGAACGGGCCCACTTCGTAGGAGTGCTCACCGCGCGTGACGATGAGGTGCGCAGTGTCGTGCGCGGTCAGCTCGAAGGGGATTCCCGGGTCGACGACCCTGTCCGCGGAAACGATCGAGAGCTCGGGTGCGCCCTGTGCGTAGAGCTGCGAGAGTGGGATGAGATCACGCAGGGTGCGGCGCACCGCCCGATGGCGCGGTGTACCCGTGTAGTGGCCTCCGAACACGCGGTCCCAATCCTCGTCGACGAGGGTGTGGGTCTCGATCGATAGCGACAGTGAGAATGTGTCGACGAGGCTGTGCAGGGTGAGGAGGGTCGCGGGCACTGCCCCAACAATGCCGAGTGCCAGGTGGGGGAGTGCCTCGCTTCGATCCGTCAGGCGCGCCTCGGCCAGGGCTGCGAGAAGCTCCGGCGAGGCCTGGGCGTCCTCACGCTCGCGGGCGGGGTGCGCCTGATTGCTGAGCCAGATCTGGTCGCCCGCGTGTAGGTTGTCGAGCAGGACGTGTCGGCTGCGGTCGCCACCGATCTGCACGCTGCCCGGTCCGCGCCAGAGGATCGCCGTATTGTGTGCCAGGTTCATGTTAGTCTCCTTCGGTTTGTGCCTGATGGAGCCATGATGAACCTATAGAGCGTTCGCGCGAGGGCTTTTGAGAAATCTGTGGAAAACTTGTCAGATCTCTTGAGAATGTTTCAGTTCGTTTCGTGTGGCTCGTCCGCTTCCCCGGTGTCCGAGGACGAGTCATCCGAGTTGGCCGAGGCCTCGTCGCCGGGCTGTAGCCCGTCCGCCCAACCGAGCGTCCCGTCGAGAAGAGAAGTCAGCGCAGCGTCAATATCCGCGTCCTCCTCCGCAGCCGCACGGCGCAGGGTCAGGAACGTATCGGGCGTGGCCAGCTCCGTCTCGGAGGGCACCATATCCGGATGCGACCACAGGGCCTCGCGCGCCACGCGACCGCCGTCGGCCTCCACCAGGGTGAAGATGGACGCTGCGCCGCGAGCCTGGCGCGGGCGCATCTGAAGACCCATGAGAGTTCCCAGAATCTCCTCAGCGGGACCTCCGGAAGCGCGGCGACGGCGCATCATCTCGCGCAGCGCATCCGCGTGCGGCAGATAGGGCAGTGTGGCCTGGGCCGTGACGACCTCGACCCAGCCCTCGATGAGCGCGAGCATCGTCTCCAGGCGCGTGAGGGCGCGGCGCTGGTCCGGCGTCGTGGACAGCGCGAACACGCCGCCGCTGAGCGCTGATTCCACGGACCGCGGATCCGAGGGGTCAACAGAACGGACAGCCTCGGTAATCGCCTCCGTGTCGATAGCGATCTGAGAGGCGTAGCGCTCGACAGCGCGCACGAGGTCGCCTTCCAGCCACGTCACGGACGCGAAGAGGCGCCGGTGCGCGGCCTCGCGCACGGCGAGGAACTGACGCACCTCGTCGAAGGGGATGTCGAGCCCCTCGGAGAACTGGGCGATGTTGTGGGGCAGGAGCGCTGCGTGCGAGGAATCCGACAGAGGGATGCCCGTGTCAAACGTGCCGAAAGATTCGCCCGCCAGAGCCGCCAGGACGCGTGAAATCTGAGCGGAGAACATCATCGCCGACAGGCGAGGCATCATCTCCTGGGTCTTGCCGAGCATCGCTGCCATGCCGTCGGGAAGCGATGCGGAATCTTCGAGGCCGCCCTGCCCGAACTGCTCAGACAGCGCCGCAGACAACGCGCGTGACACGTTCAGGGCAATCGGCTCGCAGATGCGCTTCCAGGTGGGGATCGTGTTTTCGACCCACGACACCCTGCTCCAAACATTGCGCGTCACCGGGCCCGAGGCGAAATCCGTGACCGCGTCGAGCCACAGGTCCGCGACCGTCATCGCCTGTCGTGCAGCCTCTGCCTCGGTGGCCGTGGGGACAGGGTCGCCGCTGGCGTACACCGCCTGCTTCGCGCCGTCCTCCACCAGTCGCCAATTAACGGGGCCGCCCGTCGTGTTCATGAGGAACTGGAACTGGCCCATCGCGGCGCGCATGCGCGCAGGATCGGAAAACTCCGCAGGCAGGCTCGCGGGATCAAAGCCCTGCGCCTGCAGCGCGCGAGCGGCCTCGGCCGCGGCCTCGTCGCCCAACACGGAGCGCAGGAAATCCTCAAAGGGGGTGCCGGACTCGTTCTCGTTCATGAGCTCAGCCTAGCGAGCACTCGTGCGACTCAGCTGGCAAATCCCTGCGAAAACGCTGAGAGCTGAACGCGCTTGGCCCGACGGGCGTGCAACCGCGCGCTGCGTGGGACACAATGACACGGTGAGTGACACACGCATGACCTCGTCAGTCGACAATCTCCTGCCCTTCGAACAGACTCCGACGAAACGTACACCGATCATCAGCTGGCGTATCCTCACAGCTATCCTGGCTGCCCTCGCGATGGTCGTGATCCTCTTTGTGATCCCCGTTCCCTTCGTGGTCAATAGCCCCGGCCCGACCTTCAACGTGTTGGGGTCGGACAAGGGTGTCCCGGTCCTCGAGATCGACGGGACTGACCCGGCGACGGGAGAACCCATTCAACAGGATGAGCCCGAGTCCGCTTCGTATCTCGATCCGGCGACACCCGGGCAGGGTCAGCTGCGCATGGTGACGGTCTCCGAATCGGGCAGTCCCGACTCTCGCCTGAATTTCGCTCAGCTCATCGCCGCGTACTTCGACACTCACAGCAAGATCATGGACTACGAGTCGGTGTATCCCGAAGGAACCACCCACCAGCAGGTGAGCGACGCTCAGCTGGCCATGATGCGTAACTCGCAGACGACGTCCCAGGTCGCAGCCCTCGAGTACCTCGGATGGGACGTTCCCGCGACCGTCACTATCGAGGGGGCAGTGGAGGGCTCGAACGCCGAGGGGATCGTCGAGCAGAGCGATATCTTGCGTGCCATCACCACTCCGGACGGGACCCGCCACGAGGTCGCGGACGCGGTCACGCCTTTCTCGCTCATGCGCACGGTTCCCGCGGGATCGACGATGACGTTGACGGTCGAGAGGAACGGTGAGACTCAGGATCTCTCCTTCGACTCCGTGGCAGCATCGGCGACGGAAAGCGGCTCCAAGCTGGGAATCTACCTCTCCGTCGAGCCAACCCTGCCTGTCACCATCAGCGTCAACATCGAGGGCGTGGGAGGCCCGAGCGCCGGCATGATGTTCTCGCTGGGCATCATCGATCGCCTCACCCCCGGTGACATGACCGGCGGCAACTCGATCGCGGGCACTGGAACTATGTCCTACGACGGGCAGGTCGGCGCCATCGGAGGCATCCAGCAAAAGCTGTGGGGTGCGCATCGTGACGGCGCCCAGTGGTTCCTCGCTCCCTCCACAAACTGCGACGAGGTCGTCGGGCACGTCCCTGATGGCCTGCGCGTCGTGTCGGTGTCCACCCTCGACGAGGCAGTCTCCGCCGTTCACTCGATCGCCGATGGCGCCGGGGATAGCCTGCCGACCTGCCAGTAGCGCTCGTTAGCCAACCCACCGCCTTCGGTCAGGTGGATGCGAGAGGGCCCCGGCCTCGTCCTTGTCATCCGGGACGAGGCCGGGGCCTCCTCATGCGTCTCAGGCTTGCTCGTCCGTGACCGGCTCGAGGGAAGCGCGCAGGGCGTCAACCAGGGCGGGAACGAGGTTCGAGCCCTGCCCAACCTTGTCATCGGAGTCGAAGGCGCGGGTGCGCAGCGCACACCAGGATTCGCCGCTGCGCATGACGCCGACGGCGAGGCGCACGTCGGTGCGCAGCGGGTGGTTAGCCACGAACGCGAGGGCCTCCTCGGGGTCCTCGGGGGCCTCGTCCTCGACCTCCGGGGGAACGACGATCCGCTCGACCGTGATCGCCGCACCCGGCACCGTCTCGGGCCATGCCAGGTGTGCCAGGACCTGCTCGATGTCGTCGTCGGCCAGATCCTCCTGGATGATGGCGCTCAGGTGATCATCGCTGCCATCCCAGCCGGAGCGCAGCTGCTCGGCGATGTCGGCGGGCAGATTCGGGTCGGCCAACAGCGTCGCCGTGGGGACCAGCGCATAGATGGACGGTGCGTGATCCCAACCCACCCGGGCAGCGCCCTTCTCGATATCGACAACCACGTTGGCCAGCGCGATCTCGCGCGCACTCGGCATCATCTCAACAGTCATGCCCCCATAATCTCACGGAGAGCGAATAAGACCGAGGCGAAGTTACCTCTGTGCGCCGCTACACTGGTTTGAAGCTATCGGTTTGACAGAGAGGAATGCCGTGAGCTTCGATTTTTCAGTCTTTCCCCCGGGTGGAGCGCGCGCTCCGCGAGACCCTGATCGTGCGCCCAGGCAGCTCACCGTCCGCAAGCCCGGACCCGCCGGCATCACGATCGTGGCGCTGGCAGTTATCGGAGCCATCATCTACGCGGCATCCATCGTGTGGACCGAGATCCTGTGGTTCCGCCAGATGAGCGCCACGCGCGTCATCCTCACCCAGTGGGGAGCGCACATCGGCCTATTTGTCGTTGGCTTCGTCGTGGCGACGGCCCTCATCTATTTCTCGATGTCCTTCGCCTACCGGCATCGTGCTTCCTCGTCCCGTGGCGAGGCATCGGCTGCCCTGCGCGGATACCAGGAGGCGCTCGAACCCATGCGTCGCCTCGCTTTCTGGGGTGTGGCCCTCTTCTTTGGCTTCTCCAACGGTGCGCGCCTGGCCACCGAATGGCGCACGCTCCTGCAGTTCCTCAACCGTTCCTCCTTCGGGCAGGTTGACCCCCAGTTCGGGCTGGACATCTCCTTCTTCGTGTTCGTCCTGCCCGCACTCAAGGTGCTCGTCTCTTTTCTCATGACAGTCACCGCCATCGGCCTGGTTGCGGCAATCATCGTGTCCTACCTGTACGGGACGATTCGCCTCGCCCCGCGTCCTCACGCCTCCAAGCAGGCGCGCTTGCAGACCGGCATGATGGCCGCCTGCCTGTCCCTGTTCATCGGCGTGAACTACTGGCTGGGTCGCTACGAGCTGCTCACCTCGGATTCCGGCTCCATCCATGGCGCCATGTACTCCGATATCAACGCGACGCTGCCGGCGCACTCGATTCTGGCGGTCATCTCCGGCCTCGTCGCGGTCCTCTTCGTCGTCGCGGCCTTCAAGGGCACGTGGCGCCTGCCGGTCACTGGCGTGGCCGTTACCGTTGTCGCCGCCCTCGTTCTGGCTGGCGCCTACCCGGCCCTCGTCGAGCAATTCCGCGTGCGTCCCAACCAGCGCACCCTTGAATCACCCTACATTCAGCGAAACATTGATGCGACGCTGGCCGCATACGGGCTCGACAACGTCGACTACCAGACCAACTACGACGCGGCGACGACGGCCTCTGCCGGGCAATTCGACAACGACGCACTGACCTCCCAGGTGCGTCTCTTGGACCCCAAGGTCATCACGAAGACCGTCCAGCAACTCCAGCAGTCGCGCCTCTACTACGGCTTCAACTCCGGTATGAAGGTCGATCGCTACAACGTGGGCGGGGAACGGCGCGATACGGTGATCTCCGTGCGCGAGCTCAACCTCTCGGGCCTGTCCGCCGAGCAGCAGACCTGGGTCAACCAGCACACCGTCTACACGCACGGCTACGGTGCGGTCGCCGCCTACGGCAACCAGCTGACCAGCGACGGACTGCCTTCCTACTGGGAGCAGTCCGTGCCCTCGGTCGGTGAAATGGGTGACTACGAGGAGCGCGTCTACTTCAGCCCCGGTTCGCCCGACTACTCCATCGTCGGTGCCCCCGAAGGCGCCGACCCGCAGGAGCTCGACTATCCCGATGACACGGCAGTTGGTGGCCAGGTGTCGACGACATTCACCGGCAACGGCGGCCCGTCCGTGGGCAATGTGTGGAACAAACTCCTGTACGCGATCAAATTCGGGTCCACGGACCTCTTCTTCTCCTCTCAGACGAACGAGGCCTCGCAAATCCTGTATGACCGCGACCCGCTGCTGCGCGTGTCCAAGGTCGCGCCCTACCTGACGCTCGAGCAGTCCGCCTACCCGGCGGTCGTCGACATGGACGGGGACGCCTCGACTCCCAAGCGCCTCGTGTGGGTCGTCGATGCGTACACGACCACGAACAACTACCCCTACGCCCAGCACGAGTCGCTCTCGGACGCCACGGTCGACTCGCAGTCCACGCAGATGGGTCAGTACGTGCAGGCGAACAAGATCAACTACATGCGTAATTCCGTCAAGGCCGTCGTCGACGCCTACGACGGGTCCGTGCGCCTGTTCCGCTGGGACGATCAGGATCCGATCCTGCGCACGTGGGAAAAGATCTACCCCGGCAGCGTCGAGCCGATGTCCGCTATCTCCGGCGACCTCATGAGCCACCTGCGCTACCCCGAGGACATGTTCAAGGTGCAGCGCAACCTGCTGGCCACCTACCACGTCACCGACGCGGCTGGCTTCTACTCCGGCGGTGACCGCTGGCGTCTGGCCGAGGAGACCTCCACCTACGGCGCGGCTTCGTCCACCGATTCGAGCCTGCGCATGGACGCGGCAGGCAACCCGCTGCCCGCACCGACCGCCCTGCAGCCCCCGTACTACCTGACCATGCAGATGCCCGGCCAGGATAGCGCCGAGTTCTCACTGACCTCCGTCTTCGTCCCCGGTGGCGGCGGCGAGGGACGTCGCGAGGCCATGGCGGGCTTCCTCGCGGTGGACTCGGAGACGGGCAATACGCCGGGCCAGGTGCGTGAGGGATACGGCAAGCTCCGCTTGCTCGCGCTGCCCTCGTCGACGACCGTGCCCGGCCCCGGCCAGGTCCAAAACAAGTACGACTCCGACGAGAAGATCGCCACCCAGCTCAACCTGCTCAACCAGGCCGATTCGACGGTCATCCGAGGCAACCTCCTGACCCTGCCGGTCGGCGACGGCCTGCTCTACGTGCAGCCCGTCTACGTGCAGGGCACCGGATCCGCGTCATACCCCGTCCTTCGTTCGGTGCTCACCGCCTTCGGTGACAAGGTTGGTTTCGCGCCGACCCTCGAGGAGTCGCTGCGCCAGCTCGTCTCGGACGATGGAAGCTCGTCAACCTCTCCCGGTGCGACGACTCCGCCATCGGGGGACACCTCCCAGTCGGGTGCGAACTCTTCCGATGCGAGCACCCAGCTGTCCCAGGCCGTCAGCGATGCCGCGCAAGCGATGCGCGACGCGGATGCGGCGATGAGCAAGGGTGACTGGACCGCATACGGCGAGGCCCAGACGCGCCTGCACGATGCCCTGACTCGTGCGGAGGCCGCGCAGGCGGAGCTCGGTACGTCCTCGTCGGCGACCTCGAACTCCGGATCGCGGGCACCCAGCCCGAGCCCGAGCGCATCTGCGACGAGCGGAGCACAAAGCGGCTCATAGGCGCTCTGTGCCCGTTGCGCGCCCGGCCCGGCCGATCACGTTGTGAGGTGGGCCGGGCGCGTCCCATGTGACGGTGGGGTTTGTGCACGGCCGGGAAAGCCCCTCCGTGTGTTTCGTCATGTCGGTAGCACGCTGCCGATATGATGAAGATCATGCGTGCTCACGCGCCACCAACACACGCGGAAGGAACCTAACAGTGAGCAATTCTCAAATCCCGAACCCCCTGCCTAACCCTCCCGGTGGTGCAGGTGGGGCTTTCCCTGCTCCCGGTCAATTCTCCGGTGCTGCCCAGGGGATCCCGTACCGGGGTGGCGCTCAACCGATGCCCGCACCGCAAGCCTGGGGACAGCCGAGCCCCTACGCGGCCGCGCCGAGTCCGAAGCGTCCACCGCTCTCCACGCGCGTGCGGGTCTGCCTGAGGCTTGAGCTGGTCCTTTGGGTAATCGCGCTCGTTAACCAATTCATTCCCTATTTCTTCGACGACTTGAGCATCTACTTCGAGCGTTTTACGAGCGTCTGGTTCTATGAGTCGGTCATTATGAACATCGTGGCGATCGTACTGTCCGCTGTCGCGCTCCAAAAACGAAGCAAAGCAGTGCGCTACGCTCTGGTCGGCGTCGTTGTCGTGTCCTTCCTGCTCATTGACCCGGTCCTCGCCGTCTTGGAAGGCGGACGCTGGTACTGGCCATTTATGCCTCCGACGCTCGATCCGTCGGTCTTTGGTGATGTTTGGTATGCCCCCTTGCTTGTTGTGCGTATGGTTATGATCTGGCTGATCGTGCGCTCTGGTCTCATCATTGCCATTGTGCTTGCTGTACCCGACCGGCGTCCCTCTGCTTCCGCCCCCGTCGGTGCCCCCTTCGGTGCTCCGGTCGGCTACTACCCTCATGCGGCAGCACCGGCCCAGCCCGCGTCGCCCCAGGGAGCTCCGATGCGCGTGTCGGCAACCCCGCCCGCACCCCCTCAGGGAGCTTCGATGCAGGTGTCGGCAACTCAGCCCGCGCCGCCGCAGGGGATGCCGGTGCAGACTTCGAGTCCCACGCTTGCGCCTCCGAGTGGAGCGCCCGTCGTGCCCGGGACTCCGGATGATTTCGCGCAGGCCCCGCAGTAGAGCTTCGGTTCGACTGTTCCTGACAGCGCCCCGTAGCTAGGACGTACATCACCGCGTTCGGTTTGTGTCCTCCCGTTGAATGCTCTAAAGTATCTAAAGCCGACGCGGGGTGGAGCAGTTCGGTAGCTCGCCGGGCTCATAACCCGGAGGTCGCAGGTTCAAATCCTGTCCCCGCTACCACCACAGACCCGGTCCCGTGAGGGGCCGGGTCTTTTGTTTGTCACCGGCATGTCAAAGGGTAAGCGCCTTGACTAATCCGCGTCTCGACGCGATAGTATTGCATGTTCGCCACCAGGAACTGCGCCTTCGGGTGTGAGAGGAATTGAGATGAGCACTATTGATCTGTCGCAGCTCACCGCTGCAGACATGAGCAATCCGGCGCTGACAGCACAGGATCTCGCCGATATCACCGCCGCTCGTGCGGATCTGCATCCGTATGTGGCGTCGCACCCGTCGCTGTACCCTGCGCTTGCCCAGTGGCTGGCCAACCGAGGTGTCGTTCCTGCGCAGCCCCCCGTGGCTCAGCCTGCTCCCGCTTCTGCCCCCGTGCAGCCCTCCGACCCCTTCAGCCCGCAGGCCGCTGAGCCGACGGCGCAAACTGCTCCCGGTGGTCAGTCCGCGCCCGTGCAGGCTGAGCCGGTGCAGTCCGATGCGTGGGGTGCTCCTCAGGGCGAGGCCGCTCCCGTGGTTGAGGAAGCTCAGCCGGTCGTCGAGCCCGAGCCTGTGGTTGAGCCTGAGCCTGTGGTTGAGCCTGTGCTGTCCGATGCGTGGGTTGCTCCTCAGGGCGAGGTTGCTCCCGTGGTTGAGGAGGCTCAGCCGGTCGTTGAACCTGAGCCCGTCGTTGAGGAGCCCCAGGTGGCACCTGTGACGGAGCAGCCCGTGGATGCGGCGTCTTCGATCTCGGACGAGGACCTCGAGCACACGATCGTGGAAGGAATCTGCGAGCCTTCCACGGCCGCGAGTGCTGCCGAGGAAAACGCTGCCACGCAGGCCTCCGGCTACGGCCAGAATCCGGCCCAGGGTGCCGGTGCTCAGCAGGGCTACGGCCAGGCACAGTACGGTTCGCAGGCGGGTCAGCAGTCCCCGTACGCCGCCCAGAGCGGTCCCCAGGGGTATGCGCCGACCGGTCAGCAGTCCCCGTACGCGGCTCCGGGCGCTCAGCAGGGTGCTTCGACTGGCCAGCAGTTTGGGGCTGCAGCACAGCAGTTCGGTGCGGCCGCGAACACGGCGTTCAATCAGTTCCAGAACGCTGTCGTCAACGAGACCGGCAAGGTGAAGGGCCGTTCCGTGCGGGCGACGTACGCGCTCATCGGTATGGCGGCTTCCTTCGTCCTGTCGATCGTGTCGATGGTCCTGCCGTTCGCGTCGGTGTACGGCATTTCCTTCTCGATGCTGGGGGCGGGCGGTTACGCCTTCTTCCACATCTTCCTCATGCTGGTCGTCCTTGGCCTGGGAGCTGCCTACTGGTTCACGAATCAGAAGTGGGCGTTCCTGTCCTCGGGTATCGCGGCGATCGTGGTTGCCCTGCTGGGCGTGCTCCAGTTCCTGAGCATTCTCGGTCAAGCGACTCCCAACATCGGCGGTATTCTCTTCTTCCTCTTCTCGATTGGCCTCGGTGTCTCCGGCGGCATCCTGCTCCTGGAGCTCAAGAATGGCAAGGTTGCGCCGGTCGATAACCCGAACGCTTTTGGTGGCGCTTTCACTGGGGCACCCATGAACCAGCCTGGCCAGCAGCAGTATGGCCAGCAGGGTGTTTTCCAGGCTCCGCAGGGTAATCAGCAGGGCCAGCAGCAGTACGGCCAGCAGAACCAGCAGCAGTACGGCCAGCAGAACCAGCAGGTCGGTTACCCGGGTGCTCAGCAGCAGTATGGCCAGCAGGGTCAGCAGTATGGTCAGCAGGGCGGTTACCCCGGCGCTCAGCAGCAGGGTGGCTTCCAGGCTCCCCAGGCGGTGCAGGGCCAGTACGGTCAGCAGCCTCAGTACGGCCAGAATCAGTATGGTCAGCAGGGCTACAACCAGGGGCAGCAGGGCGGTAAGCCGTACAACCCCTTCGGGACGCGTTCCTGACGCGTTGAGAGAACGCAGGGAGGGCCCACGGCGAATGCCGCGGGCCCTCCCATCTGTGTCGAATGTTTACTCGTCGTCGTCCTCGCTGATGTCGACGCCCGCGACGCCGTCGAGGTCGGCGAGCGTGGTGACGAGGAGGGACCGTGAGAGGTCCTGGCGCGTCGTCGCCGTGAACCGCGCGGTAGTAGCGCGCTCGGACGAATCCGTGCGGGTCGATACGCCTGAGACGTTCCAGCCGAGGGAGGAGACCTGGCCGAGCAGCGTTGAGAGTACCCCGTGTCCGGGCGTGTAGTGGATGGTGAGCGTGACCTTGTGCCCGTGGGTGCGCATGAGAATGAACTGGACGAGCGGGGTCAGCAGGGCGATGACGATGAAGTGCAGGACGGTTCCCGCGAGGGCAAGCCACCACAGTCCGGCGCCGCAGGCCATGCCGATAGCGGCGGTCTCCCAGATCGTTGCAGCGGTCGTGAGGCCTCGAATCGCGCCGTGACGTGTGAGGATGATGCCGGCGCCGAGGAAGCCGATGCCCGACACGATCTGTGAGGCGACGCGCGAGGGATCGTAGCGGGTGATGCCGTCGACGAGGATGTCGGAGAAGCCGTACTTGGAGATGATCATCATGAGGCAGGCGGTGAGGCCGACGATGGCCTGTGTGCGGATGCCTGCGCTCTTGCCTCGGATCTGTCGTTCGAGGCCGATGGATGCAGAGAGGACGAGGGCGAGGAGCATCCAGCCGATGCTCATGAGGGACTGTGTCATAGGGACCTCCTGCGGTGGCGTGGGTGGGTTTAGTGTAACCGCCTCGTGTGTGTGAGGCGCGTGAGGGGCGACGAGGCGGTGGCGGGGGAAGGGGGTGTCAAGAGCGGAACTCAGCCCCGACCTCGTTAAAGAGTGAGAAAAGAATCTGCCAAGTTCGACACAAGTGTTTGTGGGGCTAAGATGGGACTCGACGATCGACAGATGAGGAACCCAGTCATGGAAACCCCCACTCCCGACGACATTGCCACCGATGTGCAGGAGCGCTCCAATACCGCGCTGAAGCGCGGCCTGGCGTCGCGCCACATGCAGATGATCGCCATTGGTGGCGCTATTGGCACGGGCCTATTCCTGGCCTCCGGTGCGACGGTCGCGAACGCCGGTCCGGGCGGTGCGCTCGTCGCCTACGCGGCAATCGGCCTCATGGTGCTGCTCCTCATGCAGTCCCTGGGCGAGATGAGTGCGCATCAGCCGGTCGCGGGCTCCTTCCAGACGTTCGCCACGAAGTTCATTTCCCCGTCCTTCGGCTTCGCTATGGGGTGGAATTACTGGTTTAACTGGGCGGTGACGGTGGCCGCGGACCTCGTGGCGTCGGGCCTGGTGATGGCCTACTGGTTCCCATCCGTGCCGTCGTGGATATGGGCGGTGGGCTTCCTCGGCGTCGTCGTCGGGCTGAACGCGCTGTCGGCGAGAGTCTACGGTGAGGCCGAGTTCTGGCTGGCCGCCATCAAGGTCGTCATCGTCATTGTGTTTGTCCTGTCGGGTGTCTTGATGATCGCCGGTGTGATAGGCCAGAATTCGCCGGGCCTGTCGAATTGGACGACCGGGGACGCGCCCTTCCACAACGGTTTCGTCGGCGTCATCGCGGTCTTCATGATTGCGGGCTTCTCTTTCCAGGGCACCGAGCTGGTGGGCGTGGCCGCGGGCGAGTCCGAGAATCCGCGCAGGGACGTGCCGCGTTCGATCCGCACGGTGTTTTGGCGCATCATGTTCTTCTACATTGGCGCGATCGCGGTGATCGGCACGCTGCTGCCGTACACGGATCCGAGCCTGCTCAGTGCGGCCGATGACTCGGCGAACAACATTGCTCAGTCGCCGTTCACTCTCGTGTTTGCGCGCATGGGGGTTGGTGCGGCGGCCGCCGTTATGAACGCGGTCATCCTGACGTCGATTTTGTCGGCGGGTAATTCGGGCCTGTATGCGGCCTCGCGCATGCTGCATTCGATGGCCCTGAAGCGTCAGGCTCCCGCGATTTTCGCGCGCGTCACGAAGGGCGGCGTGCCCGGCTATGCGATGGCGGTGACCACGGTGACGGCGGCGTGCGGCTTCCTCACACAGCTGGTTTTTGAGGACGCCTATATCTGGCTGGTCAACATCGTCGGCATTTCCGGCATCATCATGTGGCTGGGCATCGCGGTCAGTCATATTCGCTTCCGGCGTGCCTACCTGCTGCAGGGGTATCGCCTCGAAGACCTGCCGTATCGTTCACCGTTCTTCCCGGCTGGTCCCATCATCGCGTTCATCATGTGCCTGGTGGTCATGGCCGGGCAGAACTATGAAGCCGTGCTTCACGGGCAGGTGTGGGAGGTTGCTTCCTCCTACATCGGCTTGCCGCTCTTTGGTGCGGTTTGGTGGGGCTACCACCTGGTGCGCAAGGATCGGACGGTGCTGCTGGCTGAGATGGACGTGGCCCCCGTCGAGATCGAGCCCGTCACTCGATAGCGTGGACGAGGCCGGGGCGCGGCGGGTGGTTCACTCGAGTGCGCCGCTTGTCACCCCCGAGCGGTGCACGGCGTGGCGCTGCGGGAGCGGCGTGCCGCTTCATAGGATGGGTGCATGATCAACACGCGATGCATTATTGCCGTGACTTCCTTGTCTGCTCTCGTCCTGGGCATTGCTGCCTGTTCTCCGAAGGGCGCTACTCCCGAGCAGGGGTCGACGACCTCGTCCGCATCCCCGAGCGCTTCGGCCTCCCAGAGCGGTATGCCCGCGCAGAGCGGCGCGGGCCCCCAGAGCGGCGTGCCTGACGAGGGGAACCAGGCCCCCGAGGTGAATGTTGCCGACAATGATCAGCGCTGCGACCTGTCGAACCTGCAGCCCTCCATCGACTCTCAGCAGGAGGCTGGCGGCACGACCTACATGTCTGTGGGATTCACGAACGAGGGTCCCTCGTGCTGGATTGACGGCTTCCCGCAGGTTGTTTTCTCCAGCGGCGGCTCGGTGCTCTCGACCGCCGTTCGCGAGGGTGAAGACCCTGGCAATGTGTACACGGTCGCTCAGGGTGGGCGCGTGGGCGTGACTCTGACGGCTGAGTCGACGGACGGCGTTGACGGATGCAACCCCGCCGATTCGGAGCTGGTCGATATCATGTCCGAGGCCGGCAGTGGCGCGACGAGCCTGCAGCTGACCCTGCGCGTGTGCCGGGAGATCCCCTCGGTGTCGGTGAGCCCCTTCGAACCGCTGTCCTGAGTGAGCGTGTGCTGTCGATGCGCGTGGGGTGTCCGGCAGCTGCATATGTGGGTGCGCGGCCACAAGGAAATAGGTGATTGGGCGCACTGCTGATACGCTGAGTCTGCTAGAAGAAGGAGTTCCTCTTTCTCGTCATGTCGAACCGAGTGTGTATGTCCTTCTTCGCCGGTCGACGCGTGACCTGTGCGTGCCGACTGCGCTAACAGAGATCCTGAAGGAGACACTCATGGGTATGCGTTCCACGACGCAGGCATTCCAGTTCAACGTGCCGTTCGAGCAGCTGTTCCCGGCAGCTACCCAGGCCGTTCAGGCGGTGAAGAAGGCGACGCTGACGGGCGCCGACCCGAATGGCCGCGTGATTACTTTCGATACCCCGATGGGCATGATGTCCTGGGGTGAGAACCTCGTCGTCGGTTTCATTCCGAATGAGGAAGGCGTCGTCGTCGAGGTCACCTGCTCGACGAAGGGCATGCCGAACCTCATGCAGAACGGCCTTAACCGTAAGCAGATCGGCGCCTACATCACGGCGCTGTCGAACCTGGTGCAGGCGCCGTTCGTCGAGGTCGCCCGCTCCTGACGCTCCGTCTCACGCTGACTCGGCCCCGGCCTCGTACATGAATTGACGAGGCCGGGGCCGAGTCTTGTGATGCGCAGTACAAAAGAGCGGGTCTTGTTGAGCCACTGTGGTTATCTAGTAGATGTATGCTGGCGCGCATATTGCTTCTATCAACGTCTAACCGGGAGTAATGCGATGGCGCGTGGCTACAGGGCAATTGTGGAATTGGACGGCAAGGAAGGCGCGTTGCAGACCGCCGACCGCCTCTTTCACGAGTGGGTGAATAAGAAATACCCGACGACAGCTGCGAAGACAGGTGTGGAATGTGACGCGGAGGGAATCTACCGATTCGGAGAGCTCACCTCCAGCTGGGGCGAAACATCCAGCGTCGTCGCGACGAAGCTGACCGAGGCGTCGGAGGATAAACACTACGAACGCCAACTCCTGGAAATGGTGGAGCGTCGAGACAATGGCGTGCAGTGGACGACGCGTCTGTTCGCCATGCACGCGACCAAGGAATCGCGCTATCGAGACGTTCTCTGGGTGGAGGTTACCCCTCCGCGCGAGAGCGAGTGGGACGCCAAACCTCCGCGTCTGGTACGCGATCTCATCACCGAGGGGCACTGCCATGATCGCGGCATGCCGCTGTCAGATTCCCTCCAGACCATCTCCGACGATCAGCAGGTCGAACAGCTGATCGAGTGGATACGTGATGGGCGTCGGCGCGCATCCGTCGTCGTCGCCGCTCCGCTCACGGACGGGAACGATCCAGGGGCGCGCGCGGCGGAACACCGGTGGAAAGATATCCTCGGCTTCCTCACGAAGGATTCCCTCGGGTGTGCCACCTACTTCCTTCTCACCCCCGACGCCTACCGTGAGTTCCGCACTCGGATCGGGCAGGGGTGCGCGATGCCCAAGGGGAGCCTGCGCACGTACCTTCCCGGGTTCAATCCGGCCGAACCGATGGACACGCTTCGCCACAGGGTGCTGACCGCAGGCACGCTGCTGCGCGGTTACGACGAGACAAGCAAGCGATTCCGCCCCGAACTGTCGGCGATCATCGCACGAACGCCCTGCGAATACCTGTGGGAAAACGGACTCGACAAGGAGCTTCGACGAGCCCAGGCGCCCCTGGATAAGAAACGCCTGTCGGTGCCGACGTTCTATCCGCTGCGTGAGGCGCAGCGGTCGGTAGAACTGCTCGACGAGAAGGTGCGCCAGCGGGTCGCCGAGACGCTTTCGACAGTCTCGCGGCAGGAGGAGCAGGTCGAGGAGCCCGGCAAGGCCGCTCTCATCCAGGCGGAGGATGCTACGCCCGAGCGCCGTGCGCCAGAGGCGAGCGGAGAGGCTGTCGCGCCCGAGTCGACGCCGCCGCGTGGACAGTCCCGGCACTTGGGATGGTACGAGCCGCTCCGGCGCCTCATCCGCCGTTTCCTACCCACCTTCAATCCGCGCTCACACACCGAGCTGGAGAGTGGCATCGCTGCACTCTCGAGCGGCCTCGACGCCATGAACGAGGCGCACACGGAGCTCGCGCAGAAGCAACATGAGCTTGAGGATGAGCTGCGGGTTGCGGAGGAACTGCTGGAAGAAGCTTCTCATCAGAGCCAAGAGATTGAGGAACTCAAGGAAGAGAAGAAAGCGATTGCAGAACAGCTGCTTGCGAGCCAGCAGGAGAGGGAGAGGCTCAGTAAGAGAAATCGTTCCCTTGAATGGAAAGCGAGGCAACAAGAATCGAGTGGAAGTGCGATCGAACCGGACGATTCGTGGCTGGCTGATGCGCCCAAGAGCATGTCGGAGCTGTTCGACCGCATGACGCAGCAAGGGTATGAGACGGTCACGCGTTACGTTGAATTGAGTGCGCCGGATTCGATGGTGGACGATATTCTCGCGATTGACGACCTGGCTGAAAATCACTATGCGCCCGAGTTCTGGAACTACATTTTGGTTCTGCGTGACTATTTGCGTGCGCGGGAAGCTGGAGACTTTGCAGATGGAGATATCGACCTCTACCTATCGTCTCCCCCGGATGGGTACTTTAGGTGTGGTCCTGGCCATCACAAGCGCAACGAAGGGCACACAGTGAAAAGGGATCGAAAGATGCGGCGCGAGCGTATGCTACCGGTTCCCACCGAGGTCGATTCGCGCGGTTATATTGAGATGTGGGCACATTTTGCCCCACCGTCATGTAACCAAAAGGCGCCACGCATGTACTACTACGCCGACACGAAGAAGACGCAGAAGGTATACATCGGTTACATCGGGTATCACCCAACGAATACGAAGACCAACTAAGCGTCAGGGATACGGCTCGGCCCCGGCCTCGTACATGAATTGACGAGGCCGGGGCCGAGTCTTGTTGCAGCGCACCGGGGCGCTGTCTCCTCCCCGGCTGTGCCCGTGCCGGGGAGTGGGCGCCTTACTGACCAGAGCCGTTGATATCCCACTTCTGGGACTCAAGCGTCGGGTAGCACGTCCACATGTGCGCGACCGTGCCCTCGCCGGTGTAGCGGCCCACCACGTCGACGCAGCGATCGCCGATGTGCAGGTGCCCATCACCCTCGTAGGTAACGGTCTGCGCGGTGCTGCTGCTGGCGCAGTTGCTGTTCCACACGGGAGTGCCGTCGGAGCCCTTCGGATCCTGGGAGGTCAGGCACTGGTCGAGGCCGTTGCGCAGCTGGCCGACGACCGTCGCGGGCACGAGCCCCGCATTGCCCGAATTGGCATTGCTTGACGTGTTCGGAGCTGTGCGGTCTGCGGACTTGGTGGGGGAGAAGACCACCATGTCCCACGAGGACAGCCAGCCCACGTTGAACGTGATGGTCGTGCGTCCCTGCTCATCCGTGCCCGTCGTGAAGTCGAGCTGCGTCGGGCGGCCACCATCAGCGTCGGGGCTGACGACAAAGACAGAACCGGGGACCTGCTCGCCCTGCTCCAGGTGGTAGGTGACGGACGTGTCGCCGAATGGGAGGATCCGCTTGGCGGCGTTGCGCCAATACTCGTCGTTGCCGTCGCTGTCGTTGGAGCGCAGGTTGATCAGGTGCAGGGCCGTGCCCGCGTTGGACGTCATGGTGTTCGCCCAGATCGTGTTCGCGAATCCGTCCGTCGAGGTCGGCAGGCCTACGCCAACGGTCGAGACCTCGACCTGGCGCTCCTTGCGCGTCAGGTTGTCGCCGAAGAGCAGGTTCTCGTAGGCGGTGGAGATGTTGTAGTAGTTCTTCAGCTACGTCTGCGTGTCGCCGGACAGGCCACGGCCAGATTCAGGGAAGAACTGGTTGTCCAGCATGCGCCCGTAGTCGCCGAGCTCCAGGTGATGCGCACCGTTCGCCGCAAAGGCTGCGTCCGCGAGCTTGATGGAGTCCGCGTTGAACTCACGGAAGGTAATGCAGTCAATGTTGACGGGCGTGTAGTTCATGTCGTTGGGCACCCAGAAGGAGATCGTGTGGGTGCCGGGCGTGAGCTCGATGGTCTCCGTCATGTCCTTCCACGTGTAGTAGCTGCCCGTCGCGTCGAAGTGGGCGTACTTGATGAGCTTCTGCTCGGTCTTACCCATGTCGAGGATCATCTGGTGGAAGCCGGCGTCCGCGTCCTGCCTGGCGTAGCGCGTCGCAAGCGTGAAGGTGCCACCCTGACCCGCATCGACGGTGAATGTGACGGTGGAGCCGCCACCGGAGAAGTTGCCCGCGTAGGCGCCGCCCGACGCGGAATCATCGCCGGAGAGGATCTGGACGCCGCCGCTGACGCTCGCCTGGTCGGACTTGACCTCGATACGCACGCCGTTGTCAGCAGCGATTTCGGGGTGCTTGTACTCGTTGGCCGCTGCATCCCAGTAGCGGGTGGTTGGATCGTAGTCGTTCGCGTAGGCGGCCACGATCAGCGGCTGCTTTGCGCCCGAGCTACGCACACCCTGCAGGTAGGAGGCCACCTGCGCGTTCGTCTCGTTGTTGTCCCACAGCTCGGTGTACAGGTATGTGGACGAACCGTTAATGAGCTTGTCGTTGCCGCCGCCGTCGGGCACGTTGATGCCCACCGCACCCTTCGTCTTCTCGGCGGTCTCGTTAACGAGCGACGACAGGCCCTCGGTCAGGTTGAGATCGTTACCGGAAGCATCCTTCTTGTGGGTCTCACCGAGCGTGTCGATGTGTGTGCCGGTGAAGTTGAACGCTTTCTTCTGGTCCACGTATTGGCCGGTGATGTAGTTGCGTCAGCCCTTGTTGTTGACGTTCATCATGTACTGGTGGTACGCCGGTGGATCGACGCCCTCGGGGGTGGGCACCCACCACTGCACGTCGAGCTTGCGATCCCAATAGGACCCGTCCTTCTCACGCAGACGACACTCGTCCTTGATGGCGCTCGTGTCGTAGTTGTCGTTGGCCGCGTACGCCAGCGAGTAGGGGAGTGACCCCATGTTGGCGTTCTTTGCGTCTTTGATGTAGTCGGTGATAGTTTTCTTCGACGCGTAGGTGTCTCGGTACCACAGCGGCCACTCGTTCTTGAGGTCGCCTGTGGCGACGGGCTGCTCGTGGCGGTACTGCCAGTCGTAGTACTGGAAGGCGTTGAGGTGGTAGTCCTGGCTGAGCTTCGTGACGTAGTCCGACGGGGAGTTGAAGAGGTAGGGCTCGTAGGTGGCGTTGCCCGCCAAGCCATTGGGGGCGGTGGGCTTGAAGTGGGAGAGGTAGCCCATGCGCGGGAAGCGCGTCCAACTCGTGGAGGCGTCGATGGCTGTTTCCGCGTGGGTGCCGTCTCCACCGGTCGCGGTGACGAGGTGTTCTCGCTCGGCGTCGTGTAGGTCTAGGTGGCCTTGCCATTGTCGACGGTGGCGTCGCCCGAGTCGATCTCAACGCCGAGGTGGCTGACGGAGAAGTGGACGGTTCCCCCGGTCGAGGCCTCGGCCGTGATCGTCGCCTGCTTACCCGGTTCGTGGGTGGACTTGTCCGTGTAAGCGCGGGTGACGTGTGCCGTGCCCGTGGCGGTGGCTGGTGTGGAGTTCGACAGGGGTAGGGCCGTGGCGACGACCGCGGTGCTGAGCACGATCGCAGCGGGGATGGTCAGGGGATGTCGTGTCTCCATGACGTGTGTGTCCTCGTAATCGTTGATGAGACTGCCCGGTGGGGGAGTCATGCGCGTGAAACTGCGCCCATTCAACGGTAAAGCGATCTTTCAGTAAATTAACCGACAATATGGTCATGCTGAGCGAAAGTGTCCCGCAGTGCGGACAAGTAAAATCGTGGATAGGTTGAATTTCTGAGCATTTGCCAGGTGTTGTGCGCCCGTGAGCTGCTGCTTTGGTTGTGCGGGCGTGAGGGATCCTATCGTTCTTTGCTGAAAGTGTCTAACAGTGGTGCGGTGGGGGAGTATCCTGAAAAGTTGGGTTTTCTGAGTCCGTTTCGCGCGCGCTGTTCTCATTGACGAGGCTGGGGTGTGGGTTGTGCGTTCTGCCTGGTTGCAGGGGAGCGGTAGAAGCCGCTCCCGAAGACGGAATAACGGTCGTCGGCGTCGGATTCTATGCCCGAGGTTGTGTTCGTCGGGGCGTCTATTTCTTTGGAATCGCTGGGGTTCTCACTAGCAGCCCGTTCAACGGGACTGGTGAGAGTGCGTGGCATGGCAGTCCCTCGCAAGCCCATCGCGTCGATGATCTTGCGCAGTCCCCAGGCAAGGCCCGCAGTGAGGAAATGAAGGGGGAAACCATACGGACACGAGCACCCGATTGGAATCGTCGCTGAGCGGCCCTGACGTCAGGTGACTACACTGAGGGCACGGGCCACGACAGAGGACGCCGCGCAATGTGGCGCAGGAAGCGGAAAGCATCGTGTTTGGCGGGAAAACGGGGGTAACAGATGGCGTCCAGTGAGGAGTATCGAGAATATGTCCTCGAGCTGTTGTCCGGGTTAGAAGAAGTTTCTTATCGCAAGATGATGGGCGAATATGTCCTCTATTACCGGAGCAAGGTCGTGGGTGGCATATACGACGACCGCTTCCTGCTCAAGGTCACGCCCGCATCCGAACGTCTTCTGCCTGAGGCCCAGCGCGCCATCCCCTACGAGGGAGCGAAGGAGATGCTCCTCGTCGAGATAGAGGACCGCGACGCGCTGTTCGACGTAGTCTCAGCCATGTGGGAGGAGCTACCTGCACCGAAGCAAAGGAAGAAAAAGTAGACGCGGCCCCGGCCTCGTGACGACGAGGTCGGGGCCAGTTTTTGCTTTTCTGGAGGCAGGGGAATGGTTGAAGCCGCTCCTGAGAAAACGGACTACTGCTTGTCGGTGTCGGTGTCGGTGTCGGTGTCGGTGTCGGTGTCGGTGTCGGTGTCGGTGTCTGCTTCCGCGCTCGCAGGGGTGGCCGTCGGGGCGTCTGCACCGTTGGATTTGCCCGGGTTCTCGGAAGTGTCCGGCTCGGCGGGACTGGCAGGGGCGCTGGGCATGGCAGTTTCTTGTGGGCTCGACGAGTGGAAGATCTCGCGGAGACCCCACGCGAAGAAGGCGGCGACGAAGTGGTAGGGCAGCCACGCAGTCACAAGCCACCATTCAGAAGAACCGTCAAGTGCGCCTCCGAGCATGCTACCCAGCCACCACAGGACCGCCACGTCGGACAATACGGCCCCCGCGATCGCGACAGGCTTCCACCATCCGGCCTTATCGAGGAACTTTCGGGTGACGGCTATCAACACCTGGAAGAAGGTGAAGAAGCCTATGAAACCAAAGAAATAGAAGAGGGCCAGGCCCATGGCATAGGAGAGCGAGAGGCCGACCAGGAAGATCACGTGGAGAACCAGGTACCGGACAAAGAAGTTAACAATCCCTCGTGGGTCACGCGTATCTGACATGCCCCCATCCTAACGGAGCTCTCAGGCGCGAGATCCAGCTGCCCGCTGGCCATGAACAGGGCGCGGATGCATGTTTCTCGCACGGTGAAGCTCAGTCGCAGAACGCAAATCAACGCAGTACTACAGTAGAAGCATGGCCCACACCGACTCCCAGCCCCTCACCCTGCGCCGCATCCTCCTCGTCGCCCTGACGGGCGTCGGCGCGGGATTCCTTTCCGGACTCTTTGGAGTGGGCGGGGGCCTCGTCATCGTGCCAGCCCTGATGGCGGTCCTCGGCATGGACCAGCGCCGCGCCTCGGCCACGTCGCTCGCCGCCATCATCGTCACCGCCGCCGTTGGCTCGGGAAACTACGCCCTGCACGGCGAGGTCTCCTGGGCCGGAGCTGCCCTCCTCGTGGTCGGCGCGCTCGCGGGCTCTCAGATCGGCGTGTGGCTCCTGCGCCGCCTCCCCGCGCCCTCCCTACCCTGGATCCTCATCGGCTTCACCGTCTTCGTCATCGTCTCCCAATACCTGCACGTCCCCACGCGAGAGGGGACTGTCTCGCTGACCCCGGCCTCGTGCGCGCTCATGATCCTGGTCGGCCTGTGCGCCGGCATCCTCTCCGGCCTGGTCGGCGTGGGTGGCGGATCCGTCATCGTGCCCGGCATGGAGCTCGCCGTCGGCGCGGGAGACCTCATTGCGCGCGGCACGTCCCTCCTCGTCATGATCCCCACCGGCATAGCCGGCACTGTCACCAACCTGCGCCACCGCATGGTCGACCTGCGCATCGGCCTCATCGTCGGCGTATCCGCGGCAGCCACGACCCCCGTCGGGCGCCTCGTAGCCACGTGGGTATCCCCGAGCGTCGGCGCGATCCTCTTCAACATCTTCCTGCTCTCCATCATCGCCTCGACGATCCTGAAGATGCGTAAGAAGGCGCGCGCCCAAAGGTAGGGACGAGGCCCGGCTCGTTATCCGCGCGCGCTCGCCAGGGCCTCAGCGATGTCGCCGCGAATGACGAGCGAACGGTCCGCGATCTCTGCGGGCGCCGCCGCGTCCAGAGCAACGCACGCGTAGGTTGCCTCCGGATTGTCGTGGACGCGCCGCCAGAACGGAAACTTGATGATGCTCGGCGTATTCATGCCGACGCCCAACTCGAGGTGAAGCACGCGGCCGGTAGCCGTACGCTCCAGGAAGTCCTGATAACGACCGGCAGCCGCCATCCATCCATCGTCCTGAACGAAACGGTTGTCGATACGCAGGTTCGTCGTCATCTCCTCCCCGCACCTCGGGCAACGGGGAATCAGCTCCGATGGGATATGCATGCCCTCCTGACTCGCCACTGCCTCACGCACCCACGACTCGTTGTCGTACGTGGCGTCGTGACAGGGGATCGAACACTGCAGCAGCCCGTAATCGCCCTGCGTGTAGAACAAGCGTTCCTTGTCGAAGCCGGAATTTTGGAAACGGTGATCGACGTTCGTGGTGATCACGAAGTAGTCGCGACCGTGCACGAGGTCCAGGAGGTCCGAGTACACCTGCCCCGGGCCGGACTCGTAGCGCAGTAGGGAGATCATGCGGCTCCAAAACGCCCAGCGCTCCTCCGAAGTGGGGAAGGGGTAGAAGCCGCCCGAGTAGGCGTCTGTGATGCCGTGCTCGGCGCGGAAGTCTGCGAAATACTCATCGAAAACCGGTCCGGAGTGGTTGTCCCCGTCGGCAGCGGACAGGCCTGCGCCCGCGCCGATGAGGATCGCATCAGCGCTCTCGATAGCCTCGTGCAGGGTGGTGGGTCGGTTCATGTGTCTCCTCCGTCGTTGATGGATTTAGAGCCTGAGAAGGGCGCGGTACAGGGCCTCGTCGTGGTCGCCGAAGACGTCGAAAATGACGCACAGCTCAGACGCGCCTGGGGCCTCAGACTCAAGGAAGTCGGTGACGGTTGCCACCGCGATACGGGCGGCCTCCTCCTGCGGGAAGCCGAAGACACCCGTGGAAATGCAGCAGAAAGCCACCGTGTTGAGCCCATGTGCGGTTGCCTCCTCCAGGCATCGCTGGTACGAGCGAGCCAGGGCCCCCCGGTGCTCATCAGTGAGCTCTCCGCTCACGATCGGGCCGACCGTGTGGATGACGAAGCGCGACGGCAGATGGAAGCCGGGGGTGAGGACGGCCTCGCCCGTCGGGAATCCCGAGGGGCCGTCGCCGCGTGCACGCTCAGCCATGACCACGGCGCATGCCTGCCGCAGTGCGAGCCCGGATGCGCTGTGGATCGCGTTGTCGATACACGTGTGCCCTGGTGCCCGGCATCCGAGCAGCGCCGAGTTTGCCGCGTTGACGATCGCGTCGACCTCCAGGCGCGTAATGTCGCCGCGCCACAGCGCCATTCTTGGATGGATCGACGAGGCCGTGGTGTCCTCCCAGGTCACGGTTCCTTGACGCTCGCGCTCGGTGTCGAGGACAATCGCCTCCGCCTCCGGGTAGCCATCCGGCAGGGGAGCGGGATCACGCATGTTCATGAGGGCACGCAGGTAGGCGCGTGCCTGTGAGGTGTCCGAGGGGGAAATCTCGTAGCCCATATCCGCAGCCAGGATGTGTAGGGCTGTATGGATGGCCTCGTTGTAGGTGGTGAGTGTGCGCGTCATCAATCCCTCCGATTGTTTACATGACACATAACTGAGTGCTGTGGGTGTTTATTCCCTACCGTGTTCGCCTATCGCTCCAGCGCATCCCTGGCCTCGTACATACGAAATCGGCCCCAGCCTCGTAGATACGAGGCCGGGGCCGAAGCGTCAGCCGCACGCGCGACTGAAGCGGATTACTCGTCGGCGGCGCTGGGGTGTGTCATGTCGGCGGGAACGACCCACGCGTCGAACTCCTCGGCCGTCAGGAAGCCAAGCTCGAGCGCGGACTCGCGCAGCGACAGGCCCTTGTGATGCGCGTTCTTCGCGATCTTGGAGGCCTTGTCGTAGCCGATGTGGCGGTTCAGGGCCGTCACCTGCATGAGGTTGATGTCCAGGTTGTGCTTGATCTTCTCGTAGTTGGGCTCGATGCCGTACGCGCAGTGCGTATCGAAGGACACGCAGGCGTCGCCCAGCAGACGGATGGACTCCAGGACGTTCCACGCCATGACGGGCTTGAAGACGTTGAGCTGGAAGTTGCCCTGCGAGCCGGCGAAGCCGACCGTCGCGTCGTTGCCGAACACCTGGGTGGCGACCATCGTCATGGCCTCGCACTGGGTCGGGTTGACCTTGCCCGGCATGATGGACGAGCCCGGCTCGTTCTCGGGGATGATCAGCTCGCCGATGCCATTACGCGGACCGGAGGCGTACCAGCGCACGTCGTTCGCGATCTTCATGAGGGCGTCGGCCAGGACGCGCAGCGCGCCCGAGACCAGCACCAGCGCGTCGTGCGCGCCCAGGGCAGCGAACAGGTTGTCGGCCTGCTTGAACTCGATGCCCGTCTCCTCGGAGATCTTCTTGGCGGTGAGCTCACCGAACTTCGGGTGAGCGTTCAGGCCGGTGCCCACGGCGGTGCCGCCGATGGCCAGCTCGCGCGCACGCGTGTCCGCGTACTCGATGCCGTCGAGGGCGAAGTCGATCTGAGCAACCCAGCCGGAGATGACCTGGCCCAGGCGGATCGGGGTCGCGTCCTGCAGGTGGGTGCGGCCCACCATGATGACGTCGTCGAATTCCTTGGCCTTCTTGTCCAGGGTGTTACGCAGCTGGCGCACGCGCGGGTACATGTCGTGCAGCTCGGAAACGACCGCGATGTGCATGGCGGTGGGGAACGTGTCGTTGGAGGACTGACCGCGGTTCACGTGGTCGTTGGGGTGCACGGGGGACTTGGTGCCCATGGTGCCGCCCGCGAGCTCGATGGCGCGGTTGGAGATGACCTCGTTGGCGTTCATGTTGGACTGGGTGCCCGAACCGGTCTGGAAGACGACCAGCGGGAAGTTGTCATCAAGCTTGCCGGAGATGACCTCGTCGCCAGCCTGCGCGATGTAGCCAGCGATGTCGGCGGGCAGCTCGCCCAGCTCGGCGTTGGCCAGGGCCGCGGACTTCTTCAGGATGCCAAGGGCGCGCACCATCGGGCGACCCCACACGAAGGTGTTGCGTCCAATGTCGAAGTTGTGCAGCGAACGCTCGGTCTGAGCGCCCCAGTAACGGTTCGCGGGGACCTCAACGGCTCCCATCGAGTCGGTTTCGGTACGGGTTTCTTGTGCCACAGGTGGCTCCTTCGCGTAGGGCTTACGTACCATTCTAGGATAGCGCCGCACGCGCACTGAGGCGTGGGGCACTCGTCCTAGTCGCCTCCTAGCTCAGCGTACGATCCGCGCTGGGTGCTCGGCGCAGCAGCCACCAGGCACACGCGCACGACAGCGCGACGAGTGAGAGCGCCAGCACGAAGGGCGACAGGGGCATCCACCCGTACAGGGCGGTGGCGCTCACGGGGGCGACGATCCACGTGATCGCGCCGGTCGCGTTGATGACGCCGGCGATGCCGCCCTGCTCGCGCGCGCTCACAGCCAGGGACGCGCCCGCCGAGTAGCCGGGGGACGCCATGCCCGACGCGACGCCCATCGCGAACGTCGAGGCAGCCAGCACCCATAGCGACGGCGCGAGAGTCAGGCAGGAAAGGGCCACGAGTGCGAGCGTCATACCCGCCCGCAGGAGCCTGCGCGGTCCCCACCCCAGGCGAGGCACGACGATCAGCTGCATGAGCATCGCTCCGGCCGCGTTGGCCAGCAGCATGAGCGCGGTGACCGAGACTGCGGGCGCGGGCTCGAGTCCGCCGCGGTCCTGGACGAGGAAGCCCATCGTGATCTGAACGACGCCGTTCGCGAAATAGATTCCGAACACCGAAGCGATCCACGGGGCGATGCGCCGGTCGGTCCACTGCACGCGCGGGGGCAGTTCCCCGTCCGCTTTCCCCGCGCTCGCGTTATCCGCCGCGGGTTCATTCGACGAGGCCGGGGTTGCCTCCTCTTGTTCGCTGTCCGCGCCGCTCAGGAGGGGCAGGCGCCTCCTCGGGCCGGTGGATGCTCCGTCGCGGGGCAGCCAGATGAGGGCGATGGCCAGCGCGATGAGGACGAAAATCGGCGTGGCGTGCACGGGGCCGAAAATCCACCACGCACCCAGCGCCGAGGACACGAGGGAGCCGACCATGACGGACAGGTTGATCGCGCCGGAGAACGCGGACGTGCCGCGCACGCGCGAGGCCTCGTCGGGGGTCGCCTCGGCGACGAGGGCCTGGCCCGTCGGCGGGATCGCAGCGACCGCCGCGCCGAAGAAAGGACCGCGCGCCGCCATGATGGCGCCCGCCGCGAGGAAAGCGCCGATGTAGCCGGCCGCCCGCGCCCACACCGCCGCCGAAAAGAGCGTGCCCGCCGTGAGTGCCAAGAAGAGCGCCAGCAGGATGACGCGCCTGCGCCCCCACGCGATCGAACGGCGTCCCCAGAACTGGCTGAGCGCCGTCACCGCGGCGGCCGCCAGGGACACCGCCGCGCCCACGATCCACTCGGGCAGGTTAAGAGCGCGCGAGAGGGGAGCGATCGACACGTTGAGCATGTTCTGCGCCGTGTACGTAAACAGCGCGATCGCCACGAGCGCGCGCAGCGTCGGATTCGTCAGCAATGGTGATGAGGGCACAGTGCATCCTACGACGAAGGCCCCGCGCGATGCGCGGGGCCTTGCCGGACAGGTAACGAAACGGGGAAACGCTTAGCGCTGCACCCAGGTGCTCACCTTCCAGCGAGCATCGCCCGAGCGCTCACGCCACTCGGCATCGCTGCGCTCTTCGTCCCGACGCCACAGCGCCGGATCCAGCGGCGGCGCGTACACGAACGTCGAGCCCTTGGGCGCGCTCGCGGCCACGTCCAGCTCCAGATCGGTGACCACGGCCTCGTCCAGGAGGGGAAGGGTCTCGGCGTACAGCTGAGCCCCGCCCGTGATCCAGATGTAGGGGGCGTCCGTGCGCGCCGTTTCCTCGCGCGCGGCATCCAGGGCCTCGTCGATCGAGGAGACGACGAACGCACCTGCAGCCTCGTACCCGGGCGTACGGGTGATGACGATGTTCGTCCGGCCTGGCAGCGCGCGACCCAGGGCCTCCCACGAGCGGCGACCCATGATGATCGGGCAGCCCATCGTGGACTCCTTAAAATGGCGGAAATCAGCGGGAACATGCCAGGACATGGCCGTGCCCGTCCCGAGGATCCCGTTGCTATCCTGCGCCCAAATCGCGGCGAGCTTCGTCATACGGCGACCGGAGCCTTGATCGTGGGGTGATGCTGGTAGTCGACGACCGAAATGTCATCGAAGGAGTACTCGAACATCGACGGGGCCTTCGCGAGTTCCAGGCGCGGGAACGGGTACGGCTCGCGGCTCAGCTGCTCGGTCACCTGCTCCGTGTGGTTGGAGTAGATGTGGCAGTCTCCGCCCGTCCAAATGAAGTCGCCGACCTGAAGGCCCGCCTGCTGGGCGAACATGTGGGTGAGCAGCGAGTAGGACGCGATGTTGAAGGGCACGCCCAGGAACATGTCTGCACTGCGCTGGTAGAGCTGCAGCGACAGGCGGCCGTCGGCCACGTACAGCTGGAAGAACGCGTGGCAGGGCTCAAGCGCCATCTCCGGCAGGTCGCCGACGTTCCACGCGGACACCACCATGCGGCGCGAATCCGGGTTCGTCTTCAGCGTCTCGAGGACCTGGGAAATCTGGTCGATGTGACGACCACCCCCCGCATTCCAGGAACGCCACTGGACGCCGTACACCGGGCCCAGCTCGCCCTCCTCGTCCGCCCACTCGTTCCAGATGCGGATCCCGTTGTCCTGGAGCCAGGACACGTTCGACGAACCCGACAGGAACCACAGGAGTTCACCGACCACCGACTTGACATGCACGCGCTTCGTCGTGATCAGCGGGAACCCCTTGGACAGGTCGTAGCGCAGCTGCGCCCCGAACAGGGAACGCGTGCCCGTGCCGGTGCGGTCACCCTTGGGGGTGCCCTCGCGCATAATGCGCGCCAGCAGGTCCTCGTACTGGCGGTCGACGGCGCTCACGTCAGTCGATCCGCTCGTTCGTCCACGTGTGCGATGCCGGCAGAGCCTGATCGACGACCGAGTGCGCGATCGTGCAGTTACGCTCGATGGCCGAGTTCGCGCGGCGCTCAAGGTCCGCGATCTCGTCCTCGGACAGGGCGGACAGATCCTGGACCAGCTCGACGTCCACGTGCGTGAAGCGATCGTGCTCCTGGTCGTAGTCGGCCGACACGCCGACAAACTGTTCGAAGTCATCGCCCAGGCGGGAGGCCAGACGCGCGTCTGAGCTCATCGCCTTGCAGCCCGCGATCGCGAGCTTGAGCAGGTCGCCGGGGGAGAAGAGGCCGGGGCCGTGACCGATGCGGATCTCGGCGCCGTCCTGATTGCGGGCGACGTACTGACGCACGCCCGTACGCTGCATGTACAGGGACTTCGGGGTATCACTCATGGGCACTATTGTGTCGCGAAAAGACCCCGCCCGCCCGTGCAACATGCGCCGGGCGGGCGGGGTTCCTCGTAGAGCGTAGAGAAAGCTTTAGCGATGCTCCTCCAACCACTGCGCGGCGCTCGCCTGCTCGTTCTCGGTCAGGCGGCCCACGCGGGCCACCGCCTCCTTCTCGATGCGTCCGCCCAGCAGCGGCACGCGCACCGACAGGTTGCCGCTCACCTCGCGGGCGCTTCCCGCATCGCTTGGGGTCAGTGTGGACGTGGCCTCGACGGACACCGGCGCGCCGTCCACGGTCACGGATGTGCGCGAGGTCGCCTCGGCCTCGTTGAGTGTCCACTCCTCGGTGAAAGTGACGCGCAGATCAGACTTGACAAAGCGCGTGGCCGCCGCCGGAATTAGCTCGGGGCGCACGGTGCCCGCGTACGACACGCGCTCACCTTCCACGGACACGGTCGTCGAGCCTTCCACGACAAACCGACCGAAGCGTCGCTCCAGGTAGTCGGGGGTCAGGTACATGGCGACGACCTCGTCGACAGTACCGGGATACGACATAGACTGCGTGAACTGCATGGCTCTCCTGACGAAAGAAGCGGCGCCGAAGCGTGTCCCGGCGCTCATTTACAACGAAGGTCCGCCCTCGCGGCCCCACTCCCTTTAGAGTAGATGCATGCGTAGTCTCATGCAGTTAGCTGAAGAAGCCTCTTCGACGCCGTTGTCGGAGCAGGACATCGATTGGCTGCACCTCCTCCTCGCGGACTGGCAGGTGCTCGCTGACCTGGCGGCCGCCGACCTGGTTTTGTGGCTGCCTGCCGACGACGGGCGCTTCATCGCGGCCGCCCACTGCCGCCCCGCAACCTCCGCGACCGTTCACGTGGACGACATCATCGGCCTCCACCTGCCCGCCGCCCGCGAAATCGATCTGCGTCGCGCCCTGCAGTCCGGGGAGGTCGTGCGCTCGACGGCCGCGCGCTGGGCCGGCACGTACTCAATGATGGAAACCTGCGTGCCCGTGTGCCACGACGGGCGCATCATCGCCGTCGTCACGCGCGAGGCGAACCTGTCCAGCCCGCGTCTGTCCCTCGGATTCGAAGGATGGACAGTGGCGGCTGCCGACACTCTGTGCCAGATGATGGCGCGCGGCGAATACCCCTACGACTCGACCCCGCAGGTCACCTCCCACGGCGTCCCGCGCGTCCTCGACGGTGCCGTCCTGCTCGACGCGGAGGGGCGCGTGCAGCACGCGACCCCCAACGCCGTGTCCTGTCTGCGCCGCCTCGGCATCCGCACCCACGTGACCGGCAAAGTCCTCGCCCAGGAGGTCACCGAGGTCATCGGGGATGGCACCCTCATCGAAGAATCCATGGCGGTCGTCGTGATGGGGCGCGCCTCCTGGCGCGTCGAGATCGCCGCGCGCGCCTCCACCGTCAGCATGCGAGCCCTGCCCCTCGTCAACGGGCGCAAGCGCCTGGGCGCCGTCATCCTCACGCGCGACGTCTCCGAGGTCCACCGCCACGAGCAGGAGCTCATGACGAAGGACGCGACGATCCGCGAGATCCACCACCGCGTGAAGAACAACCTGCAGACCGTGTCCGCCCTGCTGCGCCTGCAGTCGCGCCGCTCATCTGAGGAGGCTGTCAAGGTGGCGCTTGCCGAGGCCGAGCGTCGCGTGCAGGCAATCGCGACCGTGCACGCCGCCCTGTCGCAGAACGTGGATGAGTCGGTGGACTTCGACGAGGTCGCACGCACGATCGTGCGCATGGCCGGTGCGATCGCGTCCACGGACCATAGCGTCGAGGTCATCACGACCGGCAGCTTTGGCACCATTCAGGCCGATCAGGCTCAGGCCCTGGCGACCGTCCTCAACGAGCTGGTCGCCAACTCTGTCGAGCACGGCCTCGCGGACCGTGATGGCCTTATCGAGGTGCGCGCCGAACGCCTGGGCTCGTCCATGACGGTGACCGTCGCCGACGACGGTGTGGGCTTCGTGCCGGGTACGCCGATGAGTGGCCTGGGCACGCAGATCGTCCATCAGATGGTGCGCGGTGAACTCAAGGGCTCCATCGAGTGGGCCCCGCGTCAGGGCGGCGGCACGCTCGTCACGCTCCACGCGAACCTGGACCCCGCCTGACGGGGTCTGCGCGGGCGGGATAAACGTTTATCGACGAACGAGGCCGGGGATCCATTGGGGATCCCCGGCCTCGATCGTTGGTGCGCCGCGGGGCGGCGGTGGTCTGTTAGCAGCCCGCGCGGCGTGCGCGCGCGGCGCGGCGCTTGAGAGCGCGGCGCTCTTCCTCGCTCATGCCGCCCCACACGCCGGCATCCTGGTTGTTGTCGATAGCCCACTGCAGGCAGATGCCCACGACCTCACACTCGCGGCACACGGCCTTGGCCTCGGCGACCTGTGCGATGGCTGGGCCCGTGTTCCCGATGGGGAAGAAAAGTTCCGGGTTAACTGTCAGGCATGCCGCCTTACTCCGCCAATCCATGATGTGTCTTTCGCTCCTCGACTGCCGTGCGCTCGGGATGTCTCGCTTGTTCTCTAGTCAGTGTCCGTTCGTCATCTTAGTCGCGCAAGGGGGAGGTAACAGCGAAATGACAACGTCACTATGCGGCTGCTCACGGAGCCCGAATAAGATGGGACTTAGGTATTAACTGACCCAACGGTTAGTTGGACTGTTGTCAGCGTATCACCCTCGCAGATCAGTCCGCATGAAGGGGTCCAGCGTCGCGCGAGGATGGACATCGGGGAGGCGTGGCAGTGTTGAATTAACGCGCGAATGACATTGTTCGTGGGATTCATCGCGAGTACCCTGTGTCCGTCCCATCTGGCGATACGAGTCCATGCTCCCTGAGGAATTACGTCAGATATTGTTGGCGTTTCTTCCCATCCGAGGTACGCGTGGAGCGCTTCGACGACGGACACATCCTCCTGCTGACCGATGATGATCCACGGCAGCGGGCGATCCCATGTCGGCACCTCGTACGTGGGGCCGATCAGGGCCGGCGCAGCCGTCTTTCTGACCAGCGCCGAGGCAGTGGTCGGGCCGAGGATGTGCCAGCCGTTTGTCGCGTTTCCTAAATGAGCTCCCAGGTCGCACGGATTGCTGGGGATACACGCGAGGAGGGTGCGTTCTCCGGGCCGTGCGAGCAGTGCCTGTCCACGGCCGAGCGTTCGCAGGTCGGCGGGTGAGATGCCAGCATGGAGCGCTTCGTCCGCATCGCGTGCGCGCACGAGGCGTGTCGAAAACGCGCCCATCGTGGCACTCGATGCGGTGAAGCGCCCCGGGTAGGCGGCGACGATAATGACGCCTGCTCGCCGTGCTCCGCCCAGCAGCGCTGCCCAGAGGGAATCCGCCTGTGGGGCTGACAGTGCCTGGGTGAGGGAGACGCGCAGTGCGGCCGCGTCGGTGATCGCCAGGACCGCTGGGCCGTGCTCGCAGATGCCCTCCAGCAGGTCGATGGCGGAGACGTCGTCGCAGGCCAGGAATGACGCGCAGCCCGCAGCGCCCTCGTCTCCGATCACGTGGAGGGGATGGCCGCACCGACTCGCGATGCGCGTCGCGAGCGCGAGCGCCCACCGCGAGGCGAGGCCGGCCTCGTGCGCGCTGGCCTGAATCTGGATGCTTCCGCCGTCCCACACGAAGGTGGAATGTTCCTCGATCCCCTCGACGAGGCCGAGAGTGAGAACCCCTGCATGCGTCGGGGTGGTGCTTGGGAACTGGTGTGTCAGCGCGGTTGCGGATCCGTTCCCAGCATCAACCTCGTCCCACGTGAGGGTTTCGGGCAGCTCGGGTGCCCACAAAGGAGCCGTATCCCCGTGTGGCCACGACAGTGCGCAGCGCGAGACGACCTCGGCGACGTTATCCATGTAGGCCAGCTGGATGACGCCGACGCCGTCGAGGACAGCGCGCCCGGGAACCCGGGGCAGCGAGGCGGCCCGTGCGTCCCCGAGGATGTCGGTCGAATCGGCGGCGCTCACGCAGCGCAGGGACAGGCGGATGTCCATGTTGGCGCGCATCTGCGCACTCACGGCCCCCGACGGGCGCTGCGTTGCCGCGATGAGGTGGAGACCCAGGCTGCGCCCCTGCGCGGCGAGCCGCAGGAGGACCTCCATCGACGAGGGGTGAGCCTGGGCGAGGAAACGGAACTCGTCGATGGCGACGATGAGCCGGGCAGGGGCCGCGGGGACCGAGGAGGGGTCGCCCTCGTGGGCGCGCTCCCACGTGGCCAGGTCGGGGAACCCGCGTGCACGCAATTGCTCCTCGCGGCGCTGAAGCTCGGCAGCGATACCCTCGAGGGCCCGTGTCGTCGCACCGGGATCCAAATCGGTGAGGAGCGCGTGCGTGTGGGGGAGTGCCTGCAGGCGGGCGAATGTCGAGCCACCCTTGTAGTCGATGAGGACGAAGCGCACCTTGTCGGGGCTGTAGCAGTGCGCGATTGAGGCAAGCCAGCCGATCAGCGCCTCCGATTTCCCGGAACCCGTGCAACCAGCGACGAGAGCGTGCGGGCCATCTGAGACCAGGTCCAGATCGATGGGGCCGGACTGCGACATCCCGATCCGCACGCTCAGGACGCCGGAGGATCCACGGGCATGGTCGGGGTCCCATCCCACGCGCGAGGGGAGGGCGTCGCGAGCATCCGCTCGGGTGACCGTCCACCACCACTGAGGTGCGACCGGCAGATCATCGGTGATGCACACCTGCGTGCACCAGGACGGCAGGCGTGCGACGGAGGACGCATACCCGATGTGCACGGTCGGTCTGTCATCCTCCGAGCCCCGCGCGCAGTGTGGGCACGACTCGCCAGCACTCACGTGGATGTCCACGCCCGCGTGCCCTAACAGGACGGGGGAGGCGCTGTTCCACCACACTCGCGCGCCTCCCACCTGCGCGGCTATCTGCCCCGCGCACCACAGGGCACACTGGGCGGCGTGCATGCCTGCGATACCGAGCGCGGAGCGCCCCGGCTCATCCGACGACGTCGAGAGGAGCACGCGTTGACGGGGGCTCGTGGCCCGTCCCGGCCACACGCTGGCCCGCACGATCCGGGGCGAGGGCCCGCAGTCAGGTAGTCCAGCCAGCACCAGTGAGAGCGCGGCACCGTCCCAGCCCCTGCGCCGCCGACGCGCACGCCAGCAGAGAATGATCGCGGTGACGCAGGCGACGGCCGCCACCAGCGAAGCGATACCGATCCACAGCCGTGGAGCGCTCGCGGCTGCTCGCAGGCGCCAGCCCATGAAACCGAGTATGACGACGACGGACACCAGGGGAGCGCCCCTGAGCAGGGACGATCCCGTGAGCGAGCCCCGGCCTCGTCGTTCGACGCCCGGCCAGGCCAAGCGCATCGGGCGCGCGCGGACCTCGAAGACGTCGTCGCCGAGGCGCAGGCGGGCCCCGGTGGTCATCTCCCGCGCGGTGCGGGCACTGCGCCACCAGCGCGCGCGGTTGCGCAGCCGAAACGGAGGGGAATCCGGCCGGGCATCAAGGAACGCGCGACCCTCACGCGTGGTGAAAACCGCGTGTGTGCGCGCCACGCTCGCGCATGACAGAGGCATATCGCCCGCGCGACCGACCGTGCCGGGGGACACCACGACACCAACGTCGGGTCCCTGAATGCACGCGAGGTGCAGGTCGGTGCGCAGGGCAGCGCGGGCGAGACAACCGGAATCTTTCATGGCCCAACGATCCCGCCGCTTGTGGGCGCTTTCAAGCGCCAGGACACACCCTGTGGATAACTGTTCGCGGCCCCGAAACCCTGTGGATAAGCGCCTCGCAGGACCGTGTGGGTATGGCCACCTCCGCCTTCCGAGCGCCCACCCACCGGCCCGCTCGGCGCGCGAAATGCAAGAATGGACCCCATGGCTGACTCCACGTTCGAGACGACACGCGACCGTTACAACGACCTCGTTGAGCGCATCAACGAGGCCCGCGCCGCCTACTACGACCGGGATTCGCCGACCCTCGCGGACGCAGACTACGACCGCATGTACCGCGAGCTGGAGGAGATCGAGGAACGCTACCCGCAGCTGCGCGGCGCGGATTCTCCCACGATGA
>CALISI010000033.1 GCA_938041695.1 uncultured Actinomyces sp.
TGGTGACCACCGGAGAGAAGAACCTCGTCCTCGTTTCTGGGCGAGCTCACATGGACCTGGCTCACGCCGTGGGCGAGGAAATCGGATGTGGGGTCTCGCCGGTGACGGCCTACGACTTCGCCTCCGGCGAGATTTACGTGCGCTTCAACGAGTCCGTTCGTGGCGCCGACGTGTTCGTCCTGCAGTCCATCGCGGGCGATATCAACAAGTGGGTGATGGAGCAGCTCATCATGATCGATGCTGCCAAGCGTGCCTCCGCCAAGCGCATCACCGTCGTCGCTCCCTTCTACCCTTACTCGCGTCAGGACAAGAAGCACCAGGGCCGCGAGCCCATCTCCGCTCGCCTCATGGCTGACCTGTACCGCGCTGCCGGCGCCGACCGCATCATGAGCGTCGACCTGCACGCTTCGCAGGAGCAGGGCTTCTTCGACGGCCCGGTCGACCACCTCTTCGCCATGCCGGTCCTCGTGGACTACGTGCGCGGCCGCGTCGACCTGTCCAACACCGCTGTCGTCTCCCCGGACGCGGGCCGCATCCGCGTCGCCGAGAAGTGGTCGAAGAAGCTGGGTGGCACGCCCCTGGCTTTCGTCCACAAGACCCGCGATACTACGCGCCCGAACGTCGCCGTAGCGAACCGCGTCGTTGGAGAGGTTGCCGGCAAGGAATGCGTCCTCGTGGACGACATGATCGACACCGCCGGCACGATCACCGAGGCCATCAAGGTCCTCATGGACGCCGGCGCGAAGAAGGTCATCGTCGTGGCCACGCACGGTATCCTCTCTGACCCGGCGGCCCGTCGCCTGTCCGAGTCCGGCGCCGCCGAGGTTGTCGTCACCGATACCCTGCCGATCCCCGCTGAGAAGCGCTTTGATCAGCTCACCGTCCTGTCCATCGCGCCGCTCCTGGCTCGCGCGATCCGCGAGGTCTTCGAAGACGGTTCGGTCACATCGCTCTTTAACTGAGCGGCTCCCGCTTCACATCCGCCCTCGTCGTGAGGTAACCTATTGGGGTTGCTCCGGCGAGGGCGGATCCGTATCCGCCGTTATCGACAGGGCCTGAATTGAAATGCCTCGCGTTTCCTTCACTCTGCCGACACCGACGCCGGACCTGAGAAACGAAGGAAAGACACATGAGCGACAACCCCGTCCTGCTTGCCGAAGAACGTTCCGAGTTTGGTAAGGGTGCTGCCCGCCGCGCCCGCCGCGCTGGCAAGGTCCCCACGGTCCTCTACGGCCACGGCGCCGAACCCCGTCACCTGGACGTTCCCGCCCACGACCTCTTCCTCATCGTCCGCGGCACCAAGAACGCCCTCGTTGAGCTGAAGATCGACGGCAAGACCCAGCTGGCCCTCGTTAAGGACGTTCAGGTTCACCCCGTGCGCCGCGACATCCTGCACGCCGACTTCCTGGCCGTCAAGGCTGGCGAGAAGGTCGACGTTGAGGTCCCCGTCGTCGTCGTTGGCGAGCCCACCCCCGGCACCGTCCACTCGCTCGAGGAGTTCACCATCCTGGTGAAGGCCCCCGCCACCTCCATCCCCGAGAACCTCGAGGTTTCCATCGAGGGTCTCGAGGCCGGCTCCGCCGTCCACGTCTCCGACCTGAAGCTGCCTGCCGGCGTTGAGGTCGAGCTCGATGCCGAGACGGTCATCGTTTCCATCCAGGAAGCTGCCGCTGAAGAGGCTGAGGAAGCCGCTGAAGAGACCGCTGCTGAGGGCGACGCCGAGTGACACTCGCGTAACAAACGCTTTCCGCGAGGGGGTGAGGCTGAGGCCTCGCCCCCTCGTCGTATCTGCGATACTGGGGGCATGAGTGACCTCCATGTGATTATTCCCGCCGGCGGAGCCGGCACCCGCCTGTGGCCGCTGTCGCGGCGTCGTCGTCCCAAGTTCCTCCTTGACCTGGCGGGCACGGGACGCACCCTCCTGCAGGGCACGGTGGACCGCCTGGAGGGGGTGGCCTCGTCGGTGAGCATCGTGACCGGCCAGGCGCACCGTGACGGTGTACTCGCCCAGCTGCCCGAGTTCGCCGCCTCGGACGATCGCACGCTCCTCATCGAGCCGTCGGGCCGCGATTCCATGGCCGCGATCGGCCTGGCCGCCTACGTCGTGCGCGAACGCTTCGGGGATGACGCGATTGTCGGCTCCTTCGCGGCCGATCATCTGATCGCTCGGCCGGAGCTGCTGCGTGACGCCGTCGAGACGGCGATCGGTGCCGCCCGCGACGGCTACGTCGTGACCATCGGCCTGACGCCCACCGAGGCCTCGACCGCCTACGGGTACATCGCGCCCGGCCCTGCGCTGAACGATGGCGACGAGGCCGGGGCTGCCGACGCTGAGCGCGGCGCCCGCCGGGTCGCCGAGTTTGTGGAGAAGCCGGACGCAGATACCGCTGCCCGCTACGTGGCGGCGGGCTACCTGTGGAACGCGGGCATGTTCATCGTGTCGGCGGGCGTGCTCGCCTCCCATCTGGCCCGCCTGCTGCCCGATATGCACGCGCGCCTGGAGTCGATTGCGCGCGCGTGGGGCACCCCCGCGTTCGAGGAGACGCTGGCGGAGAACTGGCCACATCTGACGAAGATCGCGATCGACCATGCCATCGCCGAACCCGTCGCCGCCGACGGGGGAGTGGCCGTCGTTCCCGCCGACGCGCAGCTGGGCTGGACGGACCTGGGTGATTTCGAGGCCCTGACCGGCATCGTCGCGGAGGCGGGCAACCTGGGCGAGGCGCTGCGCGTCGACTCCGACGGCGCGGCCGTCTTCGCTTCGTTGGGAGACGACAGCGAGGGGCCGCTCGTTGCGCTCGTCGGTGTGCCCGACGTGGCGGTCGCGCTCACCCCGGATGCTATCCTCGTCACGCGCCGCGACCACGCCCAGTCGGTGAAGGCGGTCGTCGACCAGCTCGCCGAACGGGGACGCTCCGACCTGCTCTGACGCGTCGTTTTCGCGCTGACTTACGCATACCCCGGCTCAGCTCCCGCGAGGGGTGGCCTCGTCGCGCCGCGTTCGCTCTCGGGTGAGGTGCGCCGCCCCGCCCGTCGCGCGTGGGCGTCGGGCTGGTAGCGTGTTGGGCAGCAAGAAGCCCCGACGAAAGGCATCACACGTGAACAAGCGGACCATCGCCGCCCTCGCAACTACCGCGACAGCGGTCACCGTGGCCCTCGGAGCTTGCTCGACCACACCCGCCGCCACCCCCGCGGCCTCCGCGAAGGTCTGCGCCGCCATCTCCGGAGCCCACGGCGACGCCGCCACGGACCCCGTCGCGACGGCCCTCGCCGGTGCCGCGAACGACGCATCGGTCGCCTTCGAGGCTGCTAGTGGCGCGGAGGCACCCGCCTCGCTGGTGACCTCGGGCTGCACGCTGATCGTGGGCGCGGATTCGACGATGGCATCGTCGATCTCCGAGGCCGCACGCGCCAATCCGAAGGTGCGCTTCGCCCTCGTGGGCGCTTCCTTCGTCGATAGCAAGGGAGCCGCAACCTCCCTGAAGAACGGGTCCATCGTCGACGTGGACGCCTCGCAGGCCGCCTACCTGGCCGGCTACGCCTCCGCGGGCATGACGACCACGGGCACGCTCGCAGTCATCGGTGGCGCGCGCGACAACGTGACGAGCTCGCAGATGTCCGCATTCTCCCAGGGCGTGGACGCATACAACCTCGCCAACGGAACGTCGATCAGCGTGCTCGGCTGGAACCCGGCGACGAGCGACGGCACCTACGCGGGCAGCGCCGACGAGGTGCGCGGCGCGGCCGCCGACTTCATCGCCAGGGGCGCCGACATCATCGTGCCCTTCGCCGGTGACGCGAACGAGGGTGCCGCGCGAGCTGTTACCGAGGCAGCGAACCCGATGGTTCGCCTCGTGTGGTCGGGCCTGACGAAGGCCGATCTGAAGGGCCTGACCCGCGACGAGGCCCAGTCGGCCGAGACCGCGCCGATGTCCGGTCAGTCCGGCGCGCCGGTGACGCAGCAGGTGGACACGCAGTCCTTCGCGGACGCGTTCAGCTACATTCAGATCTCTGACGAGGTCCGCTCTGCCATCGGCGCGCCCGTGCTGACGGGCATCGTCGTCGACTACGAGGGCGCGATGGAGACGCTCATCGAGCAGGCGAACGCGGGCGCTCAGGCGTCCGTCGTTCCGGTGTCATTGGCCTCTGGTGACGTCCTCCTCACCGGCTTCGGTGCCTACACGCCGATGCTCTCCTCCGACCTGAAGCTGGGCCTGTCCGACATGGCCGGACAGATCGAGACGGGCGGCATGGTCATCTCCACACCTTTCGACGTATGAGCTGAGTGCGCAGACGACAGTGCCCCGGGGACGCGTCCCCGGGGCACAACTATTCAGTGCGGTCTTAGTCTCCCAGCGCGGCCAGTGCTGCCCCCGCGCACAGTGCGTCCGCGTCGAGGACGAAGGCCGGGTCCACGCAGTACAGGCCCGGGCCGTGTGGGACGGCGGGTGAGGTGGTGAGAGCATCGGCCAGCACCGTGCGGACATCCTGTTCAGGTAGGGACGTCGTGAGGATGCGCCCATCTGCGGATATGGTGAGAGACAGGGTGGCGCTCTCCTCGACAACCGGAACGCCCAGGCGTTCCAGGAGGGTCACCAGCAGGCCCGAGGCCTCGTCGATTGACACGGAGGCCGCGCGGGTAGCGGAAGGGGCCAAAGATGCGATACGCGATGCGCAGCGGTCGACGTAAGCGCCGATCATTCCATCTCCCACGGACTCCCAGCCGTCCTCGGCGCGCGGGAGGGACGCCTCATCCCCGAACGTGGCCACGGCCTCGTCGATGAGAGCGAGCTCAGCGTCGGGGGCCAGCGCGCCCTCACGCGAGCGGTCGATCGCGCGCCCACCCAGGTAGATGAGCGTCTCGCCCGACGCGCGCACGTACACGGCGCCGTCCGCCATGACCATGCGCACCGAAAACGCCGTGAGGGGAGCGGGGAGCGCGCGCGGCATGAGGAGGGCATGTCCGCCGGCCGCTTCGATGATCGCCGCGCCGTCGCGCGCGCTGTCCTGATCCTCGGGGGCCTCGAAGCCGATGATGAGGCGGAAACGGCCGCCGGTGCGCGCGGATAGGAAAGAAGCGATACCCGCAAACAGCGACGGGCTAGCACAGCGTGTCATGTGTTGAGGGTAACACTGTGGGCGCCTTGCGTAAAAACCGGTATCAGGAACGAGGCGTGGGCGTGCCCTGATGCAACGGCGGGAAGACGCAGGTGGGGGGAGCGCGCCGGTATCCTGGAGGCATCCACGAAGGAGGAATCATGCAGCTGACGAACGTGATGGATGCCGTTGAGCTGACGCGCCAGATGATCGACATCCCCTCGGTGTCGGGAGATGAGGGCCCCCTGGCGAACGCCGTCGAAGAAGCCCTGCGAAGCGCCGGATTCGGGTCGGTCCCTGCCCTGGAGATCCTGCGCGACGGGGATGCCGTGTGCGCGCGGACCCGGCTCGGCCTCGCCCAGCGCGTGGTCCTCGCCGGCCACCTCGACACCGTTCCGATTGCGGATAACGTCCCTGGCCGCCTCGAGGAGCGCGCTGGGGTCACGGTCCTGTGGGGGCGTGGGTCGGTCGACATGCTCGGCGGTTGCGCGGCGGCGCTCGCGCTCGCCTGCGAGGTTGGGGCGGCCATCCGCGAGGGCAACGAAGCCACGCTGAATGCCGACGTCACGTGGATCTTCTACGACCACGAGGAGGTTGCCTCCCATCTGAACGGCCTCGGGCGCGTCCAGCGCAACCATCCCGATTGGCTCGCGGGCGACCTGGCGCTGCTGGGTGAGCCCACCGCCGCTCACGTGGAAGGCGGCTGCAATGGCACGCTGCGCGTCATCGCACACTTCCCGGGCCGCGCGTCTCACTCGGCGCGCGCGTGGATGGGGGTCAATGCGATTCACGCGATGGCACCCGTCATTGAGCGCATCGCCGCGTACGCAAACCCCGTCGTCACGGTCGACGGACTGCAATTTCGTGAATCCCTGTCGGTCGTGCGCGTCGAGGGCGGCATCGCCAACAATGTGATTCCAGAGGCCGCATCGATGACCGTCAACTACCGTTTCGCCCCCTCCACGCGCGCCGAGGATGCCCTGGAGTGGGTGCGCGGGCTCTTCGAGGGGACGGGAGCCACGATCGAGGTCGACGACCTGTGTGAGGGTGCCAGGCCGGGCGCGGACTCGCCTCTGGCCCAGCGGTTCCTGTCCGTCGCGCGCTCCGTTGCCCGCGCGCAGGGCAGCGAGCTCCAGCTCAGCGCGAAGGTTGGGTGGACCGATGTCGCGCGCTTTAGCGAGGTCGGTGTGCCCGCTATGAACTTTGGCCCCGGTGATCCGCTGCTGGCGCACACGCGCGACGAACACGCGCCCGTATCGGATATTGTCAGAGTGCACGACACGCTGCGAGCGTTCGTGCTCGCATCGATCGGCGATGACGCCGACACACACGAGGAGGCATGAATGACCAAGCCGACGCACACCTATCGCCGCGGATCCGTCGTCCTGCGCGGGGACCAGATTCCGCGCCTGACGGCTGACGCATCCCTGCTGCAGTCCGAGCAGAGCGCCGACTGGAAGCACGAGGACCCGTGGCGCGTCCTGCGCATCCAGTCCGAGTTCGTTGAGGGCTTCGAGGCCCTGGCCGAGGTCGGGCCTGCTATCTCCGTCTTCGGGTCCGCGCGAACGCGTCCCGAGGAGCCCCTCTATGAGTGCGCTCAGCGGATCGGCCGCCTGCTCGTCGAGCGTGGCTACGCGGTCGTCACCGGCGGTGGTCCCGGCATGATGGAGGCCGCGAATCGGGGTGCCTGGGAGGCTGGCGGCACGTCCGTGGGGCTCGGTATCGAGCTTCCCCACGAGCAGGGGATGAACCAATGGGTGAACCTGGGTGTTAACTTCCGTTACTTCTTCGCACGTAAGACGATGTTCGTGAAGTACTCCCAGGGTCTCATTGTGATGCCCGGCGGCTTCGGCACGATGGATGAGCTCTTCGAGTCCGCGACGCTGGTGCAGACAGGGAAGATTCGTTCGTTCCCGTTGGTGCTCGTGGGCACTGCGTACTGGTCGGGTCTGGTGGAGTGGATGCGTTCCTCGATGGTCGAGGCCGGAATGATCTCTCCGGGCGATGTGGACCTGCTGCGTGTCGTTGATGATCCGGAGGAAGCAGTTCGTCTCGCGACGGGTGCCTAGTAGTTAGTTCCTTTTTCTGGGGATCCGAGAATTGCGCTCAATGCTGCGATAATCGGCCTAATTGATCGGACGGCCTATTTTCTTTTGATTTCTCTTTGCGAGCTGTTAAGGAAAAACGGCACTTTTCCGGTAAAATGGGTATGTTACCCCGCCTGTGGAGGTGCGGGCATAACTCTGAGAAGGAGTACTCTCATGGCAGCAATGAAGCCTCGTACGGGGGACGGCCCCCTGGAAGTCAGTGCTGAAGGTCGCGGTGTCGTCATGCGGATCCCTACGGAAGGGGGCGGGCGTCTCGTCATCGAGATGACTCCGGACGAAGCTGCGGAACTCGCCAGAGCGCTCGGCGCGGCCATCTGATCCAAGATACAACAGCGGTGGGACAGGTTCTCCTGTCCCACCGCTTCCTTGTTGTCTGGGGGCTCAGCGCTTGACCGCGACCGCCAGGCCGTCGCCGACGGGCAGCAGTGCGGGCACGAACTCCTCGGAATCGCGCAGGTAGTTGACGACCTCGCGCGCGACAACGGTGTGCGCGTCGCGACGAGCCGGATCAGCGACCTGATCGTGCCACAGTGCATGCACGAAGGCGATCGTGCCACCGGGGCGCAGGATGCGAACGGCGTGGTCGAGGTACTGCGGGGTCTCCTCGAGGTCGCCATCGAGGACGACCATGTCGTAGCCGCGGGCGGCCATGCGCGGCAGAACATCGAGGGCACGCCCGGCGATCAGGCGTGTGCGGTGGGAGGACAGTCCCGCTGCGGCGAAGTTGCGGCGCGCATGCCCCAGGAGCTCGGACTCGGAGTCAATCGTCGTCAGGACGCCATCGGAGGCCATACCATCGAGGATCCACAGCCCTGAAACGCCGGCACCGGTACCGATCTCGAGGACAGCACGTGCGCCCGACACGGCGGCGAGCATGCGCAGGGCCGCACCCGTCCCTGGGGAGACAGGAGTGGCACCCATTTCGGTGGCGACGGCGCGTGCGGCGGTCAGCGCGTCGCTCTCCGCAACATAGTCCTCGGTGTACACCCACGTCTGGGCCTTGTCCGCCATCGCCTTGATCCTCACGTCGTATTGGTCGCCTCGGCGAGAGGCACGCACGCGCTGCGCCCTCCCCACGCATCAGCGTACAGGCGGCGTGACGTCAGGGCGCGGTGGCACTCCGATTCCCAGCGAAAACAGCGCGTGACGAGCAAACAAAACCCGGCCTCGTCCGAGGTGGACGAGGCCGGGGAAGAGCACGCGGGCTCAGTGCTGGATGGGGGAGACGCCCAGAGGACGGCCCGCCAGTCCGCGATGCGCCGAGGAGAGCTGCTTGGCGAGGGCCGTCAGCTCCTCGGCGGCGGGACCCGAAGCGACGGACACGGGCTCGCCGCGGTCGCCGCCTTCGCGCAGTGCGATGTCGAGCGGGACCTGGGCCAGCAGCGGCACGGAGTAGCCGAGCTGGGCGGTCAGGCGCTGCGAAACGGACTCGCCGCCGCCCGCGCCGAAGATCTCCAGACGCGAGCCGTCGGGCTGAGGCAGGAAGGACATGTTTTCGATGACGCCGATGACCTTCTGGTTCGTCTGGGCGGCAATCGAACCGGCGCGCTCGGCGACCTCAGCGGCCGCGACCTGCGGGGTCGTCACCACGAGGATCTCCGAGTTCGGCAGCAGCTGCGCGATCGAGATCGCGACGTCGCCCGTGCCCGGAGGCATATCGATGAGCAGAACGTCGAGGTCGCCCCAGAACACGTCCGCGAGGAACTGCTGGAGGGCGCGGTGGAGCATGGGGCCGCGCCAGATGACCGCCTGGCCGTCGGGCACGAACATGCCGATCGAAATGACCTTGACGCCGCCCGCTCCCACGGGAGGAATCATCATGCCGTCGATGACCTGCGGGTCGTGGTCCACGCCGAGCATACGAGGAATCGAGAAGCCGTAGATGTCCGCGTCCATGACGCCGACCTTGAGGCCCTGCGCGGCGAGCGCGGCGGCCAGGTTCGCGGTCATGGAGGACTTGCCAACGCCGCCCTTGCCGGAGGTCACGGCGATGACGCGCGTGAGGGAATCGGGACGGGAGAAGGGGATCTCGCGCTCGGGACGACCGCCGTTGAGCTTCTCACGCAGGGCCTTCTTCTGAGCGTCGTCCATGACGCCCATCTCGACGGAGACGTTGTCGACGCCGTCGAGGGAGCCCACGCGCTCGGTGACGTCCTTCGTGATTTGGGTGCGCAGCGGGCACCCGGCGGTGGTGAGCAGAACCTTGATCGCGACGGAGGAGCCGTCGATGGTGACCAGGTCGGGGGTCACCATGTTGAGGTCGGTGATGGGGCGACGAATCTCGGGGTCGATGACCTGGCCGAGAGCCGCCATGACGGATTCGAGCGTGACTGGCATGGACTCCACTCTACTGGCCGGTGTGCCCATCTTCTAGGGGACGAAGGGCTTCGTCGGACTCGTGATCGCTCTCTGTCTCATCCTCATGCGCCGAGGCGTTGGCGGCGTCCGCAGCGATCTCGGCACGCAGGTCCTCAAGCATGTCGCGCAGCTCGGAGCGCACGAAGTCACGCGTGGCGACGTCCTGGAGCGCCAGGCGCAGGCCAGCGATCTCGCGGGCGAGGTACTCGGTGTCAGCGAGGTTACGCTCGGCGCGAATGCGGTCCTGTTCGGCCACGACGCGGTCGCGGGCATCCTGGCGGTTCTGCGCGAGCATAATCAGCGGGGCCGAGTACGAGGCCTGGGTCGAGAACGCGAGGTTCAACAGGATGAAGGGGTAGGGATCCCAGGCGGCCTTCTCGCTAATTCCCGCGAGGATAAGGTTCGCGCTGATCCAGGCGACGACGAAGATCGTCATGTACAGGACGAACTTCGGCGATCCCATGAAACGTGCGGTGGCCTCGGCGAAGCGGCCGAAACCGTCGCCGCTACCGGAGGAACGGCGGAAGAAAGACCGACGCTTGTCGAGGGGATTATCCAGACGATCAGCCATCGATGCTCCTTGCCATCATGCGGTCGGTCACGTCGTCGTCGAAGTCTCGCCAGTCCTCGGGCAGCAGCTCGTCGAGGACGTCGTCGACCGAGACAGCGCCGTGCAGGTGCCCGTCTTCGTCGACGACGGGCAGGACCGTCAGGTTGTAGGTTGCGAGCAGACGAGTCACGGTCGCGATGTGTGCGTTGGGGTCCACGGACTCGATGTCGCGATCCAGGATCGTGCCGAGCAGCGTCTGCGGGGGTTCGCGCAGCGCGCGCTGGATGTGGACCATGCCCAGGTACTGGCCGGTCGGCGTCTCCTGGGGCGGGCGTGCGATGAAGGCGACGGTCGCGATCGAGGCCGGGATGTCCTCGCGTCGCACGGCCGCGAGCATCTGCGCCACGGTCGCGTTGGGACCGAAGATGACGGGTTCGGTGGTCATGAGCGAACCCGCGGTCGACTCGTCGTAGGTCATGAGTCGACGCACATCCTCGGCCTCGTCGGGGCCCATGAGCGCCAACAGGGACTGCGCTTGTGCCTCCGGCAGCTCAGCGACGAGGTCCGCCGCGTCGTCGGGCTGCATGACGTCTAGGACGTCGGCCGCGCGCGCAGCCTGGAGGGCGGAGACGATCGCGACGCGGTCGTCGTCACCGAGCTCCTCGAGCACGTCGGCCAGGCGGGCATCCGTCAGCTGCTGCGCAACGGCCATCTTGCGGTCCTGGGGCAGGCTGTGGATGAAGTCCGCCAGGTCGGCCGGGCGCATGTCCTCCGTGTACTGCAGGAGCGCGGTGGCCGCCTGGTTGGAATCAGTCTTGAGCAGCCCGGATACCTCGTTCACGTCCACCGTGAGCATCTCGCCGCTGCGCGTGAAGCCGAGGGAGGAGGTGCGCACGCGCTGGACATGCAGCGTGGAGATCACCCAGTCCTTGGGACGGCGCTGGCGCATAGCGACGTCGAGGATGCGCACTTGGCCGGAACCGTCGTTCATCGTGACGACGCGGTCGAAAAGCTCGGAGAGCACGAGTGTTTCGATCGGGCGCTGCGTGAAAGCGCGGATGTTGAGCAGGCCCGTCGTAATGACCGACCCGGACTCGATCGAGGTCACGCGGGTGAGCGGCAGGAAGACGCGTTTACGCGGGCCGACCTCGACGACGAAGCCGATGACGTTGGCTTCAGATTTCAGCCGAAAGATGACAACGACATCGTGAATCTTGCCGACCTGATCGCCCAGAGGGTCGAAAACACCGGTGCCAGCAAGCTTTCCGATGTACACGCGCCGGCCCTTGGTGCCAACCTCAATAGATGCAATGCTCACATAATCATCTTAGGCTGTTGACAAAGAAAGAGTAACGATGAGCCGGTCGCTGCATGAACAATGCGTTCCATGCCACCGAGGCCGGGACGAAGGAGAGAGTATGGCTGTCGTGATAGACCCGCAGATGCCCACGGGCACGGAGGTGGCTTCCTACCAGACCTACGCCCAGGCGCGTGCGGCCGTTGATTTCCTGTCGGACAGCGGATTTGACGTCTCCTCGATCACGATCGTGGGAACGGACCTACACCTGGTGGAACGGGTGACGGGACGCCTGACGATCGCCCGCGCGTCGATTTCTGGCGCGTCGAGCGGCGCGCTGTGGGGTGCCCTCGTCGGCATGTTCATGTCCGCAGGTCAGAACGCGGGCGGTACGGGAGCGTGGGTCGTCGGCGGTATCCTGGTCGGCGCGCTGACGGGCATGGCGCTGTCTGCCCTGGCCTTCATCATCCGAGGACGCAGCCGCGACCTGGTCTCCTCCCAGCAGGTTCTCGCCCTGCGTTACGCGGTCCTCGCGTCGGCCGATATCGACCGCGCGTATCAGCTTCTGCAGCGCACCCCCGGTAACCGTGCGCGCGTTGTGCGTCCCCGCACGGAGGAGCAGCGTCAGAAGAAGGATTCCGTCGGTTTCTTCCCCGACGGTCGCCCCCGCTTCGGTGCGGCGACCAAGGACGGTGAGGTGCCCGGGGGCTCGCCCGACACCGATGTGCACGAGGCCGTGGCCACGCCTTCCGCGCCCGAGTCGCCAGCGCCCGCGGTGACCACCCCCGAGAGCGCGCCCGCCGAACACGAGGACGCCCCGGCCTCGTCCCGAGAGGACCAGACCGAGGCGTAACCTCAGCGTCTACGCGCCTAGCTCAGCGGGACTGAACCGAGGCGATCCACTCCTCGACGTCCGCGATCGTGCGCGGGATGTCCTCGGAGATACGCGTGACGGTGCCGTCGGCGTTCACCACGACGTCGTCCTCGATGCGCACGCCGATGCCCCGGTACTCCTCGGGGATCAGTAGGTCGTCGGCGCGGAAGTACAGGCCCGGCTCGATCGTGAAGACCATGCCCGGCTCTAGGAGCGCGCCCTGGTAGAGCTCGGCGCGAGCCTTTGCACAGTCGTGCACGTCCAGACCGAGGTGGTGGCTGGTGCCGTGCGGCATCCAGCGGCGGTGCTGCTGGCCGGTGGTGGCCAGGGATTCTTCCGGGGTGACGGGCAGGATGCCCCACTCATGCAGGCGGGCGGCGATGACTGTCATGGCCGCGTCGTGCACGTCCTTGAAGCGGCAGCCCGGCTCGTTGGCGCGTGCCAGGGCAGCCTCGCAGGCGTCGAGGACGGCCTGGTAGACGCGCGCCTGCACCTCGGTGAAGCGGCCGTTGACGGGCAGGGTGCGCGTGATGTCGGCCGTGTACAGGGAATCGACCTCGACGCCGGCGTCGACGAGCACCAGGTCGCCTTCGCGCACCTCGCCATCGTTGTCGATCCAGTGCAGGGTATTCGCGTGGTTGCCCGACGCGGCGATGGTTTCGTAGCCTTCGCCGTTGCCTTCTTCTCGGGCGACCGCTCGGAATGCGCCCTCAATGACGCGCTCGCC
>CALISI010000034.1 GCA_938041695.1 uncultured Actinomyces sp.
TGACCACGACCGAGACCGAGTCTCTCTTCGAGCTGGTGCGCGACTTCGTGTGCCCCACGACCGGCCTGATCTTCATCACGCACCGCATGCCCGAGCTGACCGAGCTCACCAACCGCATTTCGGTCCTGCGCGATGGAAAGTACATCGGTACGGTGGACACGGCCTCGACCCCGATGAGCGAGGTCGTCAAGATGATGGTCGGCCGCGAGGTCCCCGCTGACGCGCGTCCCACGACCAAGCCGATCTCCGATGAGGCCGTCCTGCGCGTCGAGCACCTCTCGACTGTCAAGGCCGTCCACGACGTTTCCTTCGAGGTCAAGAAGGGCGAGATCTTCGGCTTCGCGGGCCTGGTCGGCGCCGGGCGCACCGAGGTCGCACGAGCCCTATTCGGTGCTGACCCCCACACCGAGGGCGACATCTACGTCCACGGCAAGAAGGTCACCATCAAGGGCGCGAACGACGCCGTGAAGAACGGCATCGGCTACCTGTCTGAGGACCGCAAGCAGTACGGCCTGCTCCTCGACAAGGACATCTCTTTCAACACGGGCCTGGCCGCGATGAGCCACTTCACCACCGCGACCGTCGTCGCAACGAAGAAGCTGCGCAACGTCGCCCAGGACTACGTGAAGAAGCTGCGTACCCGCACCCCCTCCGTGGACGTCGAGCTGCGCAGCCTTTCGGGCGGTAACCAGCAGAAGGTCGTTGTGGCCAAGTGGCTGGAACGTGACACCGACATCCTGATCTTCGACGAGCCGACGCGCGGCATCGACGTGGGCGCGAAGGATGAAATTTACACGCTGCTCGAGGATCTAGCGAAGCAGGGCAAGGCCATCATCGTGATCTCCTCGGAGCTGCCCGAGGTTCTGCGCCTGGCCAACCGCATCGCCGTCATGGCCCACGGCCGCATCATCGGCACCCTCAACAACGAGGAAGCCACCCAAGAAAACATTATGGAACTGGCCACCGTCGGCCAGGAAGAAGCGAACGGAGAAGTCGCGTGAGCACCGTCGTCGACAACAAGGGCCTGGAGGCGCCGTCGCCTGTCAAGACCTTCCTGAAGAACAACATGCAGCTGATGCTCGTCACGGTTGCTCTGTTCGTCATCCTGCTGTTCTTCAGCATTGCAGCCAACGGCTTTGCGAAGCCGAACATCTACCTGGACATCGTCCTGCAGTCGGCCTACACGGGCGTCATGGCGCTGGGTGCGACGTTCGTCATCGCGACCTCCGGCATTGACCTCTCCGTCGGTACGGGCATGAGCCTCGTGGCTGTGATGGCCGGTATCTTCCTGGCGGGCGACAAGATGAACCTGCCTCTGGGTGCTGGCCTGATCCTGACGCTGCTGATCGGCATGGCGATCGGTCTGGTCAACGGCCTGAACGTCTCGATCCTGGGTCTGCCGCCCTTCATCGCAACGCTGGCAATGATGATGGTTGCCCGAGGCCTCGCGCTGATCATCTCGGATAAGTCCTCCATCACGATCGCGAACACGGGCTACAAGGCCATCGCGCGTGGCGAGATCATCCCCGGTGTTGCCAACGCCGTTCTGATCTTCGTGGTTCTCACGGTCCTGGCGACCTTCCTCATGAACAAGACGCTGCTTGGCCGCTACTCGCTGGCGATCGGCTCGAACGAGGAGGCTACCCGCCTCTCCGGCGTCAACGTCCGCCTGTGGAAGATCATCATCTACGTCGTCGCGGGTGCCTTCATGGCTATTGGCGCGGTCCTCTACTCCTCGCGTGGTGGCCTGGTCCAGCCCGCTGAGGGCGTGGGCATGGAGCTCAACGTCATCGCCGCGGCCGTCATCGGTGGTACGTCCCTGTCGGGTGGTCGCGCCTCGATCCCCGGCGCCCTGGTTGGCGCGATCATCATGGAGACCCTGAAGAAGGGCCTGACGATGATGGGTATCGCCGCCGAATGGCAGTTCGTCGTCACCGGTATCGTCCTGCTGCTCGCCGTCGTCATCGATAACATCCGCCGCGTTCGCGAGAACGCCGCCTGATTCTTACCTATTCAATTCACCCATCGTGGACCGAAGTCGGTCCACACACCCAAGGGCGGGAATGACCCCGCCACCCCACGAAAGGAATACCAATGCGCCCCATCGGACGTATCTTCGCCGCCGCCGCTGTCGGCTCCATGGCCCTGGGCCTGGCTGCCTGCACGACCTCGTCGGACTCCTCCGCTCCCGCGACTGACACCAAGACCGGTGACTCCTCGGGTGCGACCAAGGTCGACACCTCCGCCAACGCTCAGGATTGGGAGAAGGCTGCGGTCAAGGGCGACGGCACCAAGACCATCTACCTCGTCTCCAAGGGCTTCCAGCACCGCTTCTGGCAGGCCGTGAAGGAAGGCGCCGAGCAGGCTGGTGAGGAGCTGGGCTACCAGGTCAAGTTCGTCGGCCCGCAGGATGAGACCAAGGTAACCGAGCAGACCGACCAGCTGAAGTCCGCTCTGGACTCGGGCCCGGCCGCCATCGGCTTCGCCGCCCTCGACTCCAAGGCTGCCGCCGACCTGCTCGACGAGATCAACAAGCAGGGCATCCCGGTTGTCGCCTTCGACTCCGGCGTTGACTCCGACATCCCCGTGACCACCGTCCAGACGGACAACAAGGCCGCCGCCGCCGAGGCCGCCAAGCACATGATCGAGCTGCTCAAGGGCAAGAAGGGCTCGGTCGGCATGGTCTGCCACGACTCGACCTCCACCACGGGCAAGCAGCGCTGCGAGGGCTTCAAGGAGTACTTCAAGGCCAACGCTCCCGCGGACCTGAAGCTCCTCGACGAGCAGATCGCCGGTGAAGTCACCAAGGCCGCCGACACCTCGAAGGCCATCATCCAGGCCAACGACGACATCGTCGGCATGTACGGCTCCAACGAGGCCGCCGCCTCCGGTATCGTCCAGGGCTCGCAGGAGACCGGCAAGGAGGTCACGGTTGTTGGCTTCGACTCCGGCAAGACCCAGATTGACGCCATCAAGGCCGGCACCGAGGCTGGCGCCGTGACCCAGTCGCCCGTCAAGATCGGCTACTACACGGTCAAGGCTGCCGTCGTCGCCATCAACAAGGGCGAGCTGCCCAAGGTCATCGACTCGGGCTTCGCGTGGTACGACAAGACCAACATCGACAACGCCGACATCAAGGCGAACCTGTACGAGTGAGCCGATAGCTCCATCGGGCACGAGGCCGGGGCCGGGGACGTAACACACTGAACCGGTGGCCCGCCGCGGGTCCCGCTCCACGACGGTGGGGTGGGACCCGCGGGCCCGGCACCTTTTTATTCACAGGATCCGAGGGGGCGAGCGCCCCCGCGCTCCGACATCGACGTCATCATGAGGGATGAAGGAATAATGACAAACCACCCCCGCATCGGAATCCGCCCCACTATTGACGGCCGCCGTAAGGGCGTTCGTGAGGCGCTCGAAGAGCAGACCATGAACATGGCGAAGTCCGTCGCCGAGCTTTTCACTTCCAACCTGCGTTACCCGGACGGCGCCCCCGTCGAGGTCGTCATCGCTGACACCACGATCGGCCGCGTCCACGAGGCCCAGGCCTGCGCCGCCAAGTTCCGCGAGAATAACGTCGGCCTGACCGTGACGGTCACCCCCTGCTGGTGCTACGGCACGGAGACCACCGACATGGATCCCGCGATGCCGCACGCCATCTGGGGCTTCAATGGCACTGAGCGCCCCGGCGCCGTGTACCTTGCCGCCGCCCTGGCAGGCCACGCTCAGATCGGTATCCCCGCTTTCGGCATCTACGGCGAGCACGTGCAGGACGCTGACGACACCTCCATCCCCGAGGACGTGCGCACTCGCCTCCTCGACTATGCGACCGCCGGTCTGGCCGTCGCTCAGATGAAGGGCGAGGCCTACCTGTCCATGGGCTCCGTCTCCATGGGTATTGCTGGCTCTGTCGTCAACCCCGACTTCTTCGGCTCCTACCTCGGCATGCGCAACGAGTACATCGACATGTCCGAGTTCACCCGCCGCATCGATGAGGGCATCTACGATCCCGAGGAGTACGAGAAGGCGTACCAGTGGATCCGCGAGAACTTCAAGCAGGGCAAGGACTGGAACCCGCCGGAGTGGCAGTACCCGGAGAAGCACGAGGACTGGTGGAAGTTCGTCACCAAGATGACGCTCATCGCCCGCGACCTCATGCACGGCAACCCGCGCCTGGCCGAGCTGGGCTTTGAGGAAGAGGCCGGCGGCCACGGCGCCATCGCGGCAGGCTTCCAGGGCCAGCGCCAGTGGACGGACCACTTCCCGAACGGCGACGTTCTGGAGACCATCCTCAACACGAACTTCGACTGGACCGGCATCCGCCAGCCTTCTGTCGTGGCCACCGAGAACGACTCGCTCAACGGCGCCTCGATGCTGTTCGGCTACCTGCTGACCAACACGCCGCAGATCTTCTCCGACGTGCGCACCTACTGGAGCCCCGAGTCCATCGAGAAGGCCACCGGTTGGAAGCCCGAGGGCCGCGCTGCCGTCGGCCTGCTCGACCTGCGTAACTCCGGCTCGACCACGCTGGACGGCGCGGGCAAGGCCGTGCGCGACGGCAAGAACGTCATCAAGCCCTGGTACGAACTCACCGAGGAGGATCGCGACGCCACGCTCGAGGCCACGACCTTCCACCCGGCCTCGACCGGCTACTTCCGTGGCGGCGGCTTCTCGACCCACTTCCGCACCTCCGGCGAGATGCCCGTGACGATGTGCCGCATCAACCTGGTGCGCGGCCTCGGACCGGTCATGCAGATCGCCGAGGGCTACACGGTTGAGCTGCCCGACGAGGTCGCCTTCACCATCGAAGAGCGCACCAACATCGAGTGGCCCACCACCTGGTTCGTCCCGAACCTGACGGGTGAGGGCGCGTTCAAGAGCGTCTACGACGTGATGAACAACTGGGGCGCTAACCACGGCGCGATCTCCTATGGCCACATCGGCGGTCAGCTCATCACGCTGGCCTCGATGCTGCGCATCCCGGTCAACATGCACAACGTCCCCGAGGAGCGGATCTTCCGTCCCAAGGCGTGGTCGCTGTTCGGTACCGAGTCCCTCGAGGCCGCGGACTTCCGCGCCTGCGACACCTTCGGTCCGATGTACCGCTGATGCAACTCCCGGTCGGGCTCGGGTGTCCTCTCTCCCCGGGCCCGACCGGGCCACCCCCCTCGGGGGTCTTTTCCCGGGACGCAGCCCCGGCCTCGCCGATGAGGAAAGCTGCACGAGAACCCAACGACGGGACACGCCGAGCCAGGGCGTATCTGGAGGAGACCTTCAATGACCACCGTACTTGCTGTTGACCTTGGATCCGCGTCCGGACGAGTCCTCGCCGGAACGTTGCATGATGGTCGCCTGGATGTCACGGATATCCACCGTTTTAAGCACGAGGCGCGCCGCCGGGACGACGGCACCCTCACGTGGGACGTGGCCACGATGGAGGCCGAAACGATCACCGGCTTGAAGAAGGCCCTCGAACGCTTCCCCGATGCCCGCGCCGTCTCCATTGATACCTGGGGCGTGGACTGGGCTCCCCTCGATGAGAATGGCGATCTCGTCGGCGATGTTGTCGCCTACCGCGACGAGCGCACCGCCCGCACCCTGGATGCTTTCCGCGAGCGCATTGGCGACCGCGAGTTCTTTGACCTGACCGGTAATCAGCCGGCGACGATTAATACGGCGAATCAGCTTTTCGCCTACCTGCGGGAAAATCCCGACGACGCCCGGCGCGTCGCTGCTGCCCTCTTCCTGCCCGACTACTTTGCGTACCGCCTGACGGGTGTCGTCGGCTGGTCGCGTACGATCGCCTCGACCTCGGGCCTGCTGACCCCGGGCGGCGGCGACTTTAACGACGAGGTCTTCTCACGCCTCGGCATCCCGCGCGGCTGGTTCGGCGAGCTGTCCGGCGACCGCACCGTCGTCGGCCCCTGTACGGTGCCCGGCCTTGAGACCCTCACCGTCGTGCGCGGCGGCGCCCATGATTCGGCGTGTGCGGTCCACGGCCTGCCGATCGAGGAGGGCAAGCGCGCCTACTTCCTGTCTTGCGGCTCCTGGTCGGTCCTGGGTGCCATCGAGAACAAGCCGCTCATGAGCGACGCCGCCTTCGACCTCGGTATTACGAACGAAGGTCGCACCGATGGGGGAGTGCGTCCCCTCTTCAACATCACCGGCATGTGGATCCTTCAGGAGATCCAGCGCCAGTGGGAGCGCGAGGGTACGCCCACCGACACCGACGAGCTGGTCGCCCAGGCCCGCGAGCTGCCCGCCGCCTCGGGCACCTTCGACCCCGACGAGGAGGCCTTCGCCACCCCCGGCGACATGCAGCGCAAGATCGACGAGGCCCTGGACGCCCAGGGCGCGGCCCGCCCCGACTCCATGGCCGGGTACGTGCGCGTCATCATCGAGTCTTTCGCCCGTCGCTACGCCCGCGCGATCGGCGAGCTGACCGAGGCCACGGGGAGGGCCCCCGACCAGCTCAACCTCGTGGGCGGCGGCGCACGTAACCGCCTGCTGTGCGACCTGACCGCCCAGATCTCGGGAGTCACCGTCGTGCGCGGCCCCATCGAGGCCTCGACCTTCGGTTCTCTCCTCGCCCAGCTCGAAACCATCGGTGCTCTCGCCGAGGAAGATCGCGCCTCCGTCATCGCAGCCAGCACAGCGACCCATGTCCACGTCCCGACCCGCAGCTAAGAAAGTCTCCCTGGCCGACATCGCGCGGCGCGCGGGCGTCTCGACCAACACGGTCTCGCGCGTCGTGCGCGGGGATCCCGAGGTCTCCGAAAAGACGCGTGCGAGGATCTCCAAGCTGGTCGACGAGCTTGGCTACGTTCCCAACTACGCGGCGCGCGCGCTCGCGGCCAAGCGCACGAACGTCCTGCAGGTCGTTCTGGCCGCCCCCATGTTCCACGGACACGGGCGCGTGCTGCTGTCGATCCTCAACGCCTCGTCGCAGGCCGGGTACCACGTGTCCCTGTCCTACGCGTATGGGCCGGATGGGCAGTTGCGCAGCGACTTTGCCCCCTTCGATGTCGACGGCGTCATCATCCTGGGCGGCCAGGATCCGACCATCGACGTTGCGATCGAGGCGGGCAAGCGTTTCCCGACCGTCCTCGTTCTGACGAGCGAAAAGGGGCTCGACGGCATCTCGACGGTCGCCGTCGACAACGTGCGCGGGGCGCGCCTGGCCACGGAGCACTTGCTCGCCCAGGGACTCACCGACGTCGTTCACATCTGTGGTCCCACCGGCTGGTCGGACGCGCAGATGCGCAGGCTCGGTTACGAGCAGGCATGCCAGGCCTACGGCATCGAACCCGTCGTGCTCCAGCCTGACTCATGGGACTCGCGTGACGGTTACGACGTGATGCGCGCGGCTGGGCGGCTGCCCGAGGGTGTGCAGACCGCGAACGATCAGCTGGCCCTCGGCGCGATGCGCTACATCTACGAGCGCGGGGGAGTGGTCCCGCGCGACGTGCGGGTCGTCGGCTTCGACGACATCGACGGCGCGGACTCCTACGCGCCCCCGCTCACGACGATCCACCAGCCCTTCGATCGCCTCGGGCGCACCGCCGTGCGCCTCGTGCGTTCGCTCATGGGCGGGGGACCCTCCCAGGACATTGTTCTCGACCCCGAGCTGGTCATCCGGGCCAGTTCACACCTGTAAGAAAGGCACGTTCATGCTCTATGGTCCGATGACTCACCCGCAGTTCCTGCGCGCGCTCGCGGCCGCCGGTCACGGTTCGAAGATCCTGCTGGCTGACGCGAACTACCCGCACACGACGGGTGTGAACCCGCGCTGCGAACTCATCTCCCTCAACCTGGCGCCGGGGCTCCTGGACGTCAGCCAGGTCCTCGACGTCCTCAAGCGCACGATTCCGATCGAGCGCGCCGAGATCATGACCCCCGCACCCGACGCCGATCCGGTGGAGATTCCGATTCACGACGAGTTCCGTGCGGCTCTGCCCGGCGTCGAGTTCGGTGAAATTTCCCGCTGGGACTTCTACGATGCTGCGCGCGACGAGAACGTGGGCATTATCGTTGCGACGGGCGAGCAGCGCCTGTACGGCAACCTGCTCCTCACGGTGGGCGTTCGTCAGCCCGGCGAGTAAAACTCATTTGCCGCCCCAGGGCGAGCCTTGTTGCATCGGTGACGAACGCTTTCGTTTCGTTTTCGTTTCAACTGGATGGCGAGTCCGGGGCGGGGAAGACAGTTTCATAGCTGGTGGGTGGCCCGAGAGGGCTGCCCACCAGCGTATTTATCCGCGCAATATCATTGAATAATGAAGGATGAGCAGTGTCGCTCTGAACGTTTGTGCGCTCCGTGTGCACCTGTGTGAATCTTCTTCTCGTGATGTTGCATACTTTCGTTTTAGTGACTATTCTTTTCTTAACGAAAGAGAAAGTGACAAAGAATGTCGCTAATTCCGTGAAGAGGTGCCCCATGGGACGTGCAGAAGAACGCACGAACTACATCCTGGATCGCCTCGCCCGGGAGGGTGAGGTGAGCGTCGCGCAGCTTGCCTCCGATCTGGGAGTTTCGCCCGTCACCGTGCGGGCATCGCTGAAGTCTCTCGACGAGCAGGGTTACCTCGTGCGTACCCACGGTGGTGCGCGCCCCACCACCTTCCGCAACATTCACCTGCGCCAGAATGATCGTGTTGAGATCAAGGAGCGCATCGCTCGCGCCGCCGCCGACATGATCCACGACGACGATCGCGTCATGATCGAGGCCGGCACCACCTGCGCCCTCATCGTCAAGTACCTCACCGGCAAGCGCGGGGTTCAGGTTCTCACCAACTCCGTGCTCGTCTTCGCTAACGCCCGCTCCAACCCGAACCTCAACATCACGCTGACGGGTGGGCACTTCCGCGCCGAGTCCGAGTCCCTCGTGGGGCCGGTCGCCGAGCGCGCCATCAATGACTTCAACGCTCGCGTCGCGTTCCTCGGGACCGACGGGTTCAGCGTTGATCGGGGTCTGACCACCCAGCTCGTAGAAGGTGGACAGGTCGGCTCCATTATGCGTACCCGCGCACAAGAGACGTGGCTGCTCGCTGACTCCTCCAAGTATGGGGAAGCCGGCTTTGTCAGCTTCATGGGGATCGACGAGGTCACCGGAATCATCACCGACGATGAGATCCCCGAAGAATCCATCAAGGAATTGGCCGAGCGCACGAAGCTGCGCATCGTCTAGGAGGAATTACATGGCCACCATCGTGGTGATGCCCCAGCTGGGCAACTCTGTTGAGTCATGCATCATCGTCGAGTGGATGATCGCAGAAGGCGACACCGTCTCCGTCGACCAGACGCTCGCGTCCATCGAGACCGACAAGTCGACCATGGAGGTGCCCTCGACCGCCGAGGGTACCGTCCTGAAGCTCCTGTGGGAGGAAGGCGACGAGGTCCCCGTGAAGGATCCGCTCATCATCGTCGGTGAGCCCGGAGAAGACATCTCCGGCCTCGTTCCCGGTGGCGACGCTGCCCCCGCCGAAGCCGACGCTCCCGCCGAGCAGGCCGCCGCAGCCCCCGAGGCTGCCGCCCCCGCCTTCGCGACCGAGCGCGCCACCGGCGCCGTCTCCCCGCGCGCCCGCGCCCTCGCCGCTTCGAACGGCGTCGACGCTTCCGCTATCGCCGAGGGCTCCGGCCCCCACGGCCGCGTCATCGAGCGTGACGTTGCCGCCGCCATCGCCGCCGGCCCCGTCCTGACCTCCGCCGCGCGCGCCGCCGGCGTGAGCGCCACCGAAGGCACCGGCATCGGCGGACGCGTGTCCGTCACCGACGCGGGTCGCGCGCCCGAGGCCGCCCCCGCCGCCGCTGTCGCCGCCCCCGCCGCTGCGGCCGACTTCCCCGGCGCCTCGACCTCCGCCCCGCTCAAGGGCGTGCGCAAGGTCGTCGCCAAGCGCATGATGGAGTCCCTGACCTCCACCGCCCAGCTGACCCTCAACACGACGGCCAACGCCGCCGGCATCCTCGCGATGCGCAAGAAGGTCAAGAACGCCGACGAGGCTCTGGGCCTGAACAAGATCACGCTCAACGACCTGGTCTGCTTCGCCGTGTCGCGCACCCTGCTCAAGTACCCCGTGTTCAACGCTCACCTGGAGGACGGCGTCCTCACCGAGTTCGAGCAGGTCCACCTCGGCTTCGCGTGCGACACCCCGCGCGGCCTCCTCGTCCCCGTCATCCGCTCCGCGCAGGCCCTGGGCCTCAAGGCCTTCTCTGACGAGGCCAAGCGCCTCGCCGGCGGCGCGATCGACGGCTCCCTGTCGCCCGACTTCCTGAGCGGCGGCACCTTCACGGTCTCCAACATTGGTTCCTTCGGTATCGAGACCTTCACCCCCGTCATCAACCTGCCCCAGACGGCCATCCTGGGCGTCGGCGCGATCACCCCGCGCCCGACCGTGGCCGCCGACGGCACGATCGGCGTGGAGCAGCGCCTCAACCTGTCGCTGACGATCGATCACCAGGTCATCGACGGCGCGGATGGCGCGCGCTTCCTGCGCGACCTGGTCGCCGCCATCGAAAACATCGACGTGACCGTACTGGCCTGAGGAAAGAGGAATACTCATGAGTGACACGCATTTTGACGTCATCGTCCTCGGTGCGGGCCCCGGCGGCTACCTGGCTGCCGAGCGCCTCGGACACGCGGGCAAGAAGGTCGCCCTCGTCGAGGAGCAGTACCTGGGCGGTACCTGCCTGAACGTGGGCTGCATCCCCACCAAGACCCTGCTCAACGGCGCGAAGAACTACCTGCACGCCAAGGAAGCCAGCCAGTTCGGCGTGGACGCTCAGGGCGTGGCCGTCAACTGGACGCAGATGCAGGCCTGGAAGGATCAGGTCGTCAAGGGCCTGGTCGCCGGCGTCGCAGCCACCGAGCGCAAGGCGGGCGTGACCGTCATCAACGGACGAGGCCACCTCGACGCCCCCGGTCGCGTGACCGTCGAGGGCACGACCTACACCTCGGATCACGTCATCATCGCCACGGGCTCCGTGCCGGCCATGCCCCCGTTGCCCGGCACCCAGGACAACCCGGCGCTGGTCGACTCCACGGGTATCCTCTCGCTGCCCGAGGTCCCCTCCCGCCTCGCGATCATCGGCGGCGGCGTCATCGGCGTCGAGTTCGCCTCCCTGTACTCCACCCTCGGCTCCCAGGTGACCGTCATCGAGATGGCCCCCGAGATCCTGCCCTTCATGGACGACGACCTGGCCGCCAAGGCTCGCGCCGCCATGAAGGACGTGACCTTCGAGCTGGGCTGCCGCGTCGAGTCCCTCGACGGAGGCACCGTCCACTACTCCAAGGGCGAGGAAAAGCTGAGCGTCGAGGCCGACGTGGTCCTCATGGCCGTTGGCCGCCGTCCCGCGACGGTGGGCTGGGGCGCGCAAGAGGCCGGCCTCGAGATCAACCGCGGCATCGTCGTCGACGACACGATGCGCACCAACCTGCCCAACGTGTGGGCCATCGGTGACGTCACCGGACGTTCCCTCCTGGCGCACGCCGCCTACCGCATGGCGGAAATCGCCTCGGCGAACATCCTCGATCCCTCCGCCAAGAAGCGCGGTGAGGTCATGCGCTGGCACACCGTCCCGTGGGCCGTCTTCTCGATCCCCGAGGCCGCCGGCGTCGGTCTGACCGAGTCCGCCGCCAAGCGCGAAGGCCGCGAGGTCCTCGTCGCCAAGGTTCCCGCCCTTATGTCCGGCCGCTTCATCGCGGAGAACGGCTTCAAGGCCCCCGGCGAGGCGAAGATCCTCGTCGACCCCAAGACCCACCAGGTGCTGGGCATCCACGTTCTGGGTGCGTACGCCGCCGAGATGATCTGGGGCGCTCAGGCCGTCCTCGAGATGGAACTCACCGTCGAGGACCTGCGCCAGGTCGTCTTCCCGCACCCCACGGTCTCCGAGGTCATCCGCGAAGCCGCGTGGGCCGTCAAGCTCTAACGAACATCCCCTACGTCAAGGAAGAGTAGAACAATGACTCAGTCTCTTATCATCGACCCCAATGAGGTGCGTCGCCCCGGGTACGTGAAGTTCCCCGAGGTCCCCGTCAACCAGTACACCTTCGACCGTGACACCGAGATCGCCCGCTACGGCGAAAAGGGCATGGTCCAGATGCTCCACGACATGATCGTCGTGCGCACCTTCGAGTCGATGCTCGA
>CALISI010000035.1 GCA_938041695.1 uncultured Actinomyces sp.
TGATCCACTGGGCGAATCGCGGCTTTGACGCCTGCGCGTACTCGGGGTTCGGCTGCCCGTCCGGGTGCGCCGAGTGAGCGGACAAATATGCCTTTTGAGCCAGAATCCCGCGCCACGTGTCGACCATGTCCATGGCATGTGGCGCCAGGATCGGTTCTGCTCGCGAGAGCAGCTCTGCGTCATCGGGCTGGACGTGCGCGGCGGTCTCAATCTGGCGTAGATCCTCAAGTGTGAGCGGGGACGTGGGGACGGCATCGGTGCCGTAGGTGTACCCCGACGAGTGGTCGTAAGCGGTCATGCGAACCTCCTTGACGCTTTCCACTAATTCTAGAACGTACCGTCCTCATCTGGATCTGTTCGACATGAGGTCGAGGAGTGGTGGGGGAGGATTGCAGGAAGGCGCCGCCAGCGTCGTGAGATGACAGAAGCGCTGGTGGGGTTGTCCGAAATACAGTTGACTCGTGGACCCCCTTCTTATCGCTCTGGCCGGAATGCTCATCATCGTGGCATGCCAATTCATCGCGCCGAAGGTGCGCGTGGCATCCCCCCTGATCCTGCTGGTCGTCGGCTTGGCGATCGGGTTTCTGCCGCAGGTGGGGGCCATCGAGGTCGAGCCGCATCTCATCCTTGAGATCGTGCTGCCGCCGCTGCTGTTTTCGGCCGCAGTGCGTATGCCGACCATGGACTTCCGACGCGAGATGAACGCCGTCGCGATGCTTGCGATCCCCCTCGTGTTCCTGTCCGCCTTCGCGGTCGGCTTCGTCATCAACTGGCTGGTCCCCGTGATCTCCCTGCCCTGGGGCGTCGCGCTGGGCGCGGTCCTGTCGCCGACGGACGCGGTCGCCGTCTCGATTGCGAAACGCTCCGGGGTCTCCCACCGCATCATCACAGTCCTCGAAGGCGAGGGACTCTTCAACGACGCGACCTCGCTCGTCCTCCTGTCCGCCGCGATGAACGCCGGCCTGGCCGCCGACGAACACGCCCTCAACCCGGGCCTGCTCATCGGCAAGGTCGCCCTCGCGCTCGGTATCGCGGCCGCCATCGGATGGGTCGTTGGCGAGATCGGCGTGCGAGTGCGCGCCCTCATCAAGGAGCCCTCGGCCGACACCGTTTTCTCCTTCGCGATGCCCTTCATCGCCTCGATCCCCGCCGAGCACCTGGGAGGATCCGGCCTCGTCGCGGCCGTCGTCGCCGGCCTCGTCGTCTCGCGCCGACGCGCCGCCACGATCTCGGCGACGAACCGACGTTTCTCCCAGCAGAACTGGCAGACCATGACCCTCGTCCTGGAGAGCGGGATCTTCCTAGCGATGGGCCTGCAGGCCTTCGGCATTGTCGAGGAGACCGCCGCGTTCTCCGGCGGCTTGGCCTTCGCCGCGTTCCTCGCCGTCACGCTCGGTGGGCTCATCATGGCAATTCGCGCCGTGTTCATCGCGGTTATGCTCGCCTGGCTGGACCACCGGCACAAGCGTCGTCAGCGCCGCTACGAGGCCGAGGCCGCGCGCATCGAACGCTTCGAAAAGCGCATGCACGAGGCGAGTGAAGTCGACGCTGACATGCTCGAGGCCCGCGACCTGAGCCCCGAGCATTGGGAGAACGCGCTCGCCCACTATCGCCGACGCCTCAAGCGCCGTGCACGCCGCAACGCCATGCGCGGTTCCGACCTGGATTACTTCGAGAACGAGCCGATGGGCCCGCGCGAAGGCAGTGTCATCGTGTGGGCGGGCATGCGCGGTGCCATCACCCTGGCTGCCGCGCAGACAATCTCGACGCACGCCCCGATGCGCGCGCTCCTGCTCTCGATCGCGCTGTTTATCGCGGCCGGGGCCCTCGTCATTCAGGGCTTGACCCTGCCCGCCCTCATCCGCATCGTCAAGCCGAAGATGGCGACGGGCGATATCTCAGAGGAGGAGCGTGGCAAGCTCCTGAAAGTGATGGGCTCCGCGCTGGTTGACACGGCCCTCGCTCAGGCGATTCACGAGGTCGATGGCAAGACCCTGCTCTCCGCCGGCGTCTCGCGCACACTGTCCCGGCTGGGGCACACGCTGACGGATGAAACTACGGGTGAGCAAGCGCGGACGGCGCATGCAGCAAACCGTGTCCTCACGGACGTCCTCCAGGACGCAGCCGGTGACGGTGATGACGAGGCGCGCGATACCGTCGACATGAGCGAGGAAGAGGTTGAGCGCTCCTTCACGCGCGACCAGATCCGTGAACTGGCGCTGGAGGCGATCCACGCCCAGCGTGACGCGCTCCTGCAGGCCCGAGACGAGGGCATCTTCTCCTCGGCGGCACTGGAAGGCGCGCTCGCGCGACTCGACAACGAGGAGATCCTCCTGGTCTCCAGCAGCGGCGTCGGCCACTGATTACGCGCAGACGTCAGTCCGTCGTCACCCGCGAGGCGTAGGTCGGGTTCTCGCTCACCGAGTTGAGTGCCTCCTCCAGGCGCTGCGGGGTGACGACGCCGTCGCGCGTCAGGACGCGGTAGGTCTGGCCGGCCTCGTGCGTGAGCATGTTCGTCACCGTAAAGCCGTTGCGCTCGTAGAACGCCAGGCGTCGCACGCGCTGCTGGTAGTTCCCGGCCTCACGGACAACCGGCTCGATTTCGAGCAGCTGTGGCACGTCGCCGTAGCGCTCGCGGATGTGCGTGAGGATGCGCGAGCCGTAGCCTGCGCTGCGCGTGCGCCCGTCCACCGCGAGGAAGCCCAGGTAGAAGAGGTCGGGGAAAGCGAAGGAGAACGTCAGGGCGACCACGTTGCCAGCCCCGTCCTCGCCAGCGGGCAGGGACGGATCGATCCAGGCAAGGAAATCGACCTCGTCGAGCCTGGCGCTCTCCAGCAGCTCGGGAAGGGGGATCTGCTCCTCTGGCGGGAAGGACCGCTCGTAGATCTCCAGGACTTTGTCGGCGATCGGCCCCTCGGCGGGCACAGGAATCGGGGTGAGGTCGGTCATGGAACCAGTCTACTGGCTCGGTCTGTCGCCTCCAGGGACCGGGTCTGATGAACGAGGCCGGGGCGGGGTTTCGGGCAAGGGACTGTGGCGTGCGGAACTGTCGTCAGGGTCGGGTCAGGGGACGATTAGGGCCCAGTGGGTGAACAGCGACGGTCGGGCCGCGCGCCCACTCGCCTAGACTTGTAGGCACAATCAACAGCAGATGTGAGGATGAAGCGTGCTAGAGCTCAAGGAGATCGTCAAGGCCTACCAGACCGCCAACCTCGTGCAGGTGGCGCTCAACAAGGTCTCCGTGGCGTTCCGCGACAACGAGTTTGTGGCCGTGCTGGGCCAGTCCGGCTCCGGCAAGACGACGATGCTCAACGTCATCGGCGGCCTCGACCGCTTCCAGAGCGGCGACCTCGTCATCGATGGCATTTCGACGAAAAACTACAAGGCGCGCGACTGGGACGCCTACCGCAACAACCGCATCGGATTCGTCTTCCAGGCCTACAACCTGATCCCCCACCAGAGCGTTCTCGCGAACGTCGAGCTGGCACTGACCCTCTCGGGCGTCTCCCGCTCCGAGCGCCGCAAGCGCGCCCTCGACGCTCTTGAACGCGTCGGCCTGAAGGACCACGTCAACAAGAAGCCCTCGCAGATGTCGGGCGGCCAGATGCAGCGTGTCGCCATTGCGCGCGCCCTCATCAATGACCCTGAGATCCTGCTGGCCGACGAACCCACGGGCGCCCTCGACTCCAAGACGAGCGTGCAGGTCATGGATCTGCTGCGCGACGTGGCCCGCGACCGCCTCGTCATCATGGTCACGCACAACCCCGAGCTGGCCCACCAGTACGCGACCCGCATCGTCGAGCTGGCCGACGGCTGCATCGTCGCCGACTCCGACCCCTTCGTGCCCGCCGCCGAAGACCGGCGCGAGGCCAAGCCCGCGCGTCGCACGTCGATGGGCTTCCTGACCGCCCTGTCCCTCTCCTTCAATAACCTGATGACGAAGAAGGGCCGCACCCTCATGACCTCCTTCGCGGGGTCCATCGGCATCATCGGCATCGCTGCGATCCTCGCGCTGGCCAACGGGACGAACGCATACATCGCAAAGACCGAAGAAGAGACGCTGGGCGCGTATCCGCTGACAATCCAGAAGACCGGCATCGACATGACCGCCGCGCTGTCCGTGTCGGCCTCGGACTCCCAGGACTCCAAACCTGCGCCCGACGGCAAGGTCGGCGTCTCCAAGCTGCGCACTTTCGCCGACAGGATCCGCGATGCGAAGACCAACGACCTGGGCTCGCTGAAAACCTATCTGGACAACAACGGCGGCGACATCAACTCGATGGTCAACGCGATCGAGTACGACTACGACATCGTTCCGCAGATCTACCAGTCCGATACGTCCAAGGAGACCGTGCAGGTCAGCCCCGACCAGTCGATGAAGCAGATGGAGGCCGGTTTCGGCGGGGGCTCCTTCGGGTCGATGGTACAGACGAACGCCTTCTACCAGATGCCCGCCACGACCTCGCTGTACACCTCCGCGTACGACGTGGTCGCCGGGTCCTGGCCGACCGGCGCGAACCAGGTGGTCCTCGTCCTCGACGAGGACGGCAACATTCCCAACCTCTTCGAGTACACGCTCGGCCTGAAGGACCACAAGGAATTCGATGACCTGATGCGCCAGTACTATCAGGGTGCTCTCACGGGCAAGAGCCAGTCCGGCGCGCAGTCGGGCGCCCAGTCGGGGGCGAGCACCGCGACCTACGACTACTCCACGATCCTGGGCACCACCTTCCGCCGCGTCAACGCCTTCGACAAGTACACGTGGGATGACACCTACAAGGTGTGGACCGACCGTTCCTCCGACGCGGACTTCATGAAGAAGCTCGTGGATGGCGGCCAGCAGCTGACGATCTCCGGCATCGTCAAGCCCAACTCCGACAAGGGCGGCGCCCTGCGTCAGGGCATCGCCTACACGCCGGCCTTGACCTACCAGATCATCGAGGAGGCGGCCGCCAGCCCGATCGTGAAGGCGCAGCGAGCCAAGACCGACGTCGACGTGTTCACCGGCAAGACCTTCAAGGAACTGGCGGACAATCAGAAGAGACAGTCCGGCGGCTTCGACATGTCCTCCCTGTTCACCATCGACGAGTCTAAGCTCTCCGCGGCCTTCCAGATTGACCCCTCGAAGATGCAGATGGACCTGTCGGGCCTGGACTTTTCCGGCATGGACCTCTCCGGCCTCGATTTTTCGAACCTCGACATGTCAGGCCTGGACCTGTCCACCATCGACCTGTCGGCCCTGCGCGCCCAGTCCGGCGCCCAGTCGGGCATGACCTTTGATCTGTCCGGCCTCGACTTCGGGGAGCTGAGCAAGGACCTGCCGCAGCTGGCCAACGTGGACTTCCCGACGATTATTCGTTCGGCCCTGGCCGACGGTGCCGTCAAGGACGGCGCCGCCGACTACCTGAGCGCACAGGCATCCCAGATCGCCCAGGGGTTCCAGGACTACGCCCGCGAGCAGATCGAGGCGGGAGGCTCGACGGACTTCGCGACCCTGGCCTTGGCCTATTTCTCCCAGCCCCAGGTGATGGAGCAGCTGCGAGCGGCCGTCTCTTCCGACCAGGTCGTCGACTCCCAAAAACTCGCAGCGAACCTGACGAAGGCCCTCGGGGACGATCCAGCCCTGGCCCAGATCGGCACCGACGTGTCCACCCAGGTCATGAACGCGATCTCCGCGCAGATCGCCGCCCAGCTGGGCACCACCCTCACACAGGGGGTGAGCGCCGCCATCGGCCAGGTCATGCAAGAAGCCATGACGAACGCGATGACCTCGATGATGACGCAGCTGTCGACCACGATCGGCAACCAGATTGGCACCACCATGGAGCAGTTCGCCACCAACATGTCGAGCGCCTTCTCGATGGACCCGCAGGCATTTGCCGACGCTTTCCACTCCAACCTGGACGAGAAGTCCCTCGCGGCCCTCATGGCGACCATGTTCTCCACGAACGTGCCGACCCTGGAGACGAACCTGCGGAACCTGGGCTGGGCGGATATCGCCTCCCCGTCGAGCATCTCCATCTACCCCAAGTCCTTCGCAGACAAGGACAAGGTGAAGGCCGCCCTCGACGCCTACAACGCCGACAACAAGGCGGCGGGCGCGACCGATAAGGTCGTCACCTACTCTGACATCATGGGTGCGCTCATGAGCTCGGTGACCAAGATCGTCGACATCATCTCCTGGCTGCTCATCGCCTTCGTGTCGATCTCTCTCGTGGTCTCCTCGATCATGATCGCGATCATCACCTACATTTCGGTGCTTGAGCGCCGCAAGGAAATCGGTATCCTGCGGTCGATCGGTGCCTCGAAGGGCGACGTTTCGCGCGTCTTCAACGCCGAGACCGTCATCGAAGGCCTGTTGGCCGGCGTGATGGGCGTGGGCGTGACGTACGGGCTGTGCGCGATCGCCAACGGTATCGCCTACTCCTCCTTCAACGTGGAGAACATCGCCCAGCTGTCGCCCGTGACAGCGCTCGTCCTGATCGGCGTATCCGTCGGCCTGACCGTCATCGCCGGCATCATCCCGGCCTCACGCGCCTCGCGTCAGGACCCGGTCGAAGCGCTGCGCTCCGAGTGAGACACGCGGCCTCGTCCCACCTCGGGGCGAGGCCGTGGCGCGTTTTCGGGGTGGGCTCGCCTGCGCTAACCTGGACGTAACGCTTGTTGCCGTCGCCGTGAGGAAAGAGGAATCATGCCCACTCCCGAGAAGCTTGCCACCGACGCCACCGTCGCCATCATGCTGGCTGACGGCTTCGAAGAGGTCGAGGCCCTGGCCGTCGCCGACGTCCTGTACCGCGCCGGTGTGCGCTCGGACCTGATCTCCGTGACCGACGCGCGCCACGTAACTAGCTCGCACGGCATCCGCGTCGTCGCCGACCTCATGCTCGAGGACGTGGACCTGTCCACCTACACCGTCCTCTTCCTGCCCGGCGGCATGCCCGGCACCCTGGGCCTGAAGGGCACGCCCGCGATCCAGACCGAGGTACTGCGCCGTTCTGACGAATCCCAGCCCATCGCGGCGATCTGCGCGGCCCCCTCGATCCTGTCCGAGCTGGGCGTCCTTGACGGCCGTCACGCGACCGCCAACCCCGCCTTCATCAAGGCCATCGCCTCCGGCGGAACGATCGTTCACGAGAACCCGGTCGTCGCCGACGAGTTCATCACGACCAGCCGAGGCGCCGGAACAGCCCTCGAACTCGGCGTCGAACTCGTGCGCCAGCTCCTGGGCGACGAGGCCGCCGAAGAGGTCTCCCGCGGCGTCGTGCTCACACGCTGACGCCCGCCTTGCCCCGCCCCCCTCGAAAGGACACTCCCTCCGCATGAGCCCGCGTAAGCCTCGTCCCTGGCCCGACGCGCCCGCGCCCCTGGCGGCGCCCGTGGTGGACAACCACACGCACCTGCCCACCCACGTCGGTGAGATCCCCCGGCGCGAGGGCGTGGCGCTCAGCCTCGAGGAGCAGCTGGACCGTGCCCGCGAGGTCGGCGTCACCCGCATGATTTCGAGCGCCTGCGAGCTGCCCGACTTCGACCCGATGATCGAACTGGCGCGCGCCCACGAGGGCGTGCGCGTCGCGATCGCGATCCACCCCAACGACGCGGCCCTGCACGCGGGCTGCGCCGACCCCTCGCCCGACGGGCTGGTTCCCACCGTGCGCGACTACCACGTGCCCCTCGTCGAAGCGCTGGTCGAGGTTGAGAAGCGTCTGAGCGACCCGATGGTCGTCGCGGTAGGGGAGAGTGGCCTGGACTACTTCCGCACGGCCGAACCCGGCCGCGAGGCACAGAAGGAGTCCTTCCGCGCACACATCGAGATGGCGCAGCGCGCCGACCTGCCCCTCCAGATCCACGACCGCGACGCCCACGAGGACACGATGGAGATCCTGCGCGAGTGCGCCAGCTCAGACCAGCGCATCGTCTTCCACTGCTACTCGGGGGACGCCGCCATGGCCGAGCACCTCGCCGAGCGCGGCTGGTACGCCTCCTTCGCCGGCCCCATCACCTACCCCGCGAACTCCGACCTGCGCGCCGCGCTCGCGGTCCTGCCGCGAGAGCTCGTCCTCGTCGAGACCGACGCCCCCTACCTGACGCCCGTGCCGTGGCGCGGCTGCCCCAACGCCTCCTACGTCATGGCGCACACCGTGCGTTTCATTGCGGACCAGTGGGGCGTCAGCGAAGAGGCGGCGTGCGACCAGCTGCGGGCGAACACTGAGGCGGTCTACGGCGCCTGGTGAGGGGCCTTTTCTCCCGTGATGACGCGGGTTCGACGAGGCCTTCGCGTCGTGTTGAACGGCGCCCACATGCTGGTGAATTGCGTCAAAATGGTCGCACAACGATAACAAATTGGTTACGGTGGGTGTGTCAGTCCAATTCGAGCGACTCGCCCGTACGCGCCCCGTCCTGTGGCACATGCGTCGATACGACCCTCGAAGCGGAACCTTCAACGTCTGGAGACACGTGAGCGTTCAGCCCTCCCGCACAACCGTTATTTCCGTCGCCGCCGCGACGGCCCTCCTGGTGGCAGGCACCGCCGCTACCGCCATCGGCACCTCCTATCGTCACGTGACCGTCGAAGTTGACGGCGTCACCCACGACGTATCCGGCTTCTTCACGACCGCAGGCGACGCCCTGAGCACGGCCGGTGTCTCCGTCGGCGCCCATGACCTCGTCGCCCCCGCCTCCGATCAGAGCGTTGCGAACGGCGATACCGTCGTCGTGCGTACCGCCACCGAATACAACGTGACCGTCGACGGCAACCAGACCACCGCATGGTCCACTGCCTCGTCCATCCACGGCGTGCTCGCAGCCCTGCCGGCGTCCGCCTCGTCGATGGCCGCCGACCGCTCCTACACCCGCGCCGAGATACCCGTCGCCGAGGCCGGCGAGACGATTCACGTCATCGCCGACGGCGCCACGACCGACGTCGTTGCCTCCTCCGACGAAGGCACGACCGCGATCCTCGAGAAGGCAGGCATCAGCGCCGGTCCGATCGACCGCGTGACCCTGGAACACAACGGCGGCGAGGCCACCTTGCGCGTCGCGCGCGTCGTGCGCGGCAACGCGACCTCCACGACCGAGATCCCCTACGAGACCGAAGAGCGTGAGGACGCCGAGGCCGAAGAAGGCACCGAGAAGACCGTCCAGGAGGGCGCGGCCGGCTCTGAGGTGACCGAGACCTATCAGGAGACCGTCGACGGCAACGTCACCGTCTCCGCTGTCCTGTCCACCACGCGCACCGAGCCCACCAAGCGCATCGTGTCGAAGGGCACGAAGGCCAAGAAGGCTGAGGATGCCGCCTCGAAGTCGTCCTCCTCGGCTGCTTCTGCTCCCGCCGCCGTCTCCGGCGACGATGCGGCGATCTGGGCTGCCATCGCTCAGTGCGAGTCCGGCGGTAACCCCTCGATCAACACAGGCAACGGCTACTATGGCATGTATCAGTTCTCGCTGCCGACGTGGCGTTCCGTGGGCGGATCTGGCCTGCCCTCCGATGCTTCCGCCGAGGAGCAGACCATGCGTGCGCGCATGCTCCAGCAGCGCTCCGGTTGGGGCCAGTGGGGCTGCGCCTACAAGCTCGGCCTCGTCTGACGTGACATTGCCCGCTGGTGCGCCAGGACTCTGGCGTGCCAGCGGGCGCTCACGCTAAGCTGACCAGCAGTACCAATAGCGAGTAACTGGAGAATTGTGAGCCATTATCTGAGCACCTCCCTGAGTGCGTCCGCCGCCAGCGCCCTGCACGTCCTCGGTGGCCGACTGCGCTCCTTTACCCCCTCTCCGCGCGCCGTTCTCGGAGTCGCGGCCCTGACCTCGGCGGGCGTCCTCGGCATCGCCGGCGTCGGCGTCGCCTCCTCGCACACCTCCGTCATGCTTGAGGTGAACGGCGTGTCCCGTCCCGTCACCTCGTGGGGAAACACTGTCGGCGATGCGCTCAAGGCCGCCGGCGTGAGCGTTGGCAGCAACGACCTCGTGCAGCCCGGCCCGGGTGAGGCCGTGCGCGACGGCGACACGATCGTCGTGCGCACCTCGAAGGCCTACACAGTGAACGTCGACGGGCAGACACGCACACTGTGGACCACGGCCTCCTCTGCGGACAGTATCCTCGCCGACGCTGCGCCGCTCGGCTCGGCTGTCTCGCTCGCTGCGGACCGCTCCTCGTCCCGCGATGAGCTGACCCCGCTCGTCTCGCGCGCCCGCAACGTCGCGGTCACGGTGGACGGCTCGACCCGCGAAGTCGCCGCACGTCCCGGCCAGGACGCGCGCGCCATCCTCGAGGCCGCCGGAGTCTCCGTGCACCCCCTGGATCGCGTCACCGTCTCCAACGGCTCCACTGGCGAACTCACGATCAACGTGAGTCGCGTGACCCGCGGCGAGGCCACCGAAACCGTTGAAATTCCCTTCAGTGAGACGACGACGACCAGCGCCGATCTGTTCGTGGGTGAGTCCCAGGTGACCACTGCCGGCGTCAATGGTGCGACGACGTGGACCGTGTGGCAGGAAAAGAACGGCGACGAGGTCCTGACCGCCGTGCCGATCACCGAGCATTCCACCTCGCAGCCCGTCACCCAGGTGCGCAGCGAAGGAACGAAGGAAGCGACCCCGGCCGCCCTCGTTGCCGCGGGCATTGATCCCAAGGCCACCCTTGAGGAGAAGACCGAGGCGGACGGCACCACCTCCGTGCGCTATCGTGCGAAGCTCGGCACGATCTCCACGAAGGAAGAGATCGCCGCGATCACTGCCGACACGAAGAACACGGATTCCGCTACTGCCGCCGCTGCTGCGGCTGCTGCCGCCGCGGCGGGTGCTGTGCCGACAACCTACTCGGGCGAGGATCCACGTTCGCTGGCCAAGCCTCTCGTCGCAGCCCAGGGCTGGGGCGACAGCGAGTACCAGTGCCTGGTCCTCCTGTGGAACCGTGAGTCGCAGTGGAATCCCTACGCCGAGAACGCGTCGTCGGGCGCCTACGGTATTCCGCAGGCCCTGCCCGGTTCCAAGATGGCTTCGGTCGGCGCTGACTGGCGCACCAACCCGATCACCCAGATCAACTGGGGCATCGGCTACATCAAGGGCCGCTACGGCACGCCGTGCTCCGCGTGGGCGCACTCGAACACGGCGGGCTGGTACTAAGCCTGAGAGCTACTGAGGGCCGGGCCCGACAGCTTTTGTTGTCGGGCCCGGCCCTTTTCATATGTTCTCATGCGTGCTCCCGCCACAATTTCGCACGTAATTCCCTGCCGTGTATTTCAGGACCCGAGAATCTATCGTTGAAATCATGCGGTTTTGAGCCGTGGCTAGAAACTGAACAGATTAAATTACGTGCGAGATTGTTGGGGAAGGTGAGTTTGTGGCAAGCCCCGTGACGCTCCGAGCCTCACAGGGCACCTAGCCCCGGCCTCGTCCATTCCGTGCACTAGACTTGCCAGCGTGAGCCGATCCTCCACTCCCCGCAACCAGCGCGATTCGCGCCGCCTCGACCCGACCCTGCCCGAGGGCGCCGTCCCCTCCGAGACGGGCCTCCTCGGCCCCCTCGAAGTGAAGGCTATCTCCGAGGCGCTCGGTATCCGCCCCACGAAGGTGTTGGGCCAGAACTTCGTGCACGACGCGGGCACGGTGCGCAAGATCGTCGCTGCCGGTGGCGTCGAGGAAGGGGACGAGGTCGTCGAGGTCGGCCCGGGCCTCGGCTCCCTGACGCTCGCGCTCCTGGAAGTGGGCGCGCGCGTGCGTGCCGTCGAGATCGACCCGCCCCTGGCTGCCGCCCTGCCCGAGACTGTGCGCGCCCGCATGGGCGAGGCCGCCGACCGCTTCCACGTCGTGACCATGGACGCCACGGAGATCAGCGGCGTTGACGACTTTGGCGTGGACTGGCCCGCCCCCACCAAACTCGTCGCGAACCTGCCGTACAACGTGGCCGTGCCTGTTCTGCTCAACATGCTCGAGGCGTTCCCGTCCATCCGGGGCGTCGTCGTCATGGTCCAGGCCGAGGTCGCGGACCGCCTGGCCGCTGGCCCCGGATCGCGCACATACGGCGTGCCCTCCGTGAAGGCCTCCTGGTACGGCTCGGTTGAGCGCGCGGGGACGATTGGCCGCTCGGTGTTTTGGCCGGTGCCCGGCGTGGATAGCGCGCTCGTGCGCCTGACGCGCCTTGAGGCCCCGCGCGGGGACGACGAGCTGCGTCGCGCCACCTTCGAGGTCACCGACGTGGCCTTCGGCCAGCGCCGCAAAACCCTGCGCGCGGCCCTGAAGAACTGGGCGGGCGGCCCCGATGCCTCCGAGGCCCTCCTGTCCGCCGCCGGCATCGATCCGACGCGCCGCGGCGAGACCCTCTCGATCGAGGAGTTCGTCGAGCTGGGACGCGCCGTCATCGAGGCTCGCGCCAACGGCACCCTCGCGGCGTCGACCGCGGCCCGCTGACGGTGGCTGGGAAGACAACCGGCAGGAAGAAGGAACGCCATGCGTGAAGTGCGCGCCAGTGCGCCCGGAAAAGTCAACCTGACCCTGCGCGTCGGCGCGCCTACGCCCGACGGCTACCATCCGCTCGTCACGGTTTTCGAGGCCCTGAATCTGCGCGAGACCGTCATCGTGCGCACCTCGAAGACGCCGGGCGTGCGCGTCGAGACGATCGCGTACCTGCCCGACGGGAGCATCGACGAGGCCACGACCCGCGCCATGGCGGACGTGGACCCTCAGACGCACCTGGCCGTGCGCGCCGCGCGCGTCCTCCAACGCCTCGCTGCCGCTGGCCCCTGGGCGTCCACCGCGGCGGGCCTGAGCATTCGCGTCGACAAGCGCGTCCCCGTCGCCGGTGGCATGGCCGGTGGATCAGCCGACGCGGCCGCCGCCCTGGTTGCCTGCAATGAACTGTGGGAGCTGGGCCTGGGCGCCGAGCAACTGCAGGCGATCGGCCGCTCGCTGGGCGCCGACGTCCCCGCCTGCCTGGTGGGCGGCATCGCGCTGGGAACCGGGCGCGGCGACCACATGAGCGCCTTGCGCGAGGGGGACGAGGCCGGGGCTGGGCACCACTGGGTGATGCTCCTGTCTCGTGAGGGCCTGTCCACCCCCGAGGTGTTCCGCGAGTTCGACCGGGTCGACGCGGCGGGTGCGCCCGCCCTCGCCGAACCCACGCCCGAGGAGGGTGCCGCCCTGTGCGCAGGACCCGAGGAGCTGCGCCACTGCCTCGTCAATGACCTGCAGGCGCCCGCCCTGCGCCTGCGCCCCGAGCTGGCCGAGACGATCGCCGCCGCGCAGGACGCGGGAGCCCTGGCCGTCACGCTGTCCGGGTCAGGCCCGACCGTCGCTGCCCTCGCGCGCGACGCCGAGCACGCCCAAGCCCTCGCGGCCACCCTCAGCGACGCGCCCACGGTCGCGCGCGCCATCCCCACCCACGGGCCCGTGTGCGGTGCCCGCATCGAATCGACGGAGGCCATCTGATGGCGCACCTGCTCGGAACCCAGAACGTCGGTGCCCTCGCGGGCTCGCGCAAGCTCCTCGAAGGGGTCACGGTCGGCCTCGACGACGGCAGCCGCGTCGGCATCCTCGGCCCCAACGGCGCCGGAAAATCCACGCTCCTGCGCATCGTCGCCGGCATGCAGGAACCCGACGGGGGAGTGGTGACCCGCCGCGACGGCGTGCGCGTCGCCGTCCTCACCCAGGCGGACACCCTCAACCCTGAGGACACCGTCATCGAGGCCGTCCACCCCGGCATGGAGGAGTACGAGTGGGCCTCCGACCCGGCCGTGCGCGACATCCACGCTGGGCTCCTCGCCGACATCAACCCCGCGGCCCTCGTCGGTACCCTGTCCGGCGGTCAGCGCCGCCGCGTCGCGCTCGCCCGCGTCCTCGCGGCGCCCGCCGACATCGTGTGCCTGGACGAGCCCACCAACCACCTCGATGTCGAGGGCGTGGCGTGGCTGGCCGCGCACCTGAACGCCCGCTTCGCCCGCCCCGGCGCGTCGGGCGCGCTCCTGGCCGTCACCCATGATCGCTGGTTCCTCGATGCCGTGTGCGAGCACATCTGGGAGGTCGTCCCCGGCGTCGACCCGGGTGGTGACCGCCCGCAGATCGCCGGGCACGTCGAAATCTACGATGGCTCCTACGCCGCCTACACCCTCGCCCGCGCCGAGCGCATGCGCCAGGCGGACGTGGCCGCCGCCAAGCGCGCCAACCTGCTCACCAAGGAGCTCGCGTGGCTGCGCCGCGGGGCGCCTGCCCGCACCTCGAAGCCGAAGTTCCACATCGCCGCCGCCGAGGCGCTTATCGCCGACGTGCCACCCCCGCGCGACACCGTCGAGCTGGTGACAACGGCGACCGCGCGCCTGGGCAAGGACGTCATCGACCTCGAGGACGTCTCCGTGCCCTTCACGCGCCCCGACGGCCCGCGCCTGAGCATCCTCGAGGGCGTCACCTGGCGCCTGGCCCCCGCCGAGCGCGTCGGCATCGTCGGCGTCAACGGCGCCGGCAAGACGACGATCCTCAACCTGCTGCGCGGCGACCTCGAGCCCACCTCGGGGCGCGTCAAGCGCGGCAAGACCGTCCAAGTCGCCACACTCTCCCAGGACACGCACGAGCTTGACGCCCTGGCCGACATGCGCGTCGTCGAGGCCGTCGCCGACGTCGCCCAGACCATCGTCGTAGACGGTAAGGAGGTCAGCGCCTCCCAGTTGACGGAGCGCATGGGATTCACGCGCGCCCGCGCCTACACGCGCATCAGCGAGATCTCGGGCGGCGAGCGCCGCCGCCTCCAGCTCATGCGCCTGCTCATGAGCCAGCCGAACGTGCTGCTGCTTGATGAGCCCACGAACGACCTCGACACCGACACTCTGGCATCCATGGAGGACCTGCTCGACACCTTCCCGGGCACCCTCGTCGTCGTCTCCCACGACCGCTACCTCCTCGAGCGCGTCACCGACCACCAGGTCGCCCTCCTCGGCGACGGCCAGATCCGCGCGTTGCCCGGCGGCGTCGAGCAGTACCTCGACATGCGCGCCTCCGGCAACCTCGGGGCGTTTGGTGCGTCCACTCGCGGCGACGAGGCCGGCTCCGCCTCCCGCCCCGCCGCGCCCTCCGCGGATGCTTCCTCGGGCGAGGAGAGCACGGGGCAGGGGAGCGCTCGCGGCGGCGTGAGTGGCGCTGCGGCGCGGCGCGCGGCCAAGAAGGAAGTAGCCCGCATCGAACGCAAGCTGGAGCGTTTGCGCGAGGAGGCCTCGTCCCTGGAGGCGAAGCTGGAGAAGCTGTCGATCCAGGTGGCCTCGGACCCCGCGGCGGTCTCCGAGCTGACGAAGGTCTCGGCGGCCCACCAGGACGTCCTGGCCGGAATGGACGAACTCGAAGAGGCCTGGCTCGAGGCCGCTGATTTGCTCGAGTAAACCGTGTTGTGATTTACTACTATGTTCAACTGAACAAGTGGTTGAACGAGTGGTGTTAGCCGCTCTCTCTTCGATGAAGGAGGAGCGTTGTGAGTGGACCTGGCTTTGGACTTGTCATTGGTGCGCAAACGAAGGCTGCGGGTTATGTGGTCGACTTCGAGAGTAAGCTCGTGGATGTAGCAGACATGCTTGAGTCCTGCATTCTCGATGACGTTGCGCGAGTGAATGGGCCGTATGTATCGGTTCTGAGTGACGCCCTACAACGGTGGGGTGAGGGTGCAAACGCACATCAGGCCGACCTGGAGCGCTATGCGCAGGCTTTGATCTCGGTCGATGAAGCGCTTGTGACAGCGGAGGAAGATGCGAGCAGGGATCTGAATGACATCGCACTGAGCTTCAGGAGCGCATCATGAGTGGGAACGACCTTGTCTTCAATGAGACCGCTGTCAATTACATCATGGATGATGTAGAGCGTGCGGCGTTGAAACTGCGGGAAGGCAGCACAGAGATGTCAGATCTCGTGGAGCATGAGCTGGTCGAGTGGTCGGATAGCTCCGAGGCACGGCAGGCGCAAATAGAGTGTGCGCAACGTATGGATGCCCGAGTGGACGACATGGCCGCTGCCTTGGATTCCCTGAAGCAGGCATTCGAAGAAATCCGTCAGGCGGGCATTGACGCCGAAACCCGTGCATTCGCTGCCGTTGATTAGGGTGAAGTGGCATGGGAAGTCATGATTTTGAAGTCGATCTTGAGGCGTTGGGTACTGCCGTATCGCAGTTGAGCGACCTGCAGGAACGCAATAGAACGTATGATGTCGCAGACTATACGCCCAACTCTGGAATGGTTGCTGATCCTGTCGTGGTAGGGGGACTGGATAGCTTTAATACCAAGTGGGATCAGGGGCTGAACGGGATGCTTCGAGATATTTCCGAAGCAGCTGGTCGGCTGGGCAAGGTTACCGGGATCTACGCTGACTATATGGCTGCTTGTGATGAGGCAATGACCCGCGCTCGTGATGCAGCGGCTGCTATCTCCACAGAACCACTGGTGAAGGGGATTTAGCGTGAGTGTGACACATAAAGGTGCTCCGACATTTGAGATCAAGGGCGATCCTGCTGCCATCCGCGGTCGGATTGCTGTCATGCGTGATCGTGCGTCCGATTTTGAGAGAATCGCGTGGTCATTGCAAGAGATTTCAGTGTCTGGCTGGAGTGGGCGTGCGGCCGATCGGTTTCACGAGCATTTCAAGCTGCAGCCGGAAAAGTGGTGGTGTGCCTCGGCGACTTTCGGCCGTGCCGCAGATGCCTGGGAAGTCTATGCTTCAGCGCTCGAGCAAGCTCAAACGCGTGCTGCTGAAGCTAAAGTCGCGTATGAAGAGGGAATCGCCGCCGTAGAGGCAGCTCTCGCGGAACAGAAGTGGGCAGCCGAACACCCGCGGATCGGTATATTCGGATTGCCGGAGGTAGATCTGTCGTATCATCCAGAACGGGATACGAGACCTGGTGAGGCGAAGCAAGCGCAGGCGGTCGCTGACTTCGAAGCAGCAGTGAGCGATACGGATGCTGCTGGTGAGACTCTTGCGCAGACTTTGTACGAACAAGCTAACCGTTCTCCGGATCCGTCGTGGGCTCCCGTTCATTTCGCGAAACGTGCGGTAGCAGGTGTCTTTGATGGTGTCTGGGGTCTGTTGTCCATGCAGTATGGCATCGCTCTTGAAGGTATGTGGGACTATGGGCGGTACATGCTGGGGTGGATCACCTGGGATGAACTGCAAGCGAAGCAGAAGAAAATCTCACCTGAGGACTTGTTTGCGCTGCGTGACGCGATCATTGCAGACCCCGCAGGCTTCGCGAAGAAAATGTGGGAAGCGCTGATCAATGTCGAAGGCTGGAAAGACGATCCCGGCGCCGCACTCGGCGAACTTGTTCCGGCTGCAGTTCTTGCTGCACTCACCGCTGGCGGTGGAAATGCGGCTCGTGCTGCTGCAGTGCTTGAATCCCTGCCTATCATTGGCGAAGGCGCGATGCTCCGAGACATGGGGATGGGGCTAGGCACTCTTGCTCTGAAGGGTGCTGGCCGTCTTGGTATTGGCGCGGATGGGGCCGTAGGAAGGTTGTCTTCACATCTGGATGATTACCTGCGTACTCACGGGATGGAAGATCTCGCTGATCACTGGAAGGCTAAGCGTGCATTCCATTTGCGCTCACTCCCGGATAGTGCAGAAGACCTGGCATCAAGGGTGCCGCTTAATCCGCATCAGTCGAATGGCAAGCCTCCGCCGACTGAAGGGCTGGTGGACGACGTGATGGGGTCGGACATGGCGCGCCGACGCGAGCTGGTCTTGGGCGTGAAACCCGACGGGACGTCGTACACCTATGAGGAATGGAGGGCGGAACACGGCCATATTGCGATTAGTCCCAGGACCGGGAAAGAAGAGTGGGTGATTGACTGGCCACCGAATGACGGATATGCGGGGGAACCGACCGTGTATTCCTCGGTCGAGGAATACATTCGAGACTTTGGCGGGGACGTGGACCGCATTGGGCATCCTGACGGCAATTTCCTGGGTGTGATCGAGGACGGCCACCCCGCATCCTTCGAGGAACGCTCCCTGCGCCCGGACTCGGTGAATGACCACTACTACCAGTACGAGTTTACGGAGGATCCACTGCCCGAGGGCTGGACGATCAAGTCGGGCAAGGCTGCCCCGTGGGGTCAGCAGCCGGGAGGTGCGACGCAGCTGCAGGTCATCAAGGATGATGGAAAAGCGGCAAGTATTACAGACCTCCTTAAGGAAGGAATTCTTAAAGGAAAGGAGAGTCCCGTTGGACTTCATGGATGAGTATACGGAAGTGATGAATAAGTACACAGAGGTGGAGGTGTATAACGGCTTTAAGAGGGGGTATACGGGCCTGTCGATTACGTATGGTTTTGCTTTGCGGGATATGTTGTGGTTGGAAGATGGTGTCTATTGTTTTGATGAGGAGGAGCGTGGGAAGGTTCGGAGGGGAGGGTTGTTTAATTCTCCTTCGATTGAGTTGACGCAGAAGGTGATGCTGAACTACACGGTGTCGATCTTGAGGCATGCTCTTGGCTTTGAGTGGTTGGGGTTGCCGATGGATGCTGAGGAGCTTCCAGGCGGCTGGTCGCTATACAAGGCTGCTGCTGCACGCTATGAACGTTTAGATGGTCCAAATGGCGAACGCTTGGATTTTCAGACTTCTGGTGAGCGTTTCTGCGTTCCGTTAGCGTGGCTTTACGACGTTTCCCCTTCTGAGTTGTTGCACGCGTACATGTTGCCTGATGGTGGGCCCCTGTTGCGCCGGTGGCTGGGGCGCCCGTATGTTCGGTGATGTTCTATGCGTATCGCGACAAGCGGGCTGTGCAAGTGGGTGCGATTTTCTTAGTGAATAGAATAGAAAGGAAGAGAAAGATGGAAGCCAGTCAGATCCCCGATGTTCACTCGCCGAATTTTCCTAATTCGGGAGTCTTGAAATGGGTGCCGGATGGGCCGACAGTGCTCGCTCGAATGGATAGAAGTACTGTGAAGACCTACACGAGCTTTCTTGCCTATACGAAGACATTCGGCCACTACGTAGATCGGCTCGGAGTGCCCTATGGAAAGTACTTTTGGCAGTTGCCCGAAAATGGGAGTCCCTTTTCGTTGGAAGAGCGCGCCCTCGATATTCTTGCGATGAATGATCCCTACTATCAGTATCGGATTGTGGAGTTGCCGATCGGTTTCTCGATTCGGACGGGAATTAATATCCCGCAGTTCTCGATGCCGGGGGGAGCGCGGCAGGTGCAATTCATGCTTGGTGACTACCCGCTCACTGCGAGTGAGTGTTTGCAACTTGGCATACTTGAAGCGAAAGAGAGTAACTGATGTCTGTGACAGCCGATCTGGTTGATTTTGCTCGGACTAGCGGTGCGATTTCGTCGGTCTACAAGGGTGACGGAATTGCGCTCACCTGGGATTCAGGACGAAGTTGGCAGCACATTTGGGACACGAAGAATTCTCCCCGACCCCAAGCGTTTTACGGAGAAAGCGAATACCTGGAGCCGCGCGTGCCCACCATGATTAGCGACTATGGTGAGATCATGTTGAAATGGGCGATCATGCGCATCGGTGAAAAGGCGCGGTGGCGCCGTCGATGGCCGCGCATTGACGTCCCTGCGGGGCTGGAGAGCGTGTCGCCTCAATGGGGTTTTGAACAGCTGACCCCCATCACCGGTCGCCTCACCCTGGATGGCGCATATATTCCGATGGAGATGCGCACAATCTTCCCGGTGCATCCGGAACTCAATCAACTGTCCCATGTGATGCAGATTGATTTCGACGAACTCCTCGCTGGGTACATGGATCCGTCCGGGGGGCTTCTCCTGCGTCAGTGGCTGTCCTGACGTCGTTGGCGTTGGCTCGGCTGCTCGGTGAGACAACGGCTAGTTTAGGCTCGAAAGGAGGAAGATAGTGCTGAACGGGTTGGGACGGATCTTCGGGAGGGGTACCTCCGGGGATAGGAACGATCCGATGGTCTTCCTGGACGAGTATGCGGCGGTAATGAATCGATATACGCAGATCGAAGTTCGTAATGGATTCAAGGATGGCGGTGCTGATCTGGCTCTCAGCTTTGGATGTGGTGATGGGTGGCTGCTATAGTTAGAGGGTGGTCGGTACTGCTTCGATGAGAAAGAGCGAGGGAAAGTTAGAAGGGGTGGTCTGTTTAATTCACGGTCAATTGTGTTAACGCAAATTGTTATGGTGAATTGCACAGTGCCCTACTTGCGTCATGCGCTGGGTTTTTCAAGCTTGTCTGTTCCTAGTACAATTGACGAGCTGCCGGTGGGATGGTCGGTATCTGAGAATGCGTCTGCTTGTTATAAGAGCATGAGAGGTCCGACCGGCGAGTTGCTTGAATTTGTGACTTGGAATCCGTCTCATTGTGTCCCGCTTGCTTGGCTCCATGGTGTGTCTCCGTCTGAGCTGCTGCACGCATACATGCTTCCCGACGGTGGGCCTGTGCTTCGTCAGTGGCTGGGATACCCCTACCTGAGGTGATGATGAGCGCCCCGGCGGGTGTGTCGGGGGGCCTTCCGAATATGCTCGTCGTAATCGTGGTTTCCTGCCTGTCGACTGTGGGTCCCAGTCGCCCGCGCTGCCTTGTGGTGGCGCGGGCGTTTCCTTGGCCCGAGGTGCATCGGGGTAGGTGTGCCATACCGGTACAGCGCAGGCTCACCTATCCGAATTACGCAAAACAAATGCCGCATTTATTTGCGTAATTAGTGATGGTGTGAATACGAAAATAGCTCCCGAACGGCGCGCGAACACCCTTGGAATTTCAACGAAAACTCGCCACGTTTTGAATGTGTTGCGAAAAGGCGTATCACTGGAGTCAACAGCGCGGCCACCCCGGTCGCGACCGGCTACATTCAGGCCCCACGGGGCCACGTTGAAAAGGACACTCCAATGGCAGATATGCCCCGCATCCTCGACTGCTCCGTCACCGACTGCTCCTACAACAAGGAGAAGAACTGCGGAGCCGCCGCGATCACCGTCGGCTACTCGACCTCCTGCACGACCTTCATCCCGCTGACCGTCAAGGGCGGCCTCGCCAAGTCCGAGACCTTCGTTGGCGCCTGCCAGAAGGCTGACTGCGTCCACAACTCCGCACTCGAGTGCACCGCCGCCGCCATCTCGGTCGGCGCGGGCACCGCTGACTGCCTCTCCTTCGAGGCGCGCTGAGTTTTACCCATAGGCGGGGCCGTGGCAGGGATGACCCGCCACGGCCTCGTCGTATGGAGATGACGACAAGCTCAGCGTCCGTCGCCCGATCGCACCCGCAGCGTGGGGTGGGGGCGCAGGCCACGCTGGCCGTTCCAAATGAGGTTGACGACGTGGGCCGCGACCTCGTCCTTCTTCATGCGCCGGTCATCGAGCCACCACTGGCCGACCTGCGCGATGAGGCCGACGAGCATCTGGGCGTACAGGGGAGACCAGGTCGCGTCGAAGTCCGAGCGCTTGAACTGCTCGGCGATGATGTGCTCGACGCTGGTCGCCACGTCGCCCATGACGGAGGAGAACGAGCCCGCCGTGCGATCCGACGGGGCGTCGCGCACGAGGACGCGGAAGCCGTCCGTGTTGCGCTCGATGTAGTCGAGCAGTCCCAGGGTCGCGTTCTCCAGGATGAGGCGCGGGCGCTGCGAGGACTCCAGGGACGTTTGCAGGGAGGAGATGAGTGCCTGCACCTCGCGGTCGACGATGACCGCGTACAGGCCTTCCTTGCCTCCGAAGTGCTCGTAGACGACGGGCTTGGAGACCTTCGCTCGGGCTGCGATCTCCTCGACGCTGGTCGCGCCGAAGCCCTTTTCGGCAAACAGAGAGCGCCCCACGGTCACCAGCTGCTCGCGGCGTGCGAAGCCGCTCATTCGTGTCCTCTTCTCAGCCATGACCCCAGTATCACACGAGGCCTGGGCTGGGCCACGTGCAGACCACGCCGCGGGCTCGTGGCCGCGTTTGAAAGCGCACGCGGGGTGCAGGTATCATCACAGTGGACGCATTCCGCCTTGGTGTAACGGCAGCACAGAGGTTTTTGGTGCCTTTAGTCTAGGTTCGAATCCTAGGGGCGGAGCGACCGGTCCTGATGGGACCGCAGACCCCGAGGAGGAACATGTCTCGCCCCGCCGCCGTCATCGTCCTGGCCGCAGGTCAGGGAACGCGCATGAAATCCGCTCTCCCGAAGGTCGTTCACCCCCTGTCTGGCCTGTCCATGATCGGACACGCCCTGCGCGCCGCCCATGGCCTCGACCCTCAGTACCTGGTTGCCGTGGTGCGTCACCAGCGCGACGTTGTCGCCGCTGAAATCGAGCGCGTCCTGCCCAACGCGATTATCGCTGATCAGGACGAGATCCCCGGCACCGGCCGCGCCGTCCAGTGTGGCCTGGAAGCACTCGATCAGGCCGTCGAGCCCGTTTCCGGCACCATCGTCGTCACCTACGGCGACGTCCCCCTCCTCTCCACGGAGACCCTGGCCGAGCTGGTCGTCACCCACGAGGCCGCTGGCCACGCTGTCACCGTCTTGACCTCGCGCGTTGAGGACCCCACCGGCTACGGCCGCATCATCCGCGATGCCTCGGGTACAGTCACCGCGATCGTCGAGCAGCGCGACGCGACGCCAGAGCAGGCCGCGATCAACGAGATCAACGCGGGCATCTACGCTTTCGACGCCGATTTCCTTCGCGCTTCCCTGGCCTCGCTCGGCACCGATAACGACCAGGGCGAGGTCTACCTAACCGATGTCCTCGCGGCAGCCGCCCCCGCCGGACGCACCGCGGGTGCCCTCGAGCTGACCGACCACTGGCAGAGCGCGGGCGCCAACGACCGCGTTCAGCTGGCCGAGCTGGGCGCCGAGATGAACCGTCGCATCTGCGAGGCGCACATGCGCGCCGGCGTGACGATCGTCGACCCGGCCTCTACCTGGATCGACGTCGACGTAACGGTCGGCGCGGACACCACCATCTACCCCGGCACCTGTCTGCGGGGGACAACCGTCGTTGGGTCCGACTGTGAAATCGGTCCTAGCGCCACGCTGATTGATGCGGAAATCGGGGACCGCAGTGTGGTTCCCACCGCGTGGATCGGCCAGGGCTGCGTTGCAGCCGATACGATGGTTGCGCCATATAGCACCATCGGCACATTGATCGCGGCGCCCCGCGCCTGATCCAACACAAGGAGAGACAACCGCATGAGCGGACTGGTGACCACCGGAGAGAAGAACCTCGTCCTCGTTTCTGGGCGAGCTCACATGGA
>CALISI010000036.1 GCA_938041695.1 uncultured Actinomyces sp.
GCAGTTCGCGGTCCTCATCCTCGGGGGAGACGACCTTGACGTCGTAGCCGAGCTCCGCGCCCAGGGCCTCGAAGGTGTCCTGGTCGAGGGACTGCGTAGCGGTTGCCATCTCGCCCAGGGCGAAGAGGACCGTCACGAGTGCTGCGGGATTGACGTCAATCTTCTCGGCGAGGTCGGCCAGGGACGCGCCCTGGCGGATACGGATCTGCGCGCCGTTACCGCGCGGGATCGACACGCCGCCGATAACGGGCGCGTTCTGCTGCTCGTACTCTTGACGCTTCGCGCGCTTCGACTTGCGTCCGCGCTGCGAGCGGCCGCCTCCGCGGCCGAATGCGCCCGGCGTGGAGCCCCGACCGCCGCGGCCACCGCCGCGGGGACCACCGAAGCCACCGCCGTTGTTCTGAGGACCGCCGGCGCCTGCACCTGCGCCGCCGGGACGGCCATTGCTGCGGCCGCGACCGCCGCCGCGACCGCCGCGCTCACCACCGCCGTTACCGGAGGCAGCATTACGAGCGAAGTTCGCCTGGCCGGGCATCATGCCCGGGTTCGGGCGGTTACCACCGGGACGCGGGGCACCGGGACGCGGAGCGCCCGGACGCGGACCGCCGTTGCCGGAGGCACCCGAACGAGCGGCGCCGGGACGCGGACCGCCGTTGCCCGAAGCTCCCGGACGCGGGGCACCGGGGCGCGGGCCACCGGAGCCGCCCGGACGGGGCATGCCCTGGGAAGAGGCGTAAGGGTTGTTGCCCGGGCGCGGGCCGCCGGGGCGGGGGCCACCGGGGCGTGCCGGACGCGGAGCGTCGTTACGACGCGGTGCGGGCTTGGGGGCGCTGGAATCCGCGGGCTTGCGGCCGGCGGGCTTGGGCGCACCTTCAGGCTTCTTACCACGAGGCTTGGGAGCGCTCTTGGGAGCCGCAGCGGGCTTCGGCGCGCCGGGCTTGGGGCCATCCGCCTTAGGGGCAGCGGCCTTGGGAGCGGCAGCCTTGGGTGTTGCTTCGGCGGGGGCCGCGGCCTTCTTCGCAGCGGGCTTGGCCGCACTGGGCTTGGGAGCCTTGGCGGCGGCCTTCGCGTCCGCCTTCTTGGTCTTGGGTGTCGCCGCGAACTTCTCGCGCATCTGCCGCACGACGGGCGGTTCGAGCGAGGACGAGGACGACTTGACGAATTCACCTGCTTCCTTCAGGTGACCCATCAGTTCTTTGCTGGTGATTCCGAGCTCTTTGGCGAGCTCGTGGACACGCAACTTTGCCACATTTCTCCATTCCGGAAGCGCCTCCGGTCCGGAGACGCCTTACTGATATTGCTGGCAGCTCATCGCTGGGTACTCATCGGGTGCCCATCAGCTTCCAACCCGCTTCCATTTTCTCGGCGTTGATGGCCCGTGGCCATCACTGGTGGTTGATCAACTCCTCCATGTCGTCCCACACAGCCTCCGAAACGTTTCCCGTTCGGAATGCGCGCGCGAGGCCGCGTCTGACTCGGGCTTTCTGGATACACCCTGCATCGGGGTGGACCCAGGCGCCTCGGCCTGGAAGAGTCGCCGTCGGATCGAGGTGAATCGAGCCGTCTGGCGAACGCACGATCCGCACGAGTGCGGTTCTGTGTGCGTGTGCACCGCATCCAATGCAGGTGCGCCGGGACCCGGAGGTGGGCACTGGCGGCACAGAATACGACACAATCCCCTAGCTTAGTCCAGCTAGGGGATTGCTCGTCTGAGATTCTATGAGCGACTTGTCACGTCATCGGGGGTGGAGACACGCGACACGATCGCGTCGTCACCGGTTTCCGTATCGGCGTGAATGTCGATGTGGTAGTTCGTCAGGCGCGCGGCAAGACGAGCATTCTGGCCTTCCTTGCCGATCGCGAGAGAGAGCTGGAAGTCCGGGACGATGGCCGTCGCAGTGCGATTATCCACCGAGTGGACGACAACGCGAGTGACGCGGGCAGGCGACAGCGAGTTTGCGACAAAACGCGCAGGGTCGTCGGAGTAGTCAACGATGTCGATCTTCTCCCCGCCCAGCTCGGCCATGACGGAGCGCACGCGCGCGCCCATCGGGCCAATACAAGCACCCTTGGCATTGATGCCTTCGCGGGTGGCTGCCACGGCGATCTTCGTACGGTGTCCGGCCTCGCGGGCGATGGCCTTGATCTTGACGAGGCCCTGCTGGATCTCGGGGACCTCGCGCTGGAAGAGTCCGGCGACGAGGTTGGGGTGGGTGCGCGACAGGGTGATGCGCGGGCCGCGCTCGGTGCGCTCAACGCCCACGACGTAGGCGCGGATGCGGTCACCGTGTCGGTAGGTCTCGCCGGGGACCTTCTCGCCGTCGGGCAGGATGGCCTCGAAGTCGTCGGAGACCTGAACCATGGTGGGGCGGCCGGGGCGCGGGGCCTGGACGGTGCCCGTGATGACCTGTCCTTCGCGTCCCGCGAAGTCACCGAACACGCGCTGGTCGTCGGCGTCACGCAGTCGCTGCATGATGACGGAGCGCGCGGTCGACTGGGCGATGCGCCCGAAGTTCTTCGGGGTGTCGTCGAACTCGCCGATCGGGTTGCCGTCCTCGTCCTCGTCCATGGCCATGACGGTGACGCGTCCGGTCTTCTTGTCGATTTCGATGCGGGCCTGGGAGATGGCGCCGGGCAGGTTGTGGTACGCCTTGAGCAGTGCCTCTTCGATGGCGTCAACGAGGGTTTCGAGGCTGACGCCCTTCTCGTTTTCCACCATCCGCAGAGCGGTCATATCGATTTCCATGGTCTCCTACTTCCCCGTTCCACAGTCGACGCGGGAGCGCGCCTTCCTCATGTCCTGGTTACCCATGGTAATCGATCTGGCGCGGTTGGTGGTCGTTGCGATTGTCTCGCCTACGTCACGTTCATCCGCGACGCGCCGGACAAGCAGACGCCTCGACCACACTGGGGAATGGGCGAGGCGTCTGCGAACGGGCGCGCGAGCGCCCGCTGGGTACTTTTCTACGGCAGGAAGGCGTTCGTCCAAGCTCCCGCCAGATCATCACCCGAGCTGCCCTCTTCGAGCCACCCGCCCTTTTCCATCCATTCCGTGTAGGAAGTCACAAGATCCTCTTGGATCTCGCCCCAACGTCCGGAGGGAGTGAACCAGGAGTCACGAATTGCCCGCAGCGAGGCACGCAGTACCTCGGGGCGCACGTGGCACATGGGCCACGTCATCGCTTCGACGGCGCTGTCCTCGTCGTCCATTGCCTCCCGGTAGCCGACACTCGCAGCGGCGAGGAACGTACGGACGAATTCGGGATTACGTTCCAGGGTGTCCTCGCGCACCGACAGGAAGTAGGAGTGATGAGGTGCGACCCCTACCGAGTCGAATTCGAGGACGACCACCTCATCAAGAGGAGTGTTTCCTTGGAAGGGTTCCCACGCACGAACGTTCATAACGGCGTCGTAGATCCCCTGCTCGACGGAGCGAACATCGGGCTCCCAGTTGCCGGGGTCCGCGAAGCGAATCAGGGTGGGGTCTCCCCCGTCCACGGCCACCGCCTCGCATACTTCGTGAATGAGGCGAGCAACAGGGGGAACGGCAACGGTCTTTCCTTCAAGGTCCGCGAAGCGCGAGATCCCAGTCGCGGGCGTTGTGATCACCGATCCGAGCTGACGCTGATTGAGCGTTGCAACGGCGACGAAAGGCACGCCGGCGGACCGTGACTGCAGAACATGTCCCAGGCGCAGGGAGGCGACATCGTATTCGCCGCGCGCGAGCATCGCGGGCGCCCCTCCCCTGTCGTAACCGTCGGAGATCAGTTCAACGTCGAGACCCGCCCGCGCGAAGCCTCCGTTGCGCCTGGCCAGGAAGAGGCCGGCATGGTTGGGCCACGGGTGTACGTATTCGAGCATTACTCGTGTGACTGGCATGGTGTTCCTTCGTGTTCGGTGCGCGCGTGAGTGTTGGTAAGAGCGTCTTCCACGCGGGCGCACAGGGCGTGGAATCGCTCCAGTCGTCGGGTACCGCGCCCGCGAGGGTGCGGTAGATCAATCGGGATGATGTCTGTGATATGCCCGGGCCGCACGCTCATGACATGGACGGTGTCGGCAAGTTGAACGGCTTCCCGGATGTCGTGGGTGACGATGATGGTTGTGCGCGATTCCTCGTCGAGAATGCCCGCGAGCCAGTCGCACACGTCTGCCCGAGTGAGGGCGTCGAGAGCTCCGAAGGGTTCATCAAGCAGGATCGCGCTGGCCGGGGTGAGCATCGTACGAGCGAAAGCAACACGGGCACGCATTCCTCCGGACAGCTCATCGGGCCGGTGGGAGGAAAATGAGCCGAGTGCCAGCCCCTCAAGGGCGGCTTGCGCCTGGGCGCGAGCGTCCCGTTTTAGGGCTCCCGCCAGGACGAGAGGCAGAGCCACATTGTCTCGAACGCTGAGCCAGGGCACGAGCGAGTCCGATTGCGGCATAAGGGCACAGGACATAGAAGTGTTCGGCTGCACGTGGTCGAGCGCATGGTCTGCCTGTTCGAGTCCAGCCGTAATACGGATGAGTGTGCTCTTGCCGCATCCGGAGGGACCGACGACGGCCGCTATCTTCCCCTCCGTTACCGCCAAGCTCGCACGCTCAAGCGCTCGCACGTCCCCCCGCGAGGAGCGGTAGGTTTTCGACACGTCAGCGATGTCGATGCGTCCGGGAACGACGCTCCGACTCCCCTTCATTCGCCTCCAGGGAGAGGGCAGGGAGCGACGGGATATCACCACCTCCGCAGCGGCAACGAGTGCGTAGAGCAGGAGTGTCATCAGAACGAGGACTCCGGCTCCGGCAAATACGAGGTCGGTGCGAAATGACGATTGCGCACTCAGGAGGAAGACGCCAAGTCCACGTTTGGCGCCCATAAACTCGGCCGTCGCAGCAGATGCGAAAGCGTAGGTAGCCGCGATGCGGATGCCCGAGAACAGGTGCGTGTGCGCCCAGGGCAGCCGCGCATGGATGAGGATCCAGAGACGCGAGGCACCGGCGACAGCGAGTGGGTCGGTGAGGGAGGTTGGCACGCGCCCGAGACCGCGCAGCAAGGCAATAGCCACGGGGAAGGCGGTAAACACCGCAACGACCACAATTTTCGAGGCCATGGTGAAGCCCATCCAAATCACCATGAGGGGTGCGATCGCCACCAGGGGGATTGTCTGGGAGACAACCAGGATTGGCATGGCGACATGGGAGACGCGGGGCCAGAGCGACGTGGTGAAAGCGATGATGACTCCCGTAGCGATTCCGACGAGCATGCCCGCGATCCCTTCGATACCCGTCGCCCACGCAGCCGCTCTAAGCGACGGCCAGCTGGCCGCTGCCGAGGTAACAATTGTGGTGGGAGCCGGCAGGATCCGCTCTGACAGGCCGGACCAGGCGTGGAGAATCTGCCACGCTGTCACGACCACGCCCAGGGAGGCGAGTGCCCAGGCTGAGCGCACGACATTGTCGCGCGTGCGCCCATCCTCCGAGCTTGGCCTACTCGAGGAGATCATTGGTCACCATGTCTGCGCCTCGCAGGCCGGCGGATGCGGGCTTTCCGTTGGCGTCTTCGAGGAGGCCCTGCCCCTCCAGGTAGTCGATGTAGCGCTGCCAACGATCGACGTCACCGTGACCGACGCTGCCAGCTGAGTCCTTCCAGTACTGCGATGAGAGCAGCTCCTGGCTCCTGGTGGCCAATTCGCGATCGATGGCAGCGTCGGGATTGGCATTCAACAGTGCGTCTACGGCACCGGACGGATCGGAGATGGCATCCTTGTATCCGCGTTGGGTCGCCTGGATGAATCGCTTTGCCAGGTCGGAGTGGTCTCGCAGGTATGCGGGGGTTGTTACCAGACCGAGCTCGGCGGGCGTCGTCTCAACACCGTAGTCAGCGGGCATGAACCACTTGACGGGGGTTCCGGCGAGGTCCGCCTCGATCCCTTCCCACGTTGTGAGGCCTTCGGCGTAGTCTGCCGTGCCGTTGTAGACGGCTGCGTAGGCGCTGGTTCCGAGCAGCGCGGTCTCCACGTTTCCTTGTCCGCCGTCGTTGCGGATCATAGTTTGTACCTTCGCGATGCCTTCGGCTGCGCCCCAGGTTGCAAAGAGTTTTCCGTCAAGGTCGGCGGGCCTCGTGATGTCCGAGTTGTCTGCGCGCACTGCGATGCCCTGCGAGGACTCTTGCTGGAGGTTGAAGACCATGGTCATGTCGTCACCACGCGCTTTGCCGGCGATCACGGAGTAGGCCCCTTCGAAGACGAAATCGGCCCCTCCGCCCAGGAGAACTGACGCGGACCCCGCTTCGGAGTAGGGCAGGATCTCAACATCGATGCCCGCCTGCTCGTAGTATCCGCGGGCCATGGCCAGGTAGACGCCGGAATGGTTTGTGTTCGGTGTCCAGTCCAGGACGACACTCACTGTTTCCCGCGGATGCTCGCTCTGGGAGTTCGTTGCGGTGTCTGAGCAGGCCGCCACGGCAAGAGCGCAGGCGGGCAGCAGCATTGCAAGCCCCTTGATAGTTCGTTTCATTGTTTTTCCTTTCATTCGTGCATCACTGCGTCGTCGAGCCACGCCAGGTAGTCCTGCCCAGCCGGGCGTGTGAACCACCGAGTATGCTCGCCGAAGAAAATGTCATGGCACCAAGTCGCGCCCGGGATGGATCGGGTCGCCCCATACTGGTAGTCGATCCAGTTGAGGCCAGACTCCGCTTGGATCAGCGGCATCAAGGCAATGAGGCCGCGTCGTTCGAGAGGACTCAGGGGTCTGACGTCCTCGTAGCCTTCGATGAGGGCGAGGGTGATGTCTCGGTGGACTGCCTCTTCCTCGCCGTCGACGATCCGCGTCCACTCGAAGGCATTGCGCTCGATAATGAGCGCCAAGTCGTAGATGGAGGGATTGAGATCGGCCAGCCCAAAATCGATGAATTGTGAGGGGGCGAGGCCCTGCCAGAAGACGTTGGAGATGTGCAGGTCTCCGTGGGTCCACGACGTCGGCAGATCGCGGGCGATCGGGGCGTATGCGGCGGCGAACTTCAGATGCGGTTCCCACTGATCTTCGATACGTCTGCCCGTATCGCGTAGGAAGGCCGCAACCCCGGGTCGCTGCTCGATCCATTGGGCCAAGTCTCGGCGGGGATCGTCGGCGAAGAGGCGCATGCGTGACTGGTAGGCGCAGGGCGGGTTGTTGCGGGCTCGATAGTCCGCCGAGGCCAGGGCGAGTCGCGCGGTCATGGCGCCCAGGGCGTGCGCCTCCTCGAGGGTGCCCGGAATCGTCCACGTGGGATCATCACGGTACCGGTCCTCACCGATTGCCCCTTCGCACACCTCCCACGTGCCCGTAGGTGTTTCCCAGACGGTATCGCCGTCCGCAAAGGGCAGAAAGGCTGGGGTGGGAAACCCCTTCGCGCGTACGTGGGCGACGAGGCCGTGGACAGCTCGCAGGTGATCGGGGGGTACGGCACCAGACCCATAACGCTTGATGAAAACCGTCGTATCGCCCGCATCTACGAGGATTCCCGCTGTCGTTGGGCGGTTCGAAACCTCCAGGGCGGCGCCTGCGAGGGGGGTGGCGAGGCGGGCGAGTACCCGGGAGATTTCGTCGTCGGAGATGACGGGCCAGACCCTGGTCGTCACGTCGAGATGATTGTTATCGTCGCTCACGTCGGCTCTTTCGCGTGCGCGCACGAGCCTTCGTGGAAGAAGTGTCTGCGTCCCTACGCCGGTATGATCCGGATCAGGTGTGTCGGTCGGAGGATCGCCTCCCTCTCAGCCCCTCGCTTCTGGGGCTCCCGTGCATCGCGTCACACTCTACACCCCATCGGATTCATTATCAAACGGATCACACACATGTGCCCGGCTGCGCCAACGCAGCCGGGCACATCGCAGATCACGGGTTTAGTTCCCCGTTCCAAAGTCGACGCGGGAGCGCGCCTTCCTCATGTCAGAATAGTCAATGGTAGTCATTTCGCCGTCGACATCGATCGTTGCACTGGTCTCGTCTGCGGCAACGACGCGTCCGGAGACGTAGCCGCCGGCACGCATCTTGATGCGCACGAGGCGTCCGATCTGGCGCATCCAATGCCCGACTTTCGTCAGTTCGCGTTCGGCCCCCGGTGTGGACACCTCCAGCAGGTACTCGCCGTCGATCGGATCTGCGGCGTCCAACGCTTTCGACACGGCGCGGGACACCTCAGCGAGGGTGTCCGAGTCGATTCCGTCGGCGCCGATCGGTGCTTCGACGATGACCCGCAGGAGCGGCATCGCATCGGAGCGTGAGCGGGTCACTGAGTCCAGTTCCAGTCCCGACTGTTCGACCACGGGAGCCAGCAGCTCCTCGAGCGGTCCATCTGACGTGGACGATGCCATATGCGCCTATCTTTCTCTCGCGTACGCGGGTCAGTTCCCTATCCTACCCGGGGGTGTGGGATGATGCGGGTGTGCGTTTCGCAAAACTAACTTTGACCACACGCCACTTCCCCGGCCTCGTCGCGACTGGGGTGGCGGTTCTCGCGCTGTCCGCGTGCTCGTCGTCCTCTCTACCTACCCTGACCGGATTCGCCGCCGTACGCGACCAAGCTGCGCGCACGGAGTCGGCGGCTTCCGATCGGGCGACCCAGCTTGCCGATGTCGCGACGGAGTGCGCGTCCTGTTCGGCGGCTCTGCGCGCTGTCGCGACGGCCTCGGACGAGCGCCTGGAGGCACTGGGTGGCCTGTGGGACCCGTGGGGCGGAACACCGCCCGAGGGGGCCTCTGCCCCCGCCGCCGTGTCCGAGGCCCCCACCGACGTGTCGGCGTTCGTCGCGTGGCTTGCCCGTACGGCGACCCGCGACCTGGAGATCGCCGCTGACACAAATCGTACGAGCGCCGATGAGGCCCGCACCCTGGCGGCTGCAGCACTCGGTCGTTACGCGAGCGCGGTCACGATCGCCCAGGCCTATGGCATCGACCTGGATGCGGGGCTGGACCAAGCGCTCCTTATCAACGACCGCGTGAATGCAGCCTCACGCCAGGGAGTCCAGACCTGGTCCATCGATCTTTTCGACGCACCGGCAATATCAGCATCGTTCGCCCCCTCGGGCAAGGATCTGGCATCGTCTCAGGAGCTGTCGAGCGCGGTCGCCACCTGGGATTGCACGGCATCGACTCTGCCACAGGCGCAGGTGAGCGCCGGCACGCTGACCGACGCATACGCCGTGTCGGGTGAGCTACTCACGCGCGCCGACACCGCGCTGCGTGCCGGAGCTGCCGATACGCGCACCCCCCGCTGCACGCTCGGGTTCCTCGACGCGCCTTCCCTGGCATCAAACCTGCTTGCGGCGGACTCCGCCATGCTGGCCAGCAATTCCTCGGACGTGCGCAGCGCTGGTGCCAGCGCCGCGCTGGCGGACATCCAGCAGTGGGCTCCTCGCACCTCCCTGCCCGCGCTCATCGGCACGCGCTGATGGCGAGCACCTCGCCTCACGGGCGCTTCCATACAGACACGAGGGCCGCTCACCCATCCCGGGGAGCGGCCCTCGCGTCTCGTCTCTTCTCAGACCCTCGCTGCGATGTCATCGCCGATCTGCGAGGTGGAACGCACGAGCGGATGCCCGGCTGCCGCAGCGTCGGCTCGCGCCGCCATGTCGGCGTCGATTGCGCCGCGAACGCGCGCCGCCTCCTCGGGGTAGCCCATGAAGTCGAGCATCAGCGCGACCGAGGAGATGGTCGCGGTCGGATCCGCCTTGCCCTGTCCCGCGATGTCGGGGGCAGAGCCGTGCACGGGCTCGAACATGGAAGGGTACTCGCGCGAGGGGTTGAGGTTGCCCGACGCACTCAGGCCGATACCACCGGTCACGGCCCCGGCCTCGTCGGTGAGGATGTCACCGAAAAGGTTGTCGGTGACAATAACGTCGAAGCGCGCGGGGTCGGTGACCATGTAGATGGTGGCAGCGTCGATGTGGCAGTAATCGACGCGCACTTCGGGATACTCCTCCCCCACCTCGTCGACGATGCGACGCCACATGTGTCCGGCGTTCACCAGGACGTTGTGCTTGTGGACGAGGGTGAGGTGCTTCTTGCGCGAGGCGGCCGCTTCGAAGGCGTAGCGCACGACGCGCTCGACACCGTAGGCGGTGTTGACGCTGACCTCGGTTGCGATCTCGTGCGGGGTGCCCACGCGCACGGCGCCGCCGTTACCGCAGTAGAGGCCCTCTGTGCCTTCACGCACGACGACGAAGTCGATGTCGCCGGGGTTGGCCAGGGGGCTGGGCACACCCTCGTAGTACTTGGAGGGACGCAGGTTCACGTAGTGGTCGAGGGCGAAGCGCAGCTTGAGCAGCAGGCCTCGTTCAAGGACGCCGGAGGGGACGGAGGGGTCGCCGACTGCGCCGAGGAGAATCACGTCGTGGCGCTTGATGGCCTCGAGGTCCTCGTCGGTGAGGGTGTCGCCGGTGGCGTGCCAGCGCTCGGCCCCCAGGTTGAAGTGGGTCGTGGAGTAGTCGACGCCCTTGTCTGCCAGGACGCGATCCAGGACCTTGAGGCCTTCGGGGACGATCTCCTTGCCGATGCCGTCGCCGGGGATTACTGCGATGTTCAGTGTCATAGCTCCATCTTCCCCCGCCCGAGGCCCCGAGGAGGGAATCGTTCCACCACGTGGGCCGTTTTCCCGGTGACGTCTCCCATAGACGAGGCCGGGGCCGGGAGAGCACGTACGCTCCCCCAGCCCCGGCTCGGTCAGACGGATCAGATCCACGCACCCGAGGGAGCGAAGAAGTACCAGCGACCGTCGATCAACTGCCAGCCTGTGACCATGTGGCCGTTGTCGGCGAAGTAGTACCAGGCGGAACCGATGTGCTGCCAGCCGGTGAGCATGGCTCCCGAGGGAGCCAGGTAGTACCAGCTACCGGCGTACTGCCAGCCCGTGAGCATCGCCCCGGAGGCGTTGAAGAGGTACCAGGTGCCACCGACCTGCGCCCAGCCGGTCGCCATCGCTCCCGTCGCGGGGTCGAGGTAGTACCAGGCCCCATCATGGATCCAGCCGCTGACGCGGGCACCGTAGGCGTTGTAGTAGTTCCACACGCCACCCTGATTGTCCCAGCCGGTGACCATCATGCCGTCTGCGCCGAAGCGGTAGGTGGCCTCGCCGATCGTGATGGTCTGGTTCGTTGCGTAGCTGGAGTCTTCCAGCTGCCACTTCCAACCCGAACCGGTGTTCACCCAATGTGCGGGGGTAACAGCCGGGGCGGGTTCAGGGGTGGGCTGCGGGTCCGGAGTCGGCTGCGGGTCCGGAGTAGGCTGCGGGTCCGGAGTCGGCTCTTCGCCGGGGTCGGTCAGCCCCAGGTAGGAGGCGTCAATGCGCATGAACTCGATGTTCTTGTAGCCGCCGGACTCGTACAGCAGGCCCCAGGTGCCATCGCCGAGGGGATGCAGCGTCGAGTAGGCCATCTCGCCGCTCTCGAAGACGGTACCGTCATTCCAGGTGAAGCCGTCGTCATAGGACACGCGGATGGTGCCGTTGGCACGGGCGCTGGACGAATCGGCGTTGGAGAAGAGCAGGACGCGTGCGCGTGCGGAACCCTCGGGGGCGTCCGGGTAGGCGCGCACAATGGAGGCGTTGTTACGCGGGTCGGTCAGGTCCCAGTTGTGGCGGAAGGGGCCCCAGGTCTGTCCACCGTCGTAGGAGATGGCTTCGAGGCGCTGGCCGGCGGTACCCTGCGTGCGAGAGTTGAGGAGCAGACGTCCGTCGGAGAGCTCGACGACCTTATTCTCGTCGGCGTTTCCCTCGGTGGGTGCACCGGGCTTCCACGTCACGCCGTGGTCGTCGGAGTAGACGGAAACGGCCATGAGCGAGGTCGTGCCGGAGTTGGCGACGGCGTACTGCTGGATGAGTCGTCCGACGTGGGCACCGTAGCGCAGCTGGATGCCTTCACCGGAGGACGCGAAGCGCGTGAACCACTGGTCGGTGTGACCGGCGGTTACCTGGTCCGTGATGGTGCGGGGGTTGACCCAGGTCTCGCCGTTGTCGTGGGATTCGACGACGTGGGCGTGCAGGATGTTACGCGCTGCGGGGTCGGTACCGAGCTGGGACTGGAAGAGACCGGCGTCGTAGGACTTGACCGAGAATAGGAAGATTGTTCCGGTGGTGCGGTCGACGACGAAGGAGGGATCGGAGTAGCCGACCTTATCCGCGCCGGGGGTGCCTGCAAGCGCGGTCTGGATGGAGGTCCACGACTGACCGCCGTCCTTGGAGATGCGGTAGACGATGGAGTTCGCCTGGGGTGCATCCTGGCAGGTATCGGGGCGCCCGTCCCACGCGGCGATGATCCATCCGTTGGTGGCGGTGGTCAGCGCGGGGATGCGGTGGCAGCTGAAGCCCGCGAGGCCTGGGGATGCGAGGCGAACTTTCTCGCCGATCGCGTAGTCATGCGGCGTCTCCAGCGGGTCGGGGGCCGGGGGCCGTTCGCCCTGAGCGACGGTCACAGGGTCAGCGTTCGCGGTAATGTCACCGGCGATGACGTCTGTGCCGTTGCGGTCGCGGGTGGCAGCCCACGTCGTCATCGGGGTGAAGGTTCCGGCCGCGACATCGTCGGCGGTCACGGTGTGCGTCGCGGTCGTGCACTGCTTGGTGGTGTGCGCAGCGAGGTTGTGCCAGCGGCAGTTGGGGGCGCCGGTGGCCAGCACGCCGGACAGGTTCGAGGCCACCGGGAAGACGGTCAGAGCACTGTCTGTGTTGTTGGTGTAGGTGACGGTGATGGTGATGAGGTCACCTTCGTACACCTTGTCTCCGTGGGAGTCGGTGCGCGTCACAGTGACGGTGATGGGAGCCGAACCTTCGTCGGTTACCGAGGCCGTCACCGGGGCTAGCACACCGGTGTCACTGGTCGGGGTGGCGAGCGTGGGAACCGAGAGAGCTGCGCACAGCAGCGCGGCTCCCGAGGCAGCCGCGAGGGCACGCCCGTAGTGGCGGAGGGTCATCGTTGGTCCTTCCGAGATGAGTTGTCAATCAGCGGGCAGTGAGTCATGACTCACTCTCTACGAGATTCATCATACAAATTTAGATGCCGACTAACCAGTTATACGACAGATATTTTTATCAACGTCTAAGATAATTACCCCGCAACTTCGAGGCCCCGCGTTCACCTGTCAGGCTGAGCACCTGGGAATTCTCCCCCGCCGACCAACCAGCCATAGACACGCTCCAACTCACGGACATATACACGGATGTCACACTGGGCCCCAGGCCTCGATATCGCGCAGCCTCAGCTCGACGAGCCTTGCCCCCGTGATCGATCCACGCGTCAACGACGCGCGCGAGCGAGCGCGGATCCCCCGCCTCGAACACGCTCTCCTCCGTCAGCGCAAACTGACTGGTCGCCGTCAGGGGGCCACGCGCGAGAACAGGGACCACGCCGTGACGCAGCGCCTCACGAGCACCAAGGCCCTCCACCTCGATCCGCGCGGCATGCACATAGAGATCAGACTTCCTCGAGGCCCGAGCCATCTCATCTGCACTCATAAAAGCAAAGCGAACCGGATGGACGATGACCCCATCGCGCACGAGCCGATCCGCCTGCGCTCGAAGCCGCCCTTCTGTCGGTCCTCGCCCCGCCAGGGTCAGCTCGATGGAGCGAGTATGAGAACTGAAGCGCAGAGCACACGGGAATATCGCCCAATCCTCCTCACGCGAAAAACACCCGATCTACCTGGCGACGATCCACACGAGCAAGGGCGTAGCCCTGAGAGGCGATGAGTGGCGCAACGAGGGGGATACGAAGGTGCGGAAGGGGATAAACAGGCACGCCACCACCACAATCATTACGATGACACGGAGGCGCAGACAACACGCGAGCATCATGCCCCCACTCTCCCAGGAGCATGGTCATTCGACGCGCGGACACTGCAAGCCCATTGCCGCACACGCACAGGTCGCTCATGACAAACAGGACCGGCAACTGCATAAATGCGCGTTCCTCAGCGGCCTCACCATCAGGATAGGAACCCTGCGCTCCCACCAATAGGAACACCGCATCCTCTACTCGCTTCAACAGGGCATGCTCCTGAGCTACTGGCTCCAGTGAGTTAATCATCCCGACAATCTGATAGTCACCGCTTCATCGCGGATAGCTTCAAGCCCCGTCCTCGTCCCACATTGGGAATGAACTGCGCCCCGAAACTTAGACGCTTTAAGTGGTAGCCGTTATGCGGCTTCCTGTAGGGCCTGATCCCGGTATTCTGCCGGTGTCAGGCCCTTGAGCTTGACTTGGCGTCTTGTTGTGTTCCAGTGTGTGATGTAGGCGTCGAGGTCGGCTTTGAAGCTCTCGAAGGTCTGCCAGTCCTGGCCGCGAAAGAACTCGTCCTTGAGGTGCCCGAAAACCTGCTCGGTGGCACCATTGTCGATGCAGTTGCCTTTGCGTGACATGCTCTGGATGAAACCGTTATCGGCGAGCGCACTGATGTAGGCCTTGTGCTGGTACTGCCATCCCATGTCCGAGTCCAAGATCGGCTCAGCTCCTGCGGGCTTGGCATCCATGAGCATCGAGAGCATCTCTTTTTGTTGGGCGAGGTTGGGGCACATCGAGATGGAGTGGGCCACGATCTCTTTGCTGGCACAGTCGTAGACCGGAGCGAGGTAGGCCTTACCGAAGGAGAGCTTGAACTCGGTGACGTCGGTACCCGTTTTCTGCCAGGGCCCATCGGCCTTAAAGTCACGGCCGATGGTGTTTTCGAAACTGTGCCCCACGTCCCCCTTGTAGGAGTCGTACCTGTGGTAGCCCCTCTCGCGGCGTATGCCCCAGCGCAGCCCCATTTCGCCCATCATCTTCAAGACCGTCTTATCGGCGATGCGCTCCCCTTCCTCTGCGCGCAGGCACATGGCTACCTGCGTGACCGCACCCATTGGGGGTTCGTGAAAAGATCTAGGCGACCTTGGGCCGCAGATACGCCCTGGTTGGCTGCTGGGGGTGAGCCAGCGCGTAGTAGTAGCTCGACCTGGCAAGACCGGCGGCCTCGAGGAGATCACACACCGCATGTCCACGCCCTGAAAGCTCAGCGACCACTAGGGCGTTATCCCGGTTTGGCAACGCCTCTGCCCCTTCAGGGCAATCGATTCTTTTAGGTACGCCACCTGCGCCTCGAGCTTGCGCACGCGCTCTTGGAGTTCCTCCTCACGCGGTGATGGCACCGCCCGCACCGACCCCTTCGGCCTACCCTTGGGCTTGGGCTTGGGCTTGGGCTTGAGCGCCTGCACGCCGCCCTCGCGGTACAGCCTGCACCACTGCTTCAACGGTGTCGCGCTCGCAATACCGAAACGCACCATCGCCTCAGGCTTACTCATCCCCCCATCAACCACGGCCCTCGCTGCAACGACCTTGGTCTCATAGTCGTATTTGGCCCGCTTTACTCCCATGGCAAGAAGCCCCCCCCCCCCCCCGATCACGCGGTACATCTTGTGCCACTGTCTCACACTCTCGGCACACACACCAAGCCTCCTGGCGGTCAAACCGTAGCAGCAGCCCCTCTCAAACATCTCCACCGCCCCCTCCCAAAGCAAACGATCATGCCTCAACCCCAGATCCACAGACACGAAAAGCCTCCCATACCCTGGACTTCAATTTCGATGTCCAAGAAACGGGAGGCAGTTCAAAAAGGAACGAGGCCGGGGCTTGACGCTATCCGAAACGGAGCTCGAGATCAGCGCGCGGCGCTGCCCTCGGTGTAGTCCTCGTCGGAGTCGGTCCAGCCGAACGCCTTGCGCAGCTTCTGGCCGGTCTTCTCGATCGGGTGGGCCTCTTCCTCGGCGCGCAGCGCCTTGAACTCGAGGGCGCCGTTATCCTGATCGGCGATGAACTTGCGGGCGAAGGTGCCGTCCTGGATGTCGGCCAGAACAGCCTTCATGGCCTCCTTGGAGGCCTCGCCAATGACGCGCGGGCCGGAGACGTAGTCGCCGTACTCAGCGGTGTCGGAGCAGGACCAGCGCTGCTTGGTGATGCCACCCTCGTTGATGAGGTCGACGATCTGCTTCATCTCGTGGCAGACCTCGAAGTAGGCGATCTCGGGCTGGTAGCCAGCCTCGACCAGGGTCTCGAAGCCAGCCTGGATCAGGTGGGAGACGCCGCCACACAGGACAGCCTGCTCGCCGAACAGGTCGGTCTCGGTCTCCTCGGTGAAGGTCGTCTTGATGACGCCGGCGCGGGTGCCGCCGATGCCCTTCGCGTAGGACAGGGCCAGCTCCCAGGCCTTGCCGGAGGCGTCCACCTCGACGGCGACGACGTCCGGAGTACCCTTGCCCTGCACGTAGGTCTCGCGAACCTTGTGGCCGGGGCCCTTGGGGGCGACCATGATGACGTCATGGCCGGCGGGGACCTCAATGTAGCCGTAGCGGATGTTGAAGCCGTGCGCGAAGAGGAGGGCGGCGCCTTCCTTCAGGTTGGGGGCGATCTGCTCGGCGTAGACGTAGCGCTGGACCTGGTCGGGCAGCAGCACGGAGACGACGTCGCCCTCGGCGACGGCCTCGGCCACGTCCTTGACCTCGAGGCCAGCGGCCTCAGCCTTGGCCCACGAGGAGGAACCGGGGCGCAGGCCGACGACCACGTCAACTCCGGAATCCTTCAGGTTCAGCGCGTGAGCGTGACCCTGCGAACCATAACCAATGATGGCAACCTTCTTGGACTGGATCAGCGACAGGTCTGCGCCGTCATCGTAGATGATCTCTGCCATTTTCATTTCTCCTTCAGTTGATCCGTGATCGAGCGAGACCCGCGGCCGATGGCCACGGCGCCCGACTGGACGAGTTCGGTGACGCCGTAGGGCTCCAGGGCCCGCAGCAGCGCCTCCAGCTTGGGTAGGGAGCCGATCGATTCGATGACGACCGACTCGGGTTGCACGTCGACGACGTGTGCGCGGAACAGGTCCACGATCTGCAGGACCGAGGTGCGACGGGTCTCGTCAGCCTGGACCTTCATCATGAGCAGACGCCGTTCGACGGAGTCTTCGGGTTCAAGCTCGACGACCTTGAGGACGTTGATGAGCTTATTGAGCTGCTTGACCACCTGCTCGATGGGCGCGGAGTCTGCGTCCACGATGATGGTCATGCGGGAGATCTCGGGGTGTTCGGTCTCTCCCACGGTCAGCGACTTGATATTAAAGGCGCGGCGGGCGAAAAGCGCGGCAACGCGAGTGAGCACGCCGGGTTTGTTCTCGACCAACACGGCCAGAGTGTGACGATTTGTCATCAGTCTTCCACCTCCCAGTCGGGCGCCATGCCCTTGGCGTAACGAATCTCATCGTTGGACACGCCCGCGGCGACCATCGGCCAGACCATCGAGTCTTTGGAGACGCGGAAGTCAATGAGGACGGGGCGATCGTTGATTGACATGGCCCATTCGATGGCCTCGTCGACCTCGTCGATGGAGCGCACGGTGCGCGCCGCCATGCCGTAGGCCTGCGCGAGCATCTCGAAGTTGGGGATCTGTTCGCCCTCGACGGGGTTGAGCGTCGTGTTCGAGTAGCGCTTGCCGAAGAACAGAGACTGCCACTGGCGCACCATTCCCAGCACCGAGTTGTTGATGAGGGCGACCTTGATCGGAATGTTGTTGATCGTGCAGGTGGCCAGCTCCTGGTTGGTCATCTGGAAGGAGCCGTCGCCGTCGATCGCCCACACGACCTTGTCGGGAGCGCCGACTTGGGCACCCATGGCTGCGGGGATGCAGTAACCCATGGTGCCAGATCCGCACGAGGAGATGAAGCTACGCGGGTTGTCCAGCGTGATGAACTGAGAGGCCCACATTTGGTGCTGGCCCACGCCCGTCACGTAGATCGCGTCGGGGCCGACGTGCTCGGAAAGCTTCTTCAGGACTTCCTGGGGTGCCATCATGCCGTCGTCGGGCTCGGCCCATCCGATCGGGTACTTGGTGCGCAGACGGTCGAGGTAGCGCCACCATCCGGAAATGTCGGCCTTGTTTTCCGACGAGGCCTGGGCGATTTCCTGGGTGAGGATCGGCAGGGCGGTCGCCAGGTCGGCAACGATCGGAATGTCGGCGTGGCGGTTCTTCGAGATCTCAGCTGCGTCGATGTCGATGTGCACGACGGTCGCGCGGGGTGCGAAGGAGTCGAGGCGGCCGGTCACGCGGTCGTCGAAGCGGGCGCCGAGCGCCACGATGAGGTCCGCACGCTGGAGCGCACCGACGGCAGCCACGGTACCGTGCATGCCGGGCATGCCGAGATTGTGGCGATCAGAGTCAGGGAAGGCGCCGCGGGCGGTCAGCGTGGTGACGACGGGGGCGTTCGTGACCTCGACGAACTCAGCAAGGGCATCGGTAGAGCCGGAGCGCACGATGCCGCCACCGACGTAGAGGACGGGAGCCTGGGCATCGGCGATCGCGCGGGCAGCCGCACGCACCTGCTTCATGTTCGGCTTGTCTGCAACGCGGTAGCCGGGCAGATCCAGGACCGGAGGCCAGGAGAAGTCCATCTCGGCAACCTGCGCGGACTTGGTGATGTCCACGAGAACGGGGCCTGGGCGACCGGTAGCCGCGAGGTGGAAAGCCTCGGCCAGGCGCGCGGGGATCTCCGCGGGATCCGTGACCAGGAAGGAGTGCTTGGTGATGGGCATCGATGCACCGACGACGTCGGCTTCCTGGAAGGCGTCACTACCGATCAGGGAGGCACCGACCTGTCCTGAGATCGCGACGATCGGAACCGAATCCATAGATGCGTCACCCAGGGCTGTCAGCACGTTGGTAGCTCCGGGGCCGGAGGTCACGATCGCGCAGCCGACCTTACCGGTGGCCAGGGCGTAGCCTTCGGCAGCATGGCCCGCACCCTGCTCGTGACGGACTAGGATGTGGCGCACAGACGTCGACGCCATCAGCGGGTCGTACGTCGGCAGGATTGCGCCGCCGGGCATACCGAACACGTCGGTGACACCCAGGGCTTCGAGGCTGGCCACGATAGCCTCGGCTCCGGTCATGCGGGTGGTGTTGGCGGTGTCGCTCACCATTCGTCCTCTCAATCGTTGGGACCGTCTCAAAGAAAAAACCCCGTCAGATCCGGCAGTAGCGGATGCGGGGATTTCGGCGTGCGATCCATCCTCACGTTACACGGCAGGCATCGCACGCCCGGGTACGATGACCAGGGCAAGGACTCCAATTCCGCGAACGTCGAGCATGGCTTTACCGTATCTCTCTTGAGCTCTCCGCTCCTTATCCATCTCATTGTGCGGACCTTAAGACCCTGAACGCTATCTAGGACGATGGACTGAGATACACAGCACTTCTTGCTGCTTTAATTGATACATACCTCATATCACAATCCACAACACGGAGATTTCATCGTGCATCAGATCTTCGAGATTCTGAGCGAGCAGCCGGTACTGTTCCTCTTCCTTCTCATCGGTATAGGCATGGCGTTTGGCCATGTGAAAATCAAAGGCATTGGCCTCGGTGCTGCCGCCGTTCTCTTCTTCGCCATCGTGCTGGCTGCGTGGGCGCAGTCCTACGACATCGAGCTGCGCGTTACCCCGCAGCTGGGCACCCTCGGCCTGACGCTGTTCACGTTCGCGATCGGCATCAACTCGGGCGCCTCGTTCTTCCACAACTTGAAGACCGCCATCGGCCCGATCCTGACGATGGTTGCCTTCTACGGTATCGCAGCCACAGCAGGCCTGTACATCGGTCAGGCCATGGGGATGGATGTTCCCCTCATCGCCGGTACCTTCGCGGGTTCCGTGACGAACACCCCCGCACTGGCAGCAGCAGGCGAGGCATCCGGCGATCCCGCCCGTGCAACCGTCGGCTACTCGATCGCTTACCTCTTCGGCGTCATCGGCATGTTGGCCGCCTCGATGGCCGCCCTGCACTACGGCCGTAACGACAAGGATGCTCCTTCCCCCCTGTCCAACCGCACGATCCGCGTCGAGCGCGACGATCATCCCTTCGTCGGCGACATCTACGAGAAGCTCGGCGAGAAGGTTTCCTTCTCCCGTCTGCGTCGCGGCGAGACCGGCCCGATCACCCGCCCCCAGATGTCTGACACCCTGGATCCCGGGGACCTCGTGACAGTTGTCGGCCCTCGTGAGCTCGTCGCGCGCGCCGCCACCGAGCTGGGGCATGCCTCCTCTCACTCCCTCATGCAGGACCGCTCCTACCTGGACTTCCGCCGCATGACCATCTCCAACCCGAAGGTCGCTGGACGCACGGTTGCCTCGCTCGGCCTCGCCAAGGAGTTCTCCGCGACGATCTCGCGAGTACGCCGCGGTGACGTCGATATGGTCGCAGAGCCGGGTCTCGTACTCCAGCAGGGTGACCGCGTCCGCGTCGTTGCCCCCACGTCGAAGATGACTGACATTACGAAGTTCTTCGGTGACTCGTCCCGAGGCCTCACGGACCTCAACCCGATCGCCCTGGGCATCGGCATGGCGCTGGGCATCGCGATCGGTGAGCTTCCGATCCTGACCCCCTCCGGCGAGTACTTCTCGATCGGTTCCGCCGCCGGCACGCTTATCGTCGGCCTGATCTTCGGCCGCATCGGCCGCATCGGCCCCATCGCGACGGCCCTGCCCTTCACGACATGCCAGGTGATGGCCGAGCTCGGCCTACTCATCTTCCTTGCCCAGGCCGGTGCTAAGGCTGGCGGCCAGATCCTCGAGGCCTTCACCTCGGGCGACTGGATCCGAATCTTCGCGCTCGGCGCCATCATGACATCGATCATGGCGATCGGTCTGTACTGCACCATGCGGTGGGTGTTCAAGATGGGCGGCACGAAGCTCGCCGGTTTGCTTGGTGGTGCCCAGACGCAGCCCGCCGTCCTCGCCTTCGCGAACGGCCGCACCAACGCCGACCCGCGTGTGGCTCTCGGCTACGCGCTCGTCTACCCGGTCGCGATGGTCGGCAAGATCGTTGTCGCCCAGATCCTGGGTGGCATGTAACGGCGACGTCTTTCGCGGGGTATTCCCGCGGTGTTCAATGGGGCTGGCCCTTTCGGGTCGGCCCCATTCGCATGCCTTCTCGTCGTCTCCTGAGCGCGTCACGACATGGTAGCGCTGTCCCTACCAAAGGCACCGTGAGGCTTGCAGAACCCGCCTGCGGTGCCCGTGGGCGGTGGCGGGGCCTGGCCGGGCTTCGAGTTCGATCACTCCGAGCCTTTAGGCTCGCGTATGGCGATCTCGCGGGCGGGCCGCCGTCCACGGGTACACAAAGCAGCCCGGCCGCGACAGGACAATGCAACGAGGCCGCGACCGGTTTCCCGGCCACGGCCTCGTCAATGAATGAGCGTTAGCGCTGGATGAGCGCGACGAGCACTCGCGCGGTCACTGCGGCCACGCACACGATCGCGATGTTGCGGCCGACGGCGCGGATCTCATCGCGGTCGATCGCGTACTCGAACTCGAACGACAGCGGCCTTGCACTGGCCTTGATGTCGAAGGTCATGCGTTCTCCCCCTCGTACTCCCACAGGTTCGGGACACGTTCTTGCTTTTCGACGAGCCAGTTCTTATCGGTGAGCATACGCGAGAGTGCCAGTCCCATGCCGATGGCAACGATCGTGAACATGACCGTAAAGAGCGAAGCGAGTGCTTCGTCGACCTGCTGATTATTCAGGTACGTGAGAGCCCGGTAGAGCGGCACACCGGGGATCATGATGACGACTGCGGGAACTGACAGGGTCACGCGCGAGAAGCGCGTCCTGCGGGCCACGAAGACGGCGAGGAGACCAGCAGCGAGCGCGGCAAGGCCGACGGCCGCGGGAGCCGGAACATCCAGCTCCAGGTGCAGGGCGATACGGCCCGTGTTGATGACCGCACCGATAGTGGCCGCGGTCGCGCATACGCGGTGTGGTGAGTTAAAGAGCATCGCGAAACCGTAAGCCGCGACGAAGCTCGTGAGGAAGCGCAGTATGTAGTGCAGCCATGGAACGAGCGAGACACCGTACTCGGGCGTTACAGACCACCCGAAGATAGCGGAGATCGCCCATACAGCCACACCCGCCGACGCGACGAGCATCGCGACGTAGACGAGGCGCCCGAGGCCTCCTTGGAAGTCCTGTCGAACCAGGTCGATCAGGCCTGTCACGAGCGGGAAGCCGGGGACCAGGAACAGCAGTGCGGAAATAAAGCCCGCCTGGTGCGTCGACTCAATGCCGAGGAAATGCTGTGCCGGGGCAACCAGAAGGATGTAGATCATGGCGGCGAGCGCGCCGCACGCCATCCACACACCGAAGTGGTTCATGTGTCGCACGAGCATCTGGCGACGCAGCGCCTGACCAAAGAACGAGGCCACGGCGACGGCCGAGCATTCGACCCATCCCCCACCGTTCAGGAAAGCGAACGCCGCACACGCGAGGCCCGAGGCGAGCGCATTCGAGAACCAGTCGTAGAGGCCGGGGACCTTCGCGATCTTATCGAGCTCATCGGAGACATCCTCGACGCGCACGGACTTACCGTTGAGCGAGGCGACGTAGTTGTTAATGCGGTCTATCTTGTCTGCGTTAACACCCATGAGGCGCTGTTCAGCGAGCTCGGTGCGGAAGGTACCGTTCGCGTAAGCGGTGGCGATGATCTCTGTGTACGTCACCTGGGCGCGATGCTCGGAAATCCCCACCGCTCGCGCGACGTCCGCCATGGACTTCTTGACGCGGTAGGCACTCGCTCCAAAGGACAGCAGCATCTGCCCGAGTCGGAGCACAACCTGGGACTGGTGGGCGAGGCGATCATGGGCCGCCATACGTTGCGCGAGGACTGCGTCCTTTCCACCGTGTCGGTGGGGCGAGTCTGGCTGGTGTGCAGAAGTGACCATGAGAATAGCATCGCACGACTAACGCCGTTATGAGGGCGACGTTGGTCCGTGACGTGTGTTTTTTCATCAGGTGGACACAGGCGCACTCGAGAATCCCTCACAGACGAGGCCGGGGCACAGCCATGCGCGCCGGTACACTACCTGGATTCGAACGTGAAATACCGAGTCGCGGCGCATAGGCGCACCTCCCGCCCGGGAGGAAACCGCTGGGGGCGTTGGCCGTGTGTTGCCGCTGATGGTGGTTGCCGCCCGGCGATCATTCCTGTGTTGCCGTAGGGGGTTTGCCGCACTCTATCGTACCGAGAGGCATATACGACGAAGCGGCCAGAAACCCTGGGGTTTCTGGCCGCTTCGAAGGTGTGTTGTGGCGGTGTCCTACTCTCCCACAACCTGGCGGTTGCAGTACCATT
>CALISI010000037.1 GCA_938041695.1 uncultured Actinomyces sp.
CCGGTCAGATCGCCGGCCTCAAGGTCGAGCGCATCGTCAACGAGCCCACCGCCGCAGCCCTGGCCTACGGCCTCGAAAAGGGTAAGGAAGACGAGCTCATCCTGGTCTTCGACCTCGGTGGCGGCACGTTCGACGTGTCCCTCCTCGAGGTGGGCAAGGATGACGACGGCTTCTCCACCATTCAGGTGCGCGCCACCTCCGGTGACAACCACCTGGGCGGCGACGACTGGGATCAGCGCATCGTCAACTGGCTGATCGACCAGGTCAAGGCCAAGACCGGCGCCGACCTGTCCAAGGACGCGGTCGCTCTCCAGCGCCTGAAGGAAGCCGCCGAGCAGGCGAAGAAGGAGCTGTCCTCCGCGACCTCCACGAACATCTCGCTGCAGTACCTGTCCATGACCGCTGATGGCCCCATCCACCTGGATGAGACCCTCACGCGCGCCAAGTTCGAGGAACTGACCGCGGACCTGCTCGAGCGCACCAAGAAGCCTTTCCGTGACGTCATGGCCGAGGCCGGCGTGACCGTCTCCGAGATCGACCACGTCGTTCTCGTCGGCGGCTCCACCCGTATGCCCGCCGTCACCGAGGTCGTCAAGGAGCTGACCGGCGGCCGCGAGCCCAACAAGGGCGTCAACCCCGATGAGGTCGTCGCCGTGGGCGCCGCCCTGCAGGCCGGCGTCATCCAGGGTGACCGCAAGGACGTCCTGCTCATCGACGTGACCCCCCTGTCGCTCGGCATCGAGACCAAGGGTGGCGTCATGACGAAGCTCATCGATCGCAACACCGCGATCCCGACCAAGGCTTCGGAGATCTTCTCCACCGCCGAGGACGGCCAGCCCTCCGTGCTCATCCAGGTCTACCAGGGCGAGCGTGAGTTCGCCCGCGACAACAAGCTGCTCGGCACCTTCGAGCTGTCCGGCATCGCCCCGGCTCCCCGCGGCGTGCCGCAGATCGAGGTCACCTTCGACATCGACGCGAATGGCATCGTTCACGTCTCCGCGAAGGACCGCGGCACCGGCAAGGAGCAGTCGGTGACCATCACCGGCGGTTCCTCCCTGCCCAAGGAGGACATCGACCGCATGGTGCGCGAGGCCGAGGAGCACGCCGCTGAGGACAAGAAGCGCCGCGAAGAGGCCGACATCCGTAACCAGGCTGAGCAGGCCGTCTACTCGACGGAGAAGCTGCTCAAGGACGAGGCCGACAAGATCTCCGAGGAGACTCGCGAGGCCGTCCAGAAGGATGTCGACGCCGTTAAGGAAGCCCTCAAGGGTGACGACATCGAGGCTGTGAAGAGCGCGATGGCGGCTCTGTCTGAGTCCGGCATGAAGATCGGTCAGGAGATCTACGCCAAGCAGCAGGCCGACGAGGCCGCCGCGCAGTCCGCTCCTGCCCAGGACGATGTCGTGGACGCCGAGATCGTTGACGAGGATGACAAGTGAGCACCGAAGAAACCAACGGTTTCTCGGCGCCCAATGAAGACGCCAACGTCGCCGGGGCCGACTCTGTCGAGTCGGCCCCGGCCGGCCAGGCAGACGATGGCGCCGCATCCGAGAAGCCGGTTGATGATATGAGCGCGTTTGAGGAGCAGGTTGAGGACTCTGATCTCGCCAAGGCCCTCGAGCGCATCGCCACCATCGAAGATCAGCTCGCGCGCGCCAACGCGGAGCTGTACAACCAGGGCCAGGAGTACGCCAACTACGTGCGTCGCTCCAAGGAGGCCATTCCCGGTCACAAGACCGCCGGTCAGGACGAGGTCATCGAGTCGCTCATCAGCGTGCTCGACGATATCGCGGCTGCCCGCGCGCACGGCGACCTGGAGGACGGTCCCTTCGCGTCGATCGCCACGAAGCTTGAGGAAACGCTCAAGACGCGCTTCGAGCTGGAGCGCTACGGCGCCGAGGGCGACGACTTCGATCCGGCCCTGCATGACGCCCTGATGGCGACGACCAGCGCGGACGTCGATCATCCCGTCATCGGGCAGGTCCTCACCAGCGGCTACCGCCGCGCAGATCGCGTGGTGCGCGCCGCGAAGGTGCTGGTGAACAACCCTGAATAACAGCAGCAACACGCTCGTGACTGAAAGTGAGGTGAAACGCGCGTGAGTGAACAAGAATGGTTCTCGAAGGACTTCTACAAGGTCCTGGGAGTCGATAAGAAGGCGGATAAGAAGGCCATTACGAAGGCCTACCGCAAGCTGGCGCGGCAGTGGCACCCGGATCAGAACCCGGGCGACAAGGCGGCCGAAGCCAAGTTCAAGGAAATTGGCGAGGCATACGCGGTCCTGTCTAACGATGAGGATCGCAAGCGCTACGACGCGATTCGCGCGATGGCTGGCGGTGGAGCTCGCTTCTCCGCCGGATCCGGCGGCGCCGGTGGCTTCGAAGATCTCTTCGGCGGCTTCAGCGGCGGCGGTTTTGGGGGCGGCGGCCACAACGTGCGCTTCCAGACCTCCGGTATGCCCGGTGGCGGCGCTGGTTTCGAGGACATCCTCTCTGGCCTCTTCGGCGGTAGCGGTGGCGCTCATGCAGGCGCGCGCTTCGGGGGCGACCCCTACGGCTCGCCCTTCGGCGCCGGCGGTCATGCCCAGCAGGCGGCACCGACCCCCAAAAAGGGTGGAACGGTGCGCGCGAAGCTGTCCATCTCCTTCCGTCAGGCCCTCAACGGTGCGACGCTGACCATCAAGGTTGGCGGCTCCCCGATCAAGGTCCGCATCCCTGCGGGTATCAAGGACGGGCAGAAGGTTCGCGTGAAGGGCCACGGCAAGCCCGGCGTCAACGGCGGTCCCACCGGCGACCTCGAGGTCGCCGTGACGGTCAAGCCGCACCCCGTGTACTCGCGCGAAGGAAACGACCTGGTTGTGACGCTGCCGGTGACCGTGTCCGAGGCCATCCTCGGCGCCGTCGTCGACGTGCCCATGATCGACGGCAACACGGCCACGGTGAAGGTGCCCGCAGGGTCCTCCTCGGGCACCGAGATTCGCGTGCGCGGCGGGGGAGTTAAGACCTCCAAGGCGACCGGCGATCTCATCGCCCGCGTGGCCATCCGCGTCCCCGAGAAGCCGAGCCGCGAGCTGAAGAAACTCGCGAAGGAGCTGGCGGCGGCCGAGGGGGACCTCGACGTGCGCGCCTCCCTGGCCGAGGCCTCGGAGGAGTAAGCGATGGCGAGCACTGGAACGGACGACGCGGTGACGTTCGTCATCTCGGTTGCGGCCGAGCTGGCGGGCATGCATCCGCAGACCCTGCGCCAGTACGACCGACTCGGCCTGGTGATCCCCGCCCGCACCAAAGGGCGGGGTCGCCGCTATACGAAGCGCGACGTGCAGCGTCTGCGCGACGTGCAGCGGATGAGTCAGGAAGAGGGCATCAACCTCGCGGGGATTCGACGCATTCTCGAGCTCGAGCGCCGCGTCGAGGCCCTGGAGGAGGAGCGGGATGCCCTGCGTGATGCGGTCACGGCTGCTGAAGCCCGGCGCAATCGCGTATTCGCGGCATCCGCGGACGGTCAGGTCATGCCGTTACAGCGAGGCCAGCGACCGTGGGATCGGGCGTCGCGGCGTGCGAATGGATCCGGTGGCTCCCTCACCGTGTGGAATCCTCTGCGCGCGCTTGCGGCACTCGCAGCCGCCGAGGCCTCGGCGCGTTCGGAGCTTCCGGCGGCGCCACGTTCGAAGGCGCGCGACGTCATCGAAGGGACGATCATCTCCCAGCGGTAACGCGCATCGCTCTTGTCAGTAGGGCGCTGAGAAGGCTGCATAGGTTCTCAGTGGCACGACGCTGAGAAGGCTGCAATGTTGCTCAGTGGCACGACGCTGAGAAGGCTGCAATGTTGCTCAGTGGCACGAC
>CALISI010000038.1 GCA_938041695.1 uncultured Actinomyces sp.
TTCGGCGAGAAGCTCGGACACAAGACTGAGGAGGCACTGGCCAAGCTGGGTGTCGAGATGAAGATGAACGCCTTCGTGACCGACGTGGACGCCGAGGGCGTGACCCTGAAGTACAATTCCGGCGAGGAAGAGCGGATCGAGTCCGTGTGTAAGGTGTGGGCTGCGGGCGTATCCGCGAGCCCGCTGGGCCGGGCGCTGGGCGAGGCCACGGGTGCCGAGGTGGACCGCGCAGGGCGCGTCACCGTCAACAAGGACCTCACACTGCCTGGCCACCCCGAGATCTTCGTGCTGGGCGACATGATGGCGTTCCCGGGCGTGCCGGGCGTCGCGCAGGGCGCGATCCAGTCCGCGCGTTTCGCCGCCGATACCATCGCCGCGCGCCTGGCGGGCCGCACGCCGAAGGCCACGGAGTTCTCCTACTTCGACAAGGGGTCGATGGCGACGATCGCGCGCTTCAAGGCGGTCGTGAAGATGGGCAACACGAAGATGACGGGCTTCACCGCGTGGGTGGCCTGGTGCTTCCTGCACCTGCTGTACATCGTGGGCTTCAAGTCGCAGGTGGGCACGCTGGTGAACTGGTTCTTCAGCTTCCTGTCCGGCGCACGGTCGCAGCGCACGACGACGAACCAGCAGATGGTGGGCCGCCTGGCCATGGAGCAGCTAGGGGCGGGTGCCTCCGGCAAGCTCGTCGCCGGCGAGGACGTCGTCGAGGAGCGCATCCACGAGGCCTGAGCCGTTGCTGTGAGCGCGGCGTGGGCTGACGCGTTGCGACTTTGGCGTGCCGCGCACGCCCAAAACGGTGCGCTGACAAGCCTCTGTACGGACAGACGCGTGGGGCCAGAAGCAGAGCTTCCGGCCCCACACCTCGTACCTAACCGACTCGTCACGGCCACCACATGCGACATGTACACTATGCGCATGAGCACAAACCGCGACGTTGCCAACCTGTCAATCGCAGTCGTCAAGACCCTGGTCAAGATGGCCGGTTGTGGCTTTGTTGCGGACATGATCGACGGTGGGCAAGAGTGCCTCAACCTGCTCGCGGACATCAAGCACGATGCACTTGGTAATCCCAATGCTGAGATGATTCGTTCACTGAACGGCGCAGTAAGATCCGAACTGGATGCCATTCAGGATGCACTCAAGCACAATGGCCTGGGCAGGAAACAAGTTAAGCATGCAGCAGCTCAGCTAGCCGAAGCTGCGCGCGAAACGATCAAGGCGCTGGCAGAGGACGACGACGCCCTTATCCGCGCGGTACAGCAACCCCAGTGCTTCGCCGAACAGCTCAGAGGTCACGCTGCACCACTTCCCGATTACTCCAGCGATGAGATGCAGGCTCACTACGAAAGGCTCCTCGATCGAATCGCGGAGGAATTCCTTACCCTCGCACCCTGGTCGCCGAACTTCAACCGCGTCGCTCTCACTAGCCTGCTGCGCTGTTTCCCGAATCTTACTGCACAAATCGAACAGTTTGAGCGTAACGTGCACAACCGGTTCAACAAGGTTGATGAAGACAATAGGAAAATCATTGGTCTTCTCGAGGAACAGTCTTCACTTGATGCCGGTCGCCTCATTTTCGGCAGCCGACCGGACATCGTAGGGGCAGACCGCTTTGTCGAGCGCGGCGAAGAAGAACAATTGAACGCACTGTTCAACGAACCAAATTGCGAGCGCACCGTTTTGGTAGGTATGCGCGGCTGTGGGAAGACGCAGCTCGCCGCCGCGCTTGCTCACACATGCGAAGAGGCACAGTGGAGTCTCGTCGCCTGGATGAACGCGGGTTCGAGGGCACAGCTTGAAGGCGAGTTTATCGAGCTCGCTAGGAAACTGAAAATCGATCTAAGTGACGATCCCGATCAGCAACACGCGGTTCGCCGCTGCCTCGATCAGTTGAGGTCCGCGAACGCAAGTGACAGACTCATCGTCTTCGACAACGTCGAGGACATCGAGGACCTGAGGGACCGCATTCCGAGGGGTACAGGCTTGCGGGTTGTTGCAACGACAACGAGCCGAGAAGCTGACTGGGAAGAAAACGGGTGGAAAGGCATCTCCGTCGGTGTTTTCTCCCGAGAGGAGTCAATCAATTACCTGCTAACCGTCACCGGCTCACATGACCGAGATACCGCGGATGCTATCGCTGAGCGGCTCGGCGACCTGCCTCTTGCTATCGCTCAGGCGGCAGCAACCGCGCGCAACGAACAGTGGACGCTGGCCAGCTACGCTCGCCGCTTGGAATCCTCCTGCGGTGAGAAGGTCATTCGGCGTATTCGAGGGCACTACTACTCGGACCCCGTTTCCGTAGCCCTGCGGATGGCCACGGATAACACCCTTAAGCGACTCGAAGATTCCCTATCGGACGCCGCTCGGCGCCAACTGCGAGCACTGTGCTTGTTGGCTGAGTCGGGCGTGCCTACTCACTGGCTCGACCCCGCTGCGGCGAGCGCACTCTCAGGTTCTCACGATGCCGAGTCGGACACGGCAGCCGAGCGCGCGCACCGTGCGCTCATTGCACTGATCAACGCTTCGATTATTCACCAGTCCGCGTATGGAAACACAGTCTCGTTGCATCGTCTGCACGCGCAGGTACTACGCCAATCCTGGGATAGAGACGAACAGTCATTAGCGTGTGATGCGACCGCCACGCTCCTGAGCCGGATCAACATCGACGCCTTCCCCCAGGACGACACCGATTCGCGACGGCGAGAAACGCTCAACCTTATCGAACAGCTCCGGGCAATTGGCGCACAGGACTATTCACACTCATTGCTCAAGAATGAAGAAGTCAGAACGTGTCTACATGGCGCTCTTTCGTATGCCTGTGACCTTGGTCTTCCTTTCGAGGCCCTTACGCTCCTCGACACGGTGGACGTTCTCCAAGAGCTGCTGGACGAGGACCACCCCGACACTCTCACCTCGCGCAACAACCTCGCAGGCGCATACGAG
>CALISI010000039.1 GCA_938041695.1 uncultured Actinomyces sp.
CCCATGCGATGCCCGTCCTCCAGGGGGCGTTCTTCAAGTTCCCGCAGGTCATCACAGCCTTCGAGGTCATCGTGCGCGCGCTGGGAGAGGGATGGCGGACGCCGGGTTCCCCCACCTACTCGGCCCTGGCGTGGGCGTCCACGGCCGCGCAGGCACACTACCGGGCCATCGCCGCCGAGGCCATCGCGCGCCTCGCGGACACCGGGCGATACGATCCGGCGGCCATGGCTGAGGAGATCGGCTACCTGCTGCGCAACGGGTGGTTCGGCCCCGGGCGGGTCACCCAGACGCTCAGCGACTGCGCGTCCGTCTCGGCGCTGGCCGGCTACCGCGTCGCCCAGACCATCGCCGCCCTACTGCCCTCCTTGGTCGGCGTCAGGGGCGCGAATCGTATGGTCGAGGCCCTGGTGGCGCTCGCGGGCGACTACGGCATGAGGGTGTGCGTGCCCGAGGAGCTGCGCTCCAAGATGAAGGGATCGAGCACGCTCGCCAAGGCGCTGCGGGCGCTTGACGCGCTGCCTGATGCTCCGACTGACCTTGCGCGCGAGGCGGCGGAGGCGCTCGGCGCGGCGCGAGCACAGCGGGGGTAGATGAGCGACGGGTGTCTCAGGTGCGTAGGTTGCTACTGACCGTAGTGGAAGCGGCAGGCAACGATTTCGACCGTATCTTCGGTGATGCGATAAACCAATCTGTTACGTCCGTCGATCCGGCGCGACCAAAAGCCGGTGTATTCGTAGCGGAGGGGCTCAGGCTTGCCGATCCCCTCGTTCCCGTTGCGCTGGATATCCGCAACGAGAGCGTTGATGCGCTTGAGGGTCTTGCGATCCTCGAACTGCCACCAGACATAGTCGTTCCAGGCGTGTGAGGTCCACAAGACTTTGAGCATCGTTAGTTCTCCTCATCAGGGATGTCGATGAGATCGTGCTCTTCGAGGTTGCCGTGTCGCAGCTGCGCGATCGATTCGCGCAGGTGGCGGGCGTTCGCGGGGGACTGCATGAGGTAGACGGTCTCCATGAGGGACTCGTACTCGTCGAGGGCGATGATGACGGCGCTTTCGTGGCCCTGTCGGGTGATGACGATTTCCTCGCGGTCGTTGACGACCTGGTCGAGGACCTCGGCGTAGCGTGCGCGCGACTCGGTGTAGGTCATGGTCTTCATGGGTGCTCCTTTGCTCGCCTATGTACAGAACATTGTACAGGATGTGAGGGTGCGTGTCTCCAGTTGGCTGGTGATGTGCGGGGGACAGTGACTCCGTGCGATGGCCGCTGCCTGTCACGGCTTGATGTACGTGGCCCCGTCCTTCGTCCATTCGCGGATCGCGGGGATGGCGGCGGGCACTTGCCCCAGCCACTCGGGCAGCGTGCCTTCGACGAACTCGTGGTTGGCCAGCGACCTGGCGCAGGCAAAGAAGTCCACGCCAGCGTGGGCCGCCGCCTTCATGTGCCCAGTCCAGTCGTTCGCGCCCTGGAGCGCGTAGACTCCAGTGCCGTTCACGATGACGGCAATCCCGTGAGCCAGGCCGAGTTGTGTGAGGTTGCCGAGGTTCGACAGCGCCGCGGGCCAGCGGGCGACATCTGATACGTGAAGAACGTAGTCGTAGCTCATAGTGCTCCCTTCCGTGGAAATGACGTGGCGTCAGTGGAGTCCCCGTCGGGGTACGGGGGAAGGCTACCACGCGGGGATGGGACGGCCTCTAGTGACCCCGGTGTCGTGCTTTTGCCTTCTCACGTTCGAGTCGGTACTTGGCATCTGCCACCTCCCGTTTCTTCTGCTTGGCGTCCGCGGCTCGGCGCTGCGCCGTGCGTTCGCGTTCTGCTTGAATCGCTGCCTGTGATGCAGTAGATGGAAGCGCGCGGCGAGCGAGGCGGGACGCTAGGCGCTGCGCGCGCTTAGGATTGGGGCGCTTGGTGCGGCGCTCGGCGTCGGCAGAAACAACGGCCGCCTCGTCGAGCCGGCGTGTGAGCGCGCTGGCGTGGGCGAGGAAAAACTCATACAGTTCCGCGTCCGAGGGCTGTGCCCCAAACACGATCCGAATCGCCCGGACGCGGCCCGCCTCGTGGCGCTCAATGACGCCGACCCAGAACTGACCATCGAAATATAGTGTGGACTCCGTCTTCATTACTCGTCTCCAGGTACACCACGGTGGACCCGATGACGCTGGATTCTGCTCGGGGCAGCGACGGATGCGAGGCATCGCCCAGACTTCCTACTGGACTGTGCGGTTCGCGTATCAGGACTGACGACTCATTCTACGTCCTGTGCGCGGGTGCGTTGCTACTGGACGATCGGCTTGCCGCCGATGGACATGGGGGCACGGGTGCGTGCGTGCGCGTCCAGGTCCTGCTCCCACGCCGACGCGTAGCGCCACGCCGAGGGCGCCAGCAGTCGCAGCGCACCCATGTCGGCGAGCGCATCGAGCAGCAGGAAACGGGTCGTCGGGTAGGGGGCGTCCCACGGGATCGCCGCCCACAGGCCCGACGCGCCGAGGAGGAACTCGCCTCGGTTACGGTCATGCAGGTCGTTGGCCGCGGTCTGCACGTCTCCCTCGGCGGCCCACAGCCAGCGGGTCGTGCGGTAGGCCTCCCAGGCCTCGTCCCACGAGGAATACGAGTGCTGCAGCGCGCGGTTGATGAGAGCGAACGTATCCCAGGCCTCGTCCTCACTGAGCCAGCCGAGGCCCGCGCCCGCGCGCGTCAGGTTCGCCGCGCGCAGGAAATCCCACGCGGCGAAATCCAGGGTCTGAATGCCGCGGTCGTTGTCCAGGAAACGGCGGATACGCCAGCGGCTCTCCCAGTCCTCCATCGACGAGTCGGCAGTCTTACTCAGGCGCGCGATCTCGGACTCGGCCCAGGACTTCTTCTGGCAGCGCTCGCGCAGCGACGCGAAACCCTCGCGTTGCCCCGCGCGCAGGAGCGAATACAGCTGGCGGATGAGCCCCTCGCGGTCCGTGATCCCCCAGTCGTGCTCCATCAAGGTTTTCGTGGCCTCCGGGGCCGACAGCGCAAGCTCGTTCACCGGGTCGCCGTTACACAGCGCGTACACCATGGACGGCGCGAGCAGGCGCGCCCGAGGGTCGGTCGCCATGTCCTCACGTTTGCCGTGGATCTTCGGGGTGTGGTGCTCGTTGAGCTTGTTCCAGTCCTTCTCCTTGCCGGCCTTGCGCACGTCACGCGGCGCGGGAACGGCGCCCTTCGCGCGCGTGACCGCCTGCTTGACGTAGTGATTCAGCAGGAGCACGACGACGCACCCGATGGCGAACCACACGGGGAAGGGGATACCGGACAGGACACTCGCGTTCACGCTCACGATTCTGCCCGATGACGTGCCCGTCACACAAACGATGAACGCGATGGGGGCATGGGACGAGGCCGGGGCTTGCCCCTATGTATAGGTATCGCTGGATGAGCCCACCGGCGCCTCGCCCGGTCGCGCCCGCGCGCGAGAATCCGCCACTGCCTCGTCAATGTCAAACCCGAGAGGCGTGAGACGCGCGGAAGCGGCACCGGTACCCAGATGAGGGTGGGACACGGTAAGGTCCATCCCAGATGCCTCGCCGGGTGAACCGCGGGTGAGGGTGCTACAAATACTGGGGAAGCGACGGAAGGGACCGGCAATGTCAGCGACGAAGCTCGTGATCGTGGAGTCTCCTGCGAAGGCAGCCACCATTGAGGGATACCTGGGTCCCGACTACCACGTGACCGCCTCAATCGGCCACATCCGTGACCTCCCGCAGCCCTCCGAGCTGCCCAAGGATATGAAGAAGGGGCCGTTCGGCCGCTTCGCCGTCAACGTGGATGACGGTTTTGCGCCGTACTACGTGGTGAACCCGGATAAGAAGAAAAAGGTCGCCGAACTCAAGAAGCTCCTCAAGGAGTCCGACGAACTCTATCTGGCAACTGATGAGGACCGCGAGGGTGAGGCCATCGCGTGGCACCTCCTGCAAGTCCTGAAGCCGAAGGTTCCCGTGCGCCGCATGGCGTTCCACGAAATCACGAAGGAAGCGATCCAGCGCGCCTTGGAGAACACGCGTGATCTGGACACCGATCTCGTGGACGCGCAGGAGACTCGCCGCATCCTCGACCGCCTCTACGGCTACGAGGTTTCGCCTCTCCTGTGGCGCAAGATCCGCCCGTCCCTGTCGGCTGGCCGCGTGCAGTCGGTGGCTACGCGCCTCGTGGTCGCCCGGGAACGCGACCGCATGGCGCACGTGAGCGCCCAGTACTGGTCGATCGACACGGCGTTCACGTCGGCGGGCCAGGCCTTCGGCGCGCGCGTGTCCTCCGTGGACGGCCACGCCATCGCGACCGGCTCCGACTTTTCCGAGAAGGGCAAGCTGAGCGCGAAGGCCACCAAGGCCGGCGTCCTCCACCTGGACGAGGCCACCGCGCGGGCCTATGCGCAGGCTCTGTCCGAGGCCCCGGCCTCGGTCATCGACTCGGTGACCCGCAAGCCCTACCGCCGCCGCCCTGCCGCCCCTTTCACGACGTCGACTCTCCAGCAGGAGGCGTCGCGTAAGCTGCACTGGAACGCGTCCTCGACGATGCGTACCGCCCAGTCCCTGTACGAGTCCGGTTACATCACCTACATGCGTACCGACTCCACCGCGCTGTCCAGCCAGGCGATTCACGCCGCCCGCGAGCAGGCCACCCAGCTCTACGGGGCCGAGGCCGTCGCCGAGTCCCCGCGCCTGTACGGCACCACGTCGAAGGGAGCCCAGGAGGCGCACGAGGCGATCCGTCCCGCCGGCGATCATTTCCGCACGCCCAGTGAGGTTGCGGGTTCCCTGTCGAAGCAGCAACTGGCCCTGTACGACCTGATCTGGAAGCGCACGGTCGCCTCGCAGATGGCCGACGCCCTCGGCTACACGGCGACGATCCGCGTGCTCACCGGCATTGAGGTCGACGGTGCGCGCCACGACGTGCTGTCCTCGGCCTCGGGCACGGTCATCACCTCCCCGGGCTTCCGCCTGGCCTACCAGGAGGGGCGCGACCAGGGCCGTTACGACGCGGAAAAGAACGATGCGGAGAAGACCCTCCCGGACGTCGCCGAGGGTGATCCCGCGACGCTGACCGAGGCCACCCCCGACGGCCACGAGACCCAGCCCCCGGGCCGCTACACGGAGGCCACGCTGGTCAAGACCATGGAGGAGCTCGGCATCGGCCGTCCCTCCACCTACGCGGCGACCATCCAGACGATCGGGGACCGCGGATACGTGACGCACCGCGGCCAGTACCTGGTGCCCACGTGGCTGGCGTTCTCCGTGACACGCCTGCTCGAGGAGAACCTGGCGAACCTGGTCGATTACGACTTCACGGCCTCGATGGAGGGCGACCTGGACCGTATCGCCGCGGGCGAGGAGAACGGCACGGACTTCCTGACCGGCTTCTTCTTCGGCCCCGACGGCACGGGTGAGCACGGCGGTCTGCGCCATGACGTCGCCTCCCTCGGCGACGACATCGACGCGCGCGCCGTCAACTCGATCGACCTGGGCCGCGGCGTGACGCTGCGCGTGGGCCGCTACGGCCCCTACATGGAAAAGGCCGACGGGACGCGCGCGAACGTGCCACCGGAGGTGGCCCCCGACGAGCTGACGGATGAGCTGATCGACCAGCTCTTCTCCCGCGCCGCCGACGACGGCCGCGAGCTGGGCGTCGACCCCGCGACCGGCCACACGATCATCGTCAAGGACGGCCGCTACGGCCCCTACGTCACCGAGGTCCTGCCCGAGCCGGCTGAGGGGGCCGAGGAGGGCGCGAAGAAGACGAAGAAGAGAGCCGTCAAGCCTCGCACCGCCTCGCTGTTCAAGACCATGGACATCGCCACCGTCACCCTCGAGGATGCGCTGAATCTGCTGTCCCTGCCGCGCGAGGTGGGCACGGACCCGGCCTCGGGCGAGGTTATTACCGCGCAGAACGGCCGCTACGGCCCGTACTTGAAGAAGGGCACGGACTCGCGCACGCTGGCCTCGGAGGATCAGCTGCTCACCATCACTCTGGACGAGGCCCTGGCCATCTACGCTCAGCCCAAGACCCGCGGCCGTGGCACAGCCCGCCCGCCGCTGCGCGAGTTCGGCGAGGACCCGATCTCGGGCAAGAAGGTCACCGTCAAGGACGGCCGCTTCGGCCCCTACGTGACGGACGGCGAGACCAACGTGACGGTGCCGCGCGCCGAGACGGTCGAGGACCTGACGGCCGAGCGTGCCTACGAGCTCCTCGCTGACAAGCGCGCCAAGGGCCCCGCCCCCAAGCGCACGCGCAAGACCACCGCGAAGAAGACGACGGCCAAGAAGACCACTGCGAAGAAGACGGCCACCAAGAAGGCCGCGACGAAGAAGGACA
>CALISI010000040.1 GCA_938041695.1 uncultured Actinomyces sp.
AGGTGCTCGAGTACCACCTCGGTTGGCTCGCACACCAGGGCTGGGATGCCTCGGCCGCTGTCGAGGCCGGCGAAGAGTGGGCGGCGCACCTGCCCGCTGACGGCATCAAGACCGAGCCCGGCACCCACGTCGCCACCCCCGTGTTCGATGGCCTCGAGGCCGACGAGCTCGCGGGCCTGCTGCGCAACGTGAACCCGAACCGCGACGGCGACGTCCTCACCAACTACGAGGGCAAGGCGCGCCTATTCGACGGCCGCTCCGGCGAGCCGTTCCCGTACCCGATCTCGGTGGGCTACACCTACATGCTCAAGCTCCACCACCTGGTTGACGACAAGATCCACGCCCGCTCCACGGGCCCGTACTCGATGATCACGCAGCAGCCGCTGGGCGGTAAGGCCCAGTTCGGCGGCCAGCGCTTCGGCGAAATGGAGGTGTGGGCCCTGGAAGCTTACGGCGCCGCCTACGCTCTCCAGGAGCTGCTGACCATCAAGTCCGACGACACCACCGGCCGCGTCAAGGTGTACGAGGCCATCGTCAAGGGCGAGGACATCCCCGAGCCCGGCATCCCCGAGTCCTTCCGAGTCCTCATCCAGGAAATGCGCTCGCTGTGCCTGAACGTCGAAGCTCTCGACGCGGCCGGCAACGTCATTGACCTGCGTGAGCAGGACGAAGACTTCAATGCGCGTGAGGACCTGGGCATCACCCTTGATGCTCGTCCGAACGCTGCGGCGACCATCGATGCGATCTGATAGGGAGAGATAACTTTGCTGGACGCCAAAACGTTCGACAGCCTGAAGATCACCCTGGCCACCGGCGACGACATCGCCGTCTGGAGCCACGGTGAGGTGAAGAAGCCGGAGACCATCAACTACCGTACGCTCAAGCCCGAGCGCGACGGCCTGTTCGGTGAGCAGATCTTCGGCCCCACCCGCGACTGGGAGTGCGCGTGTGGCAAGTACAAGCGCGTGCGCTACAAGGGCATCGTGTGCGAAAAGTGCGGTGTCGAGGTCACTCGCTCGCGCGTTCGTCGTGAGCGCATGGGTCACATCGACCTCGCCGCCCCCGTCACGCACATCTGGTACTTCAAGGGTGTTCCCTCGCGCCTGGGCTACGTGCTCAACCTCGCGCCCAAGGACCTCGAGAAGGTCATCTACTTCGCTGCCTACATGATCACCGAGGTCGACGAAAAGGGTCGCCACGAGGATCTGGCTGAACTGCGCGCCGAACTCGAAGTGCAGAAGAAGCAGATGGAGAACAACCGCGACGCCACGATTAACGACTTCGCGGAGCAGCTCGAGTCCGACATGGCCGCCCTCGAGAAGGACGGCGCCTCGCAGGCCGAGCGCGAGCGCGCTCGCAAGCAGGGCGAGCGTGAGATGGCCAAGATTCGCCGCCGCTTCGACGGCGACATCGAAGGCCTCGAGGCCGTGTGGGAGCGCTTCAAAGGCCTCAAGGTCGGCGACCTTGAGGGCGACGAGCGCCTCTACCGCGCGATGGTGGCCCGCTACGGCACCTACTTCAAGGGTGACATGGGCGCAGCCGCCATCCAGAAGCGCCTGGAGACCTTCGACCTGGAGGGCGAGGTCGCCGCGCTGCGTCAGACCATCGCCTCGGACTCCGGCCCGCGCAAGGCACGCGCCATCAAGCGCCTGAAGGTCATCAACGCCTTCGTCGCGACCGGCAACTCGCCGGCCTCGATGGTCCTCACCAAGATCCCCGTGATCCCGCCGGACCTGCGCCCCATGGTTCAGCTGGACGGTGGCCGCTTTGCGACCTCCGACCTCAACGACCTGTACCGCCGCGTCATCAACCGCAACACCCGACTCAAGCGCCTGCTCGAGCTGGGCGCCCCCGAGATCATCGTCAACAACGAGAAGCGCATGCTTCAGGAGTCCGTTGACGCCCTCTTCGACAACGGCCGCCGCGGCCGCCCCGTTGCGGGCCCGGGCAACCGTCCGCTGAAGTCGATCTCGGACATGCTCAAGGGTAAGCAGGGTCGTTTCCGTCAGAACCTGCTCGGTAAGCGCGTCGACTACTCGGGTCGTTCCGTTATCGTCGTCGGCCCGCAGCTGCAGCTGCACCAGTGCGGTCTGCCCAAGCAGATGGCCCTGGAGCTGTTCAAGCCCTTCGTCATGAAGCGCCTGGTCGAGAAGAACTACGCGCAGAACGTCAAGGCCGCCAAGCGCAAGGTGGAGCGTCAGCGCCCCGAGGTGTGGGACGTCCTCGACGACGTCATCCGTGAGCACCCCGTGCTGCTCAACCGTGCACCTACGCTGCACCGCCTCGGCATTCAGGCGTTCGAGCCCCAGCTGATTGAGGGTAAGGCCATCCAGCTGCACCCCCTCGCCTGTGGTGCCTTCAACGCCGACTTCGACGGCGACCAGATGGCTGTCCACCTGCCGCTGGGCGCTGAGGCGCAGGCCGAGGCCCGCATCCTCATGCTGTCGACGAACAACATCCTCAAGCCCTCCGACGGTCGCCCCGTGGCCATGCCGTCGCAGGACATGATCATCGGTCTGTTCCACCTGACCTCGAACCCCGACCCGTCGGTCCCGGTCGAGATGGACGAAGACGGAAACCCCGTGATTCCGTACTTCTCCAGCCAGGCGGAGGCCCAGATGGCGTTCGATGCAGGCAACCTGGACCTGAACGCGACCGCGCGCATCCGCTTCGCCGACGGCACCGTGCCGCCCGAGGGCTGGGAAGCCCCCGAGGGCTGGGAGAGTGGCGACGACCTGATCCTCGAGACCAGCCTCGGCCGCGCGATCTTCAACGAGCAGCTGCCCACCGACTACCCGTTCGTCAACGAGGTCGTCGGCAAGAAGCAGCTCGGTAACATCGTGAACACGCTGACCCAGCGTTACCCGAACGTGCTCGTGGCAGACTGCCTCGACGCGCTGAAGTCGGCCGGCTTCCACTGGTCGACCTGGTCGGGCATCACGATCGCGTTCTCCGACATTCAGGCCTCGCCGCGTAAGCGCGAGATCCTGGCCCGCTACGAGGCCAAGGCCGCCGAGATCGTCGAGCAGTTCGAGACCGGTATCATCCTCGAGGAGACCCGCTACGAGGAGCTCGTCAAGCTGTGGCTGCAGTGCACCGAAGAGGTCGCTGAGGACATGCGTGCGAACTTCACCGAGCGCAACACCGTGTACCGCATGGTGAACTCGGGCGCCCGTGGTAACTGGTCGCAGGTTCAGCAGATCGCCGGTATGCGTGGCCTCGTGTCCGACCCGAAGCAGAAGCTGATCGAGCAGCCCATTAAGGCGAACTACCGTGAGGGCCTGACCGTTCTCGAGTACTTCATCGCTACGCACGGCGCCCGTAAGGGCCTGGTCGATACGGCTCTGCGTACCGCCGAGTCGGGCTACCTGACCCGTCGTCTGGTCGACGTCTCGCAGGACGTCATCGTCCGCGAGGCCGACTGTGGCACGCGTGCCGGCCTGAAGATCGACATCGCTCACAAGAACGAGTTCGGTGAGTGGGAGGCGTCCGAGACCATCGAGACGACCGCCTACGCCCGTAACCTCGCCCGTGACGCGGTGAACGAGGCCGGAGAGGTCATCATGCCTGCGGGCACCGACCTGGGTGATGACCAGCTCGCCGAGCTGGTTGCCGCCGGCGTCGAGCAGATCGTCTGCCGTTCCGTCCTCACCTGTGAGTCGCAGGTCGGCACCTGTGCGGCCTGCTACGGCCGTTCGCTGGCCACCGGCAAGCAGGTCGACATCGGCGAGGCCGTCGGCATTATCGCCGCCCAGTCGATTGGCGAGCCCGGCACCCAGCTGACGATGCGTACGTTCCACACCGGTGGCGCCGCCTCCGCTGCGGATATTACGCAGGGTCTGCCCCGTGTTCAGGAACTTTTCGAGGCCCGTAGCCCGAAGGTCGAGGCGAAGATGAACGAGGCCGCCGGCCGCGTCCACATCGACGACGAAGACCCGAGCGCGCGTAAGGTCGTCATCACCCGTGACGACGGCAAGGAAGACCTGGTCATCGAGGTCTCGCGTCGCCAGAAGCTCCTCGTGTCCGAGGGCCAGCATATCGAGGCCGGCACCCCGCTGACCGAGGGCCAGCTGGACCCCAAGGAGATCCTGCGCATCATGGGCCGCAACGTGGCTCAGAAGATGCTCGTGGACGAGGTCCAGAAGGTGTACCGTGACCAGGGTGTTGGTATCCACGCCAAGCACATCGAGGTCATCGTCCGCCAGATGCTGCGCCGCGTCACCATCCTGGAGCCCGGCGACACGACGTTCATGCCCGGCGAGCTCGTCGACCGCATGGCGTACCTGACGCAGAACCGTCGCGTCGCAGCCGAGGGCGGCCAGCCCGCCTCGGGCCGCCAGATGCTGATGGGCATCACGAAGGCGTCGCTGGCCACGGATTCGTGGCTGAGTGCCGCGTCCTTCCAGGAGACCACCAAGGTCCTGACCGAGGCCGCCATGAACGGCAAGTCGGACTCCCTGGTGGGCCTCAAGGAGAACGTCATCCTCGGTAAGCTCATCCCGGCCGGCACCGGCCTGTCGCGCTACAACGACGTCATCGTCGAGCCGACGGCTGAAGCCATGGCGAACTCGAACTACTCCGAGGCTGACTTCGGTGACGGCTCCGTGTCCGAGGACTTCCTCGACGCGCTGGGCGCCATCGACTTCGGCATGAACTTCCGCGAGTAATCCGGTTCGTGACCGCTTGGGGCCCCGGCCTCGTCCGTGAGAACGTGACGAGGCCGGGGCCTTTTTGCGCGCCGGGGTGCGGGTGGTGCGTGCAGCGGGGGAGTGTGGTTGTGGAGGCTTGCTCCTGGTGTTGGTGGCCTGTGTTCTTGCCGGGCATGCGATGTTGCTGGCTACTGCGCCGTGGCGCCCTCGGCCTCGCGTAAACGTGGTTTGCGGCGTTAGGACGGGCTTGTTATGCCCAGTGGTGGAGCTGCGGCCTGATATGCAGTTCCATCGACCTGTTCATGCGCACGTTAACCCGCTAATTCGAGTGTTGGACCCCTAACTCGCACGTTAACCCGCTAATCAGAGCGTGGGCGCACCTGCCCATCAACGGAATAGCGGGTTAACGTGCGGAATAGCGGGTTAACGTGCAGATCTCCCGAACGGTGCTTATAGAGAGCGTCGACTCCGCTTCCTACGAGTGGTAGGGGCACACGGGTAGTTGGCTGAGGATAATTCAGCTCTGAGAAGCCAGTGAGACACACTCGTCAGTGGGAATGCTAGTCATGACATGCTGTTCCACCGGCTAGCGGATGGAAGTAAGCGCAGACAGGCGCGTTGCAGAACTAATGCTTGCGGGGCCCGTGGATCCTTGCCTCAGATGGAGGTCTGGGCATGGCCCATAGACGCAACGACTCCTGAGCCACCGGTAGGTGATGGATTCCTAGCCTTGTCGCAACGCTAGCCCGGAAGGCGACGAGGTCGTCTGTATCGTGCCAGCGTACACGTACGACCCTCCATCCTGCATTGGTCAGATCGTGTTGACGAGCGAGCCACTTACCGGTGTTCTCGTGTACTTCCTGCTCGGTGTCTCCGAACTTTTTGCGGCCGTCGGGTTCGATGATGACCTTCAGATCAGGAAGAACAATATCTCCGAAATAGATGTGGTCTTCGACCGCGATCGGGAACTGGGTAACGACGCGACCCGAGTACAGGCTTTTGACAACCCAGAGAACTGTGGCCTCGAAAATATTGTCGCAGCCTCCGTCCGCTGCTTCGATGATCGCGTGAGCGCGCTGATAACTCGCATGCTGCGCGTACCTGTCTAGTTCCTTGAGCATTTCGAGGCGAACGCGTTCGGACTTACGTCGCGAGTCTGCAACATTGAATCTGTCGAAGGCCGACAGAGCATGCATCGTCATGCACGTTGCGACGAAGGCGTCTCGCGGCTGGTCGTTGAGAGCAAGACGAACCACAGCCTCGATAGGGGACTCAGCCTCGAGCCCATCGATCTGCACGACACAGCGAGGTGGCATCTTTCTGCTGATTACCGGCGTACCGGGCACGACCGTTCGTCGATGGTGCACTGAGGGATAAGGTCGGACATGGAAGGGCGACTGACTGGGCCACGCCTCGACGCAGGAGTTCGTCGACCATGTAGGGATTCCGTGGAGAAGTAGGGCACTGTTCCCGGTGAAAACCAAATGTTGTGTGGACTGGTAGTCGAGTGCGTGTAGACGTGCGATGTTGATACTCCGCCAGATTTCCCACGGCTGTGCATTGCTGTCACCGTGCAGACGGACACGATAGCCGCGGCGGATGACGAGGATGTCCGGGTCATCAACGATGTTGGGACGACTGTGCCGGTGAGTTCTGAACGTCTCGATTGTGATCATGTGCCTGGTGTATATCTCGGAGTGAGTTGGGCGCCAGCCGTGTGGGGTGCCTTGTGTATAACGGTCGTCTGGAAGACGTGGGTGTGGATAAAAGGGCATTGATGGTTCGAATGCGTGAATGTCGGCGGAGTTTCGTGTCGCGGACATCCGCGAGGACGCACGTTAACCCGCTAATTCGAGTGCCGGACCGCTAACTCGCACGTTAACCCGCTAATCAGAGCATGGGCAGGCCTGCCAACCAACGGAATAGCGGGTTAACGTGCGGAATAGCGGGTTTACGTGCGTATGAACGGGTTTGCGTGCGACTCGGAAGTAAGTCCGGGTGTGGCGCACGTGAATGCAGTGCAGTCGGGGTATCCAGCAGGTGATTGCTGGCGGCATGCCGGCTGCGCCGTGCTAGTGAACCCACCCTGGCGCTCGCCATCATCGTCTCCCTCGCTGTTTTCAAGATGGGCAAACCGGCCCGTAAGCTCACGCGCTCGACGGCCTGGGTCGCGGCGCTCATCGCCGTCGTCGTCGCCGTCGTGTCGATGCTGTACGGCGGCTTCAAGACGGTGCTCGACCTTGCGGCCGGCACCGGCGCCCTCACGGACGCGTCGAAGGCCCAGGTCGACGAGCTGGGTAACGACATTTCGGACGAGGGCATGGTCCTCCTGAAGAACAACAACGGCGCTCTCCCACTGGCCAAGGGCTCCGCGATCAACGTGTGGGGCTGGGGCTCAACAAACCCGATCTACGGCGGCACTGGCTCCGGCTCGCTGTCGAAGGACAACCCGACGACCTCCCTCCTGGATGGCCTCCACAATGCTGGCTTCACCACGAACGATGAGTTGCGAACCTGTACACCTCCTACCGCGCTGAGCGTCCCGAGGTCGGCATGTTCAAGGCGGATTGGTCGCTGCCCGAGCCCACGCAGGACAAGTACTCCGACGACCTGCTCTCCAACGCGGCTGCCTTCGGTGGTACGGCGGTCGTGACGATCGCTCGCTCCGGCGTCGAGGGCTTCGATCTGCCGCGCGATGTCAATAAGGAGATGGCTGACAACCCGTACTTCAGCTACACGAACAACTCCGATGAGTACACGGACTTCGAGGACGGCCAGGGCTACCTTGAGCTGACGCGTCCCGAGAAGGACATGATCGAGCTGGCGAAGAAGACCTCGACGAAGACGGTCGTCGTCATCAACGCTGCGAACGCGTTCCAGCTGGGTGACCTCCAGGACGACCCGGAGATCGACGCGATCGTCTGGGCGATCCCCGGCGGCCAGGTGGGCTTCAACGCGCTGGGCCGCATCTTGGACGGCGAGGTGAACCCCTCGGCGAAGACCCCCGACACCTTCGCGCGCGACATTATAGCTGGTCCCGCGGCGAACAACTTTGGCGACTTCCAGTACACGAATATGACGGAGTTCGCCCAGGATGACCCCTTCAACAAGGGCACGCAGACGCAGCCGTCCTTCGTCAACTACTCCGACTCGATCTACGTCGGCTACCGCTGGTACGAGACGGCGGCCGCTGAGGGCGTCATCGATTACGCAAACGCGGTCGTCTACCCCTTCGACTACGGCTTGTCCTACACTTCCTTCTCTCAGTCGATGAGTGACATCACGGTCGACGAGGCCACGGGTGCCATGTCCGTTGACGTGACCGTGACGAACACGGGCCAGGTCGCGGGCAAGGATGTCGTGCAGATCTACGACAACCCTCCCTACAAGGACGGTGGCATCGAAAAGGCGTCCGCGAACCTGCTGTCCTATGAGAAGACGAAGCTTCTGGAGCCCGGCGAGTCCCAGACGCTGACGGTCACCTGGAACCGTGATGATCTCGCGTCCTACGATGCGACGAACGCGAAGGCCTACGTGCTCGAGGCCGGCGACTACAAGATCTCCGCTCGCTTGAACTCGCACGACGTCATCGATGAGAAGACGTACACGGTGGGCGCCACCGAGACCTTCAACACCGCTGATAACACGCACGATGGTGACAAGGTTGTGGCCACTAACCAGTTCGACGATGCGAAGGGTGGCGTCACCTACCTGTCGCGCGCGGGCCACTTCGCCAACTTTGCAGAGGCAACTGCTGCCCCCACGAACTTCGAGATGAGAGAGGCCGATAAGGCGAAGTTCCTCGCGAACTCGAACTACGATGCGGCGGCCGCTGACGCCGACGCCAGTGCGACGATGCCGACGACGGGTGCGAAGAACGGCCTCGTCCTGGGTGATCTCGCGGGCCTCGATTACAACGACCCGAAGTGGGATCAGCTCCTCGACCAGCTGTCCATCAAGGAGATGAACACGCTCATCTCCAAGGGCGGCTACGGCTCCCCGGCGATCTCCTCGATCGGCAAGCTGCGCGTCTCCGACGTGGACGGCCCCGCCTCGCTGAACAACAACTTCACGGGCGTTGGCTCGATCGGCCTACCCTACGCGGTCTCCGTGGCGGCCACCTTCAACAAGGAGCTTGCGCGTTCCTTCGGTGACGCGATCGGCACGATGGCGCACGACATCCTCTACACGGTCGCGAACTCGTGGATGTACGAGAACGGCCAGCCCGAGGTAACCCGCAACGCGTGGGAGTACATCACGTGGGTGGTAGCAGGAATCCTCATCCTGTCGCTGCTGGGCCTTGAGGTGGTGGCGATCCGCCGCTACCGCACCCGCAAGGCCGAGGCCGTGATCACCGTCGAAGCCAACGCTTCGATCGACGAGGCCGAGACTGAGAAGGCGGACGAGTGACCGATCCGGGATTGCCCGGACGGCGCGGCCCTCGGGTGGCGGTGAGTATCGCTGACCCGTGGGGGAGTGCCCGCAGGCAAGAGCCTGCGGGCCCCTCCGCCTCGCACAGCAAATGGGATGACGTGAGTGCTGAAGAGCGCTGCGAGAGTCACTCAGACGGGAAGACGGGTCGCCGCAGTAGGGGGACGAACCACCCCGGTACTGAACGACGTGAGCGCTTGGCCGCCCCGGCCTCGTCGATGAGGGGGGAACCACACGTCAGCCCCTTTGACGAATGGCGACGTTTCCCGCTATCCTTGAAGGTGGTTCCCGCCTCTGTGGGACCTCTGTGCCCGGGAAACCGGGAGCGGGCTCCGTCCGTCGGAGCTCCGGGCGTC
>CALISI010000041.1 GCA_938041695.1 uncultured Actinomyces sp.
GTGGCCTTGCCTTTGCCTTCGTCGCCCCACTGGGCGCCGAGCACGATGACGGCGGGCATGAGTATCTCCGTTTAGTTGGGTGAGCCGCGCGGGCGCGCGTAACAGACCCATCCTACCGGAGGATCGACGAGGCCGGGGCACCCTGGCTGGTCACGCTAGTTTCCGGCGGCGACCAGGGCGACACCCACACCCCACAAGGTGGCGCTCGTGAGGGCGGCGATCAGCTCGATGGCGATCGTCCACCCGAAGGCCTTAAGGGCGTGGAGGGTGGCCGTCCAGGCACTCGCAGTGTCGCGGCTGCGCAGGTACTCGACGCCGAAGATGGCGGCGACCATGCCCAGGACGAGGCCGAGAGGCAGGCCGATGAACCATCCGACGACACCGCCGACGGCTCCCCACACGAGCGTGGACTGGGGAATGCCCGCCTTGTTCATGCCGCGCGCGGGGATCACGTATTTCAGGACCGTTCCCAGGACGAGGATGGCGACCGTGACGGCGAGGACAATCCACGCGCTGCGGGTGCCGGTCATCCACGCCCACACGAGGATCGCGCCCCCGACGACGGGCGCGGACGGCCAGATCTGCACGACCGCGCCAATCACGCCAATGAGGATGACGATGCCAACGATGACGGTTCCCAGGACGCTCATGGCCTCATCGTATCGCCTCCGCTCGTCTGCGTGTTTCGCCAGACGGGCATCGCGCTGATAGCCTGGCCTCGTCACCCCGAACCGCAGGAATACTGATGGATATCACTCCCCCGCGCCTGCCACTGAATTCCCTCCTGAAGATACGTCCCATGACGGTGTACACCGTGTCATGCCCGCCGGCGGAGGCCGTCACGCGCTGCGTGGCGTTTTGGCGTGCTGTCGGCATCAAGCGCGAGTCGACCACTATGTGCGAGCGTTTCACGGGCATCGGCTGGTCGGGCACCGAGGTCACGGTCTTACCCGGGCAGGTCGAGAACCGAAAGCGGTTCCGTGACCGCGATTTTCCTGATGATCTCTCAGATATTCCTCCCAGCTTGCTGCTGGGAGGCCTCGCCGTCTACCTGACGTCGAAGGCCGTGCGCGCGCAGCTACGCCACCTCAACAAGACAACGATCATCATCGCGGCGCGCCCTATGCCGGGCGACGAACAGGCCCGCACCGAGCTGTGGTGTTTCCCCTGGGATACGGCGATTCAGCGCGCCCGCCCAGACAAGGACCCCTTCGCCCGCGTCTTCGAGTACCTGCACACGGCCCTGCACCAGCAGGGCATCCTCCTGGTTCCCCCGCGCCTCGTCGACGGCGAGGAACTGCCCGAGGAACACCCCCTCTCCCCCACCAACATCGCCCAGATGCGGGGCATCACTAGTGTTCCGTTCTCATCCCTTTTTTCCCGGAAAGAAGGCCGATGAACTCTTTCATCTCAAGTATGCAGCAAGGCTTCAACGAATCTTTCAGCACAATCACCGTTTTTCAGCTGTCAGCGTCCCAGTCCGATGCTGTCTCTCGCTGCGTCGGCCTCTGGAAGACGAAGGGGGTCCGCCGCACCAGTACCGGCATGCAAGAACAATTCAAGCAGCGGGGATGGACCGGAACGGAACTGATCATCGGACACAGCGGTCGTGCATTCCTGACTAATGTTTTCTTCGAGACACGCTCATACCGTCGCCTCTTGTCACATGCCCCCTTTCTCGTGCCCGACCGAATCAAGCGAGCCGCCATCACCAAGGTGTACGTGGATATCATTGCGCGCACAGTCGAGAGCGAATCGAGTCCGGTGACCGAACTGTGGTGCCTTACTGATTGGGCAACACGGATGAATCTCAGCGGCTTCGAAAAGAGTTACGCTGAATCGTCGATGCATTCACTCGAAGAGTCCTTCAGCGCGCAGGGCATCATGACTGCACCCGCCCGTCACCTCAATCGCTGGGATATCCCGTCGGACGTCCCCCTCTCACTCCCCGAGCTCACGGCAATGCGCAAGGCTGCAAAGAAGCGCAACCGATAGCATCCCCTCTCCAGCCGGTCACCGCACGGGCACCCATGCCTCGTCGAAACCCCGGGAATCCCTCACGATAGTATCCTGACGCCACAGCACATCTCGCTTGCGTCGGGACCGTGCTGATGCGCTGACACAGGTCTTGCACGAGGAGGCTGCTCATGACCCCTGGTTTCTCGCTGCGACGGATTTTCAACCGCCGTAGGTACTTCTACGCCAGGGTCGCGCTCAACCCACAGCAGGCTCTCGACCTGTGCATCGGTTACTGGGTGTCGACCGGCGCCTGGGGCGAGACGAACGGCATGCGTGAGCAGCTCGCCCAGCACGGTTGGGTCAGCGCGGAAGTCATTATCGGCAGCGACCTGCGCAGCCTCGCACTATCGCCAATCATCGACACTATCCCGGGCATCGACCTCCTCCCTTCCACAGCACCCACGTCGGTCAAACGCACACGCCAAGAGAGGACAGAGATCCTCGTCGCGGCGCGATCCTGCTCGGTCGGAGGACGCCCCGCCTCCGAACTCTGGTGCTGCGAGGCTCGCATTCTGCACGATGACCGCTGGGGTACGGACGCGTTTATGGACATGTCTTTTCGCGAACTCGCGGGCAACCTCCAGCGCCAAGGGCTCCTCCTGGAAGCCCCTCGATTCTTCCATGGCGGAGACCTACCGAAAGACCACCTCTTCACGATTGAAGGCATCCTCACGATGCGACGTGCCGCCAGGAAGGAACACGGTCGGCACCCCATTCGATTCTCGGGAAACTGAGGCGCGCGTGCACATTGACGCCCGCACCACCAGTGATCGCATAAAAGAGTGTCGCCGCGGGCGCTTCAAGCACCCGCGGCGAGACAACAGAACGTTCGGAAGACTCAGCCCTGCGCGCGCAGGGAGGCGACCTCGTACAGGGCAATGCCCGTGGCGACAGCCGCGTTGAGGGACTCGACGGTCGACGCGATCGGGATCGACACGATCTGATCGCAGGTCTCGCGCACGAGGCGGGACAGGCCCGCACCCTCGGCGCCCGTCACGATCACGAGGGGGCCGTCCGCCAGCGACAGGCCACGCAGGGGCGCGTCGCCGCCGCCATCCAGGCCGACCACGAAGTACCCGGCCGCCTTGGCCTCCTCAAGGGCGCGCACAAGGTTCGTCGCGCGAGCCACGGGCACGCGGGCGGCCGCACCGGCCGACACCTTCCACGCGGTCGTGTTGACGCCCGCGCTACGACGCTCGGGGATAATGACGCCGTCCGCGCCGAACGCGCCCGCACTACGCAGGACCGCGCCCAGGTTATGAGGATCCGTCACCTGATCGAGCGCGACGAGGAGCGGGTAGCCCAGCTGCTGCAGGGAACCCGCGATCAGGTCCGAGGCGTCGGCGTACTCGTAGCCGCGTACCTCAATGGCGACGCCCTGGTGGACTGCCCCGTCGGTCGCGACATCCAGGTCACGGCGGGTGACCTCGTACACGGGCGCACCCATCGCGGAGGCGAGGCGCACGACCTCCTCCACGCGGTCATCCTTCACGTTGTCGAGGATGAAGACGCGCTCGATCGGGACCGAGGCGCGGGCGGCCTCGGCGACCGGGTTGCGGCCCGCGATCAGCTCGTGGCCGGGCTTGACGCGAATCGACGACTTGGCGCGAGCGCGGGCGATCGCGGCCTCCTGGGCCTCGCGAGCCTCGCGCTTCACCTTGCGCTTGTGGGCCGGGTGGTAGGTGCGATCCTCGGCCTTTGGGGTCGGGCCCTTACCTTCGAGGCGGCGGCGCGAGTGCCCGCCGGTACCGACCTGCGCGCCCTTCTTGGTGCCCTTCTTACGGATGGCGCCGGGGCGCCCGCTGTGTGAGGCCATGGTGTCTCCTCGTTTTCTCGTGAACTGACACAAGCGTACGGGTTTTGGGCCGCTTCGGGGCCGCAGGGGCGCGCGCGGGGGCCAAAATCACGCCGCCCGCAACGGTCACGCCCCTTGCGGAGCCTCCCCGCCCTCCTCGACACAATCAACGGGAGCATCTGTCAGCCGGCGATAGTCGACGGCAAGGAAAATCGCCAAAACGAGAACACCCGACGCGTAGCCGGCAACACCCACCCACGAGACACCGTTCATACCGAACCAATTCACGAACGGGCGAGCCAGCACGAGAGCAACGACGCAGGCGACAACATTGCCGACAAAACTCGCCACATAATCACGCACAGACAGCAGCAAGTCATTAAAGAACCAGCCGAAGGCCGTGATCACCGTGCACAAAACCGCGGGCTGGAGCAGGAAAGTATTACCCCTGATCTTCTCACCGAACAGGAGCGTCAAGACCGGCTCACCAACAATCTCCAACCCCAGTGCGGCGACGGCAGCAATGGCAACGATCGCGCCGATCGTCTTCCACAACAGCGTGAGCGCCGAGCGCTTGTTCGTATGGAAACGCTCAGCGAACACGCCCATCAGCGGACTGTAGACGTAGGTGGCACCCATCTGCACGATGACAGCGAGCGACGCGACAGCCTGATACACGCCCAAAGCCTCAGCACCATCGCTCGCAGAAAGCATCTGGCGCGGGACAGTCAAGACCGACGTCGCAGCGATCTGAGCAACGACGAGTGGCGCCAACGAAACGAGCGTCTTCACCCCACGCCCGAAACGCACCCGCGGACGAATTGGCTCAAACATGGACGCACGAGGCGCGTCATACAGAGCGCCGACCAGGATGACGACCGCCGTCATGAGACCCACAGCGACGAGCAAGGAATCAAAAAACCACAGGCCCACTGTGAAAGCAACGAGCGTGCCAACCCCCTGCATCACGTAGGACTTTCCCGCGAAATCAAGACGCAGATGCCTCTGGTCAATCGCGTGGAAAACCTCGATGAAATTCGTCGCCAACGAGTACACGAGATACAAAGAAATAACAGGCAACGCATCATAGGACGTCGTCACAATGGAATAGGCCACACCGACCAGGAATGCCACGATAGACAGCACCGAACGCAGTCCGACATATTCACGCGAGGTGCGCTCCCCCGTCACATCCGTCACTTGGACCGTGCGCAAGCGGAAATCCGCGATCGGGTTCACGAGGTTCGCTATCGCCATCGCCAGCGCGAGCATGCCCGCCGCGTCAAAACCCGCCGCCAAGCGCACAACCAACACCGATGAGACGAGGTAGTTGCAACCCAAGCGCGTCAGGGAGCCCACGGAGCTCCACATCATGTTGGCCTTCAGTGAGAGTTTCTCAGGCGCCTGCGCACTCTCCACGTCGGGCGCCACGGCCTCGTCCACGGAGGCCCCCTCTCGGGCGGTGTCCTGCGGCTTTTCCATAGGGCTCCCTCAACGGAACATCGTATAGCGGGCGAGAAGCGCAACCGGGTAGCAGACAACCGCGAGTGCCTTGCTCGGCGCCATGGAAAGAGCCCCCTTCTGATGGGCGAGCATGCATCCGACGAGGAACAGGCTCGTCTCGCGGGCACGCGACTTCAGCGTGGTGGAACGCGCCGCGCAGTATCGCTTGTGCTTCCAATAGCCGATCGGATTCTTCTTGGCATTGGACGCAAAGTTCTGCGTCAGACCGTCGGGCAGATAGTGGCAAATGGTGAGGATCTCGTTATCCGCCAGCATGTTGTAGCTCTCGTCAATGAGGAACCACACGGAGGATTCCGCGACGAACTTCTCACCGGGAGCCACCTCAAAGGGGTAGCGACGCAGGATCTCGGTGCGGTGAATCAGCGACGTATCGCCACGGAAACCCATCTTCTCGTGCAGGTCCCACAGCGTCACCGCACGCACCCCCTCGGGCATCCACGTGCCCATGGGGGTGTGCTCGTCAGTGCCGCGCAGGGCAACGATTCCCGCGAAGGAGTCGTCGCCTCGGATCTCCTCCCAACGCGTAAGAACATGCTCCACCGCGGTCGGCACGAGGTGGTCGTCTGAATCCACGACAAAGAACAGCTCGCTGCGACAGCGGGCAACACCCGTGTTGGTTGCGCGAGGCTTCCCGCCGTTCTCCTGCTTGACATAGTCGATCGACATACGCCCCTCAGCAATCCAGCCTTGGACGAGAGACTCCGTGTCGTCAGTGGATCCGTCATCCACGATCATCCACTGAAAATCCGTCGACGTCTGAGCCAGCAGCGACTCATACAGCGCAGGCAAAATGTACGCGCGGTTGTATGTCGGGGTAAAAACACACAGGGTCGGGGCAGCGGTTGTCATCCGTATTCCTTCCGGCGAACGGCCTACGTCAGTGTTCTCCCGATTCAGTCTAGTTCCCCACCTGCGCCGTCGCCAAGGACTCCCTACCCGTCAACCCCGCGACAGCATGGCAGCGATCTTCTCGACCGTCGAGCCGGAGCGGATCGTCACCTGGCGGTAGAAGTCCTCGCGCAGGAGGCGCTTGTGGTAGGCGGTCTTCAGAAATGTCTTCTCATCAAACTTTGCCCAGAACACGGCGTGCTCGCCGACATGCACGGCCTCGTCGCCCAGCTCCATGGCCTCGATGCGCTCGCGCACGTGATCCGGATCCAGGCCTCGCGTGTAGAAGAGCGCGTCGCGGCGTGCAACCTCACCATGCCACCAGTCGGGCAGGTTGCGCAGCTCCGCGAGGTAGTCCTGCGCTGTCATGAGGGCCAGCCGGATCGGGAAGTCATAACGGCGCGCCAGGGCCTCCTCGACTATCTGGGCGACGGCCTCGCATGGGGTGTTGGTCCCAGCCTCGGCCTCGGCCTCGAAGAGGAGGTTGCCGCTGTTGATGTAGGTGCGAACGTTCGTGTAGCCCTCGTCGGCAATCTGCTCGCGCAGCTCGCTCATGACGACCTTGTTTGTGCCGCCGACATTAATGCCGCGCAGCAGCGCCACATACTCCATGCGTTCCTCCCGTGTTGGTGACTCCCCGTGTGGTCGACCTGACACCAGGGTAGGGCCTCGGCTCTCATCGGGCGCTCTACACCCGTTGGTATAGCACCGATTGCAGGGTGATCCCAGCCCGTCAAGAGGCCTAGCTGAGGACACTGCCCACGGACTCTCTCGGGGCAATTACATCGATTCTCCTGAAGCACCCTGTCCAGGCCCCAACCTCAATTCCGCACGTAATTTAATCCGGTAACTATTTGAGACAGCCTTAAAACGCTGCAATTCCAACGATGCAATTTCACGTTTTGAACGAGTCGCGGGAGAATTACGTGCGAAATGGGTGAGCGCCGGGCTAGACACAGCACAGCGGCCACGACTGCTCAGAAGGGGACGCCTTTCCGAAGGATTCAACCTGATCGGAGGGATTCAACCTGATCGGAAGGGGTTGAATCTTCCCGAGCGGGTGTACACCTCACCCCAACAAGCATTTTCGCGGTACCCGAGCCCAGGAAGCCCCTGCGCGGATAGGTTGCGACGATGCAGATAGGTTATCGCCACGCGAATAGGAAAATAAGCTATCCGCATGCTCATAACCTATCCATGAAGCAACAACCTATCCGCATACCCGTGGGCATGAGCAGGAATATGCTGCTTGAGGAAGCGATGCACTAGATAGGCCAGCAATGTACTAGCTACTAGGCAGTGCAATGCCTCCCTAAGTAGTGCAATACCACCGATCAACAAGCGAAAACGCGGCTCCTTGGCAGCCACGCAACTGTGGAGGGCGCCGGAGGGTCCGGAGGGCACGGGCGGGCTTCGAGGCGCGGCGCCGAACGAAGTGAGGCCCTAGCCTCGCGGGCGGCCGGGGCCTCCGGCGCCCGGAACACCCGTGGGGCAACAAGCAGCAACACGCAGCGCAAACGGCGGCGGGGCCAGGCTGCGGCGCCTGTGGGCGGCGGCGGGGCCAGGCTGCGGCGCCTGTGGGCGGCGGCGGGGCCTGACCGGACAACGAATCGACGCGCCCGCCCCAGACACATTTCGCACATAATTTCCCACGGTCACTTGTGGAGATAGCCCGAAAACGTTGCAATCCCAACGACATGAATTCAATGTTTGAAGTACTCGCAGGGGAATTACGTGCGAAATTGATGGGAGAGCAGCCCGTGAGGCAACGCGCCGGGCCTGGCTGCGGTGCCCGTCCCGCAGGCACGCACAAGGCCCCGGGAGCTCGCGCTCCCGGGGCCTCAGTGCTCAGCCGCAGCTCAGCCAACACTCCAGGTGGCGCCGTCGCGGCCGTCCGCGACGGTGATGCCGGCGGCAGCCAGGCGGTCGCGCAGCTCGTCGGCGCGCGCCCAGTCCTTGCCGGCGCGGGCATCGGCCCGCTCAGAGAGCACGGCCTGGACCAGCGCGTCCAGCGCCGAGTGCTCGGCGGCAGCCGCACCAGAGGCACCCGCGCCGATGCCGACCTGTCCGCGCCACTGCTCAGAAGCAGGGTCCAGCCCCAGCACATCCAGCATGGAGCGAACCAGGACCTGCTCGCGGTACACACCGGAAACGTCACCGGCAGCAAGCGCAGCGTTGCCGGCCTTGAGGTGCTCGTGCAGGACGGCGAGCGCGCCGGCGACGTTGAGGTCGTCGTCCATGGCGGCCACAAAAGCCTCGGGCAGGTCGGCGGGCGCCAGGGCGATCTCGGAGGCCGGAGCCTCGCCGGCAGCCTCGATGGCGCGGGCCACGAAGGTGGAGAACTTTTCCCAGGCGGCGTGTGCGGCGGGCAGGGTTTCGGGGCCCCATTCGATGGCGGAGCGGTGGTGGACGGTGGACAGTGCCCAGCGCACGGCGACGGCCGGATACTCCTCGGTGAGCGCCCCGATCGACAGGACGTTGCCCAGCGACTTGGACATTTTTTCACCCTTGGTGGTCACCCACGCGTTGTGGACCCACAGGCGCGCGAAGGGCCAGCCTGCGCCGTGGGACTGGGCCTGCTCGTTCTCGTGGTGCGGGAAGCGCAGGTCGATGCCGCCGCCGTGGATGTCGAATTCGTCGCCGAGGTAGCGCCGCGACATGGCGGAGCATTCGAGGTGCCAGCCGGGTCGGCCGCGTCCCCAGGGGCTGTCCCACGAGGCCATGGCCGGCTCAGACGGCTTACTGGCCTTCCAGAGGGCGAAGTCGCGGGGGTCGCGTTTGCCGGCTTCGACGGCCTCGTCGATCTGGGCGTCGTCCTCGGTGGTGCGCATGTCGGCCAGGCGCTGGCGGGTGAGCGAGCCGTAGTCGCCCTGGGAGTGGACGTCGAAGTAGACGTTGCCGCGCCCATCCGAATAGGCATGTCCCGCGTCGATGAGGCGCTGGACGAGGTCGATTTGGTCGGGGATGTGGCCGGTGGCGCGCGGCTCGTACGTGGGGGCCTGCACGCCGAGGGTCTCGTACGCCTGCGTGAATTCACGCTCGAAGCGGTAGGCCCAGGCCCACCAGTCCCAGCCGGCCTCGGCCGACTTGTTCAGGATCTTGTCGTCGATGTCGGTGACGTTGCGCACGTAGGTGACCTCGTAGCCGCTGCGGCGCAACCAGCGGATCAGCGTGTCGAAGGAGACGGCGGCGCGCAGGTGGCCGACGTGCGGGGATCCCTGCACGGTGGCGCCGCACAGGTAGATGCCGACCTTGCCGGGGGTAACCGGGCTCAGGGGCTGGATGCGGGCGCTCTTGGAGTCGTACAGGTGCAGCATGGCACCAATCCTACCTGGCGAGGCGCGGCGGGGAGCGACGCCGCGTTCTCCGGGAGTATGTAACGAGGCCCGGGCCCCACCCGGCGAAACGGAGCGGTTTCGCGGGTGGGGGCTCGGGCCTCGTCGAGTGAAAGAAACCTCAGGCGCCGGGGCGCACGCGCTCGGCGATGAGGGCCTTGAGGTCCTCGGCGGAGTTGGCGAGCGGCGTGACGCGTTCTTCGCGTCCTTCGATGCCTGCGAAGCGCTCGGGCACGGGCGGGAGGTGGCCGGTGGCCTGAAGGATCGTGTCGGCGAACTTGACGGGCAGGGCGGTCTCCATGACGACGAGCGGGCCCTCGACCTGGGGGCGCACGGCGCGGGCGACGTGCACGCCGTCGGCCGTGTGCGGGTCGAGGAGGTAGCCGCTTTCCTTTTCGGTGCGCGCGATCTCGGCGAGGCGGTCGGCGTGCGTGGAGGTGCCGGAGATGAAGCCGTAGGTCTCGCGCAGGGAGGCGAACTCGGGCGTGCCGGACAGGTCGAAGGAGCCGTCACGGGCCAGGGCCTCGTCAAACAGGGCGCGGGTGGCGTCCCCGTCGCGGCCCAGCAGGTCGAAGATGAAGCGCTCGAAGTTCGAGGCCTTGGAGATGTCCATGGACGGGCTGGAGGTGGCCAGCGTGTCCGCGGAGGAGCGGGGGCGGTAGACGCCGGTGCGGAAGAACTCGTCGAGGACGTCGTT
>CALISI010000042.1 GCA_938041695.1 uncultured Actinomyces sp.
CCCGCGTGCAGGTCATCGGGCCAACGTGCGCCTTCAAGGACCCGCGTGCGTATGGGCGGGCCGATGCGCGGTCACGTCGACCCGGGAGCGCTGGCAGCGATGCTGCCGGACGGGAATTGCGGAACAGTGGTCGCTGGTCCTAGCAACTGAGCCCACCTACTGGCAGTGGCAACCCATTCCCCGCGCACCTCAACCCACCTGGCAGCTGTGCGCCGCCCACGCTCCACGACGTGGATCAACGTACACATGACGATGCCTGAGCCACCACACACAAGGCACAATGCAGGATTCACAGGAACAAGGCAAACACAACCACCTAAAAAAGCGACTGTCCCGCACCAAAAAACCGAAAAGTCACCCTACCAGCAACACGCAGTGTCCTATAACCCTCCTATAACCCCAACCCTCGACACTTGATAGCTGCGACGTCAATCGCGAACAAGCGACGAAAACCCCCGGGATTCCGATGGAATCCCGGGGGCTGCGCGCGGAGACGGCGGGATTTGAACCCGCGAGGGGCTATGCACCCCTACCTCCTTAGCAGGGAGGCGCACTCGACCGGACTATGCGACGTCTCCAGTGCCGACTACTTTAGGGCATTTTTGCCGCGAGCGCGAACGTGCGCCCGCCGCGATGCCCATTGGCGGTCAGCTCGGCGGAGGGCGAGGGATTCGAACCCCCGGTGCCATTGCTGACACAACGGTTTTCAAGACCGTCTCTTTCGGCCACTCAGACAGCCCTCCAGACTCGGATCATCCTACAGGACTGGGCCCGGGGATGCGACCCTCGTATCCCCGGGCCCGAGCCCATCAGACACGTGATGCGTCAACCGCGCAGGCCGAAGAAGTTCCATGACTTCTTGTCGGGGGCCGGTTCCTCGGGGTGGTCGAGGAGGCCGCGTGAGATCGCGGGGGCTGTCGGCGGCCAGAGCGGCACGCGGATCGCCAGCGTCGCCTGGATGGCGTGGTAGACGTCCCAGCGCGAGGACTTGGCGGGCTGCACGTTCTCGTTGTGGGCGCCGAGGCGGCGCACCCAGCGGCCGGGCTGGCTGATGAGGTAGTCGTGGATGTAGTCGACGAAGGAGCGGTAGCAGTGCTCGAAGTGCTCGACGTCGGAGACGCGAGCACCGTCGTCCAGCATCGCGCGGCGCACGGCGACAGCGGCGCATACGCCCTCGCAGACAACCCACTGCTGGTGCTCGTCTTCGCCGGGGATCGGATCACCCTCGTCGTCCACGCCGGTGGAGAAGCCGGGGCAGGCGTCGGTGCGGCGCCATCCGTCGACGCGGGCGCGCTCGAAGAGCTCGGTCCCCATCTCGAGGAGGTAGTCGGGCACGTCCCACCCCATCGAGCGCAGGCCCGCGCGCACCTGCAGGGCGAAGCGTGCGAGCTGCATCGAGTGGCCGGTCACGTACCCCTCGTAGTAGCGGCGCCCGTCGTTGAGGAGCTTGCCGGCCTCGTGGTTGGCTTCCCAGTTTTCGTCGAAGTACTCTGGGATGCGCCATCCGTTCTTGGAGGCGACCTTGTAGGCGAAGGCTGCCATTTTCTCGGCGCGGTCGAGCCACTCGGGTTCGGTCGTGGCCTCGGCGGCGGCCATGTAGGCCTCGATCGTGTGGATGAGGGTGCCGAGCGTGTGGACGGGGACGGCCTCGGCGAAGGCCTCGTCATACTCATCCCAGACGCGCCCGAAGTCGTCGGTCCACAGCTCTTTCTGTTCTTCGAGCATGCGGTTGAGCAGCTCGTGGGCGCCGGGGCGGTTGGCGACGGTCGCGGCGGCCACGCCGAGCAGCGCGTACACGGTGTGGTACTGCGATTTCACGCGCGAGGCCTCGTCCCATGGCACGCCGTGTCCGTCCTCGTCGGGCTCGGGCTTGATCGCGAACCACATGCCGCCGTTGACGGGGTCGGTGAAGTAGTTGGTGAGTGCCTTGACGGCGTGGTCGGCGTAGCGGCGGGTGCCGGGCAGGCCCATGAGGGCGCCGAGCGAGAACACGTAGGCCATGCGACCTGTGACGGCCAGGTCGATGGATCGGGTCGGGTCGGGCTTTCCGTCGGCGTCAAGGTGCGCGAAACCAGTCGCGACGATCGCACCTTCAGCCTCTTCGATGAGCGCCTGCATGTGGGCGCTCAGCCAACGGTTATGTTCGATGGAATCAAACCATCCCACGGTGTTCCTCCTGACGACACAGTCACGGTCTTCGGTGACCGACATCTCATAGGATAGTCGATCACTGCCGTTTTTGGGAAAACGTGCAGACCCCCTCGCCTTCCCCGGGGACGAGGCCGGGGCTGCCCCCGCTGCCACCTGCCCTTTTGTGCCCGCGCGGCCACGGCCTCGAACAAGAGAAAGTATGGGGCGGTCCACGCCCTGGGACGGCGCTACCCACAAAGCGACGTAACGTGTAACACTGTCACTATGCATGAACGAGCTGGCACACGTGCCCTTCCAGAAGACCTCATCAACGTCGACGATGTCATCTCCGCCTACTACGACATCGTCCCTAACCCGACCGACGTGGGACAGCGCGTCGCGTTCGGAACGTCGGGCCACCGCGGCGCTTCGTTGGACGGTAAGTTCAACGAAGCGCACATCATCGCCATCACCGCGGCGATCATCGAGTACCGCGCCTCCCAGGGCATCAACGGTCCTCTGTTCATCGGCCGTGACACGCACGCCCTGAGCGAGCCCGCGTGGCGCACCGCCCTGGAGGTCCTCGCGGCCGCCGGCATCGACACGCGCATTGACTCGCGTGGCTCCTACACGCCGACCCCCGCCGTGTCTGTCGCGATCCTGGGCGCGAACGGCGCTCCTGCCAGCCTGCGCACCGAGGGCGACGGCCTGGCCGACGGCATCGTCGTCACCCCCAGCCACAACCCGCCGCGCGACGGCGGTTTCAAGTACAACCCGCCTCACGGCGGTCCCGCGGACACGGATGCGACCGGTTGGATCGCGGCGCGCGCGAACGAGCTGCTGGATTCGGGCGAGTGGAAGAACGTTCCCCGCGTGACCGGCTCCGTCCTGCTGCACGACCCGAACATCAAGCCCTTCGACTACCTGGAGTTCTACGTCTCGCAGCTGGACCAGGTTGTCGACATTGAAGCCATCCGCAAGGCGGGCGTGCGCATCGGCGCGGACCCGCTCGGTGGCGCGTCCATCGACTACTGGGCAGCCATCGGCGAGCACTACGGCCTGGATCTGACCGTCGTGAACCCCGAGGTCGACCCGGCGTGGCCGTTCATGACCCTGGACTGGGATGGCAAGATCCGCATGGATTGCTCCTCGCCCTACGCGATGGCGTCCCTGCGTCAGGCCATGACTCCCGACGCCGAGGGCAACACCCCCTACGACATCGCGACCGGCAACGACGCGGATTCGGACCGCCACGGCATCGTCACCCCCGACGGCCTGATGAACCCGAACCACTTCCTGGCCGTCGCCATCGAGTACCTGTTCACGCATCGTCCCGGCTGGGGTGCGGACGCGGCCGTGGGCAAGACCCTGGTGTCCTCGGCCCTCATTGACCGCGTCGTGGCCGCCATGGGCCGCAAGCTGATTGAGGTGCCCGTGGGCTTCAAGTACTTCGTGCCCGGCCTGCTGTCCGGCACCGTCGGCTTCGGCGGCGAGGAGAGCGCGGGAGCCTCGTTCCTGCGCAAGGACGGCACCGTGTGGTCGACTGACAAGGACGGCATCATCCTGGCGCTGCTCGCCTCGGAGATCCTGGCCGTCACCGGCAAGACCCCCTCCCAGCTGCACGAGGAGCAGGTTGAGCGCTTCGGCGCCTCCGCCTACGCCCGCATTGACGCCGCCGCTTCCCGCGAGGAGAAGGCGAAGCTCGCCGCACTGTCCCCGGATGACGTGACCGCGACCGAGCTGGCCGGCGACCCGATCGTCGCGAAGCTGGTGCGCGCGCCCGGCAACGACGCGCCCATCGGCGGCCTGAAGGTGACGACCGAGTCCGCATGGTTCGCCGCGCGTCCCTCGGGCACCGAGGACGTCTACAAGATCTACGCGGAATCCTTCAAGGGTGCCGAGCACCTGGCGCAGGTCCAGGAGGCCGCGAAGAAGGTCGTGTCCGACGCCTTGAACGGCTGACGCTCTGACAACGCCCGCTCACGCGGGTTGCGAGGGGGGCGGCGCTCAATCGAGCGCCGCCCCCCTCGTCCGTCGAAAAGATAACTCCGATGGATGTCGTCAGGATTGCGCGCCAGTGGCAGCCGCGTCGAACCACTCGGGCACGCGTCCGGGGATATCCGCCAGCTCCTGAGGATTAGTGGACGTTCCATCGCTGCGCAGGTGACCCGTATAGTAGCTAATCGAAGTCAGCCAGTTTTCAGAGACCATCACGTTGACGACGACACCGTAACGCTCACTCGTCCAGAAGGAGAGAAAGTCTGTCGTTCCGTCATCGTCTTTGAGCGTGTCGTCCCGACGGTCGAAACCAAGAGGCTCAAGTTCAGCAGCAAATGCGGCACGGACGCGAACAGGATCATGCTCGTCGAATTCGTACGCCCGCGACATCAATGAGTAGAGTGTTTGGTCTCCGACGGGGTGAGCATAAATGTAATCATTCCGGCTGTAGCTCCTGTAGTTATCACGCGTCATCAGAGAGTTACGCGCACGAATGATCGCCGGCTCCACATCACGCTTGAACGCCTCGATGGACTCGAGAGACTCGGCTCTCGCCAGATCTGCTTTCTGTTCCGGGTTCAATCCTTTTCCTCCTCCGAACGGTACGCACGCGGCGCACACAGCTGCTAGAACAACCGCGAGGACCCCGAAGAGCGGGCGCCTCACTTCTTACCTCGACCCGCAATGACTCGCGAGATATCTTCATTAGCTTCGCTGTACTGAGCGAAGTACCCATTGTGCTTCTGGAAGGGGTAGATCATCGATTTGTCAACCCCCTGCTCGCCGACGTCACCGGAGAGGTGGTTGTAGCCCTTCATCGTGTCCGGGTTCTTCCCGAAGCGCCAGTCGTCGCCCACGCCCTGAACCATGTCCTGCTTATAGTCCGTGGCGCTCACCCACGCATGTCCCGGGGGAACCCTGAACTCAGACACATCCTGGGCACCAGAGCCCGGCGAGCCGAACTGGATGAGGTCGTCCACGACACCCGGGTTGACCTGCTTGAGCGCGATGCCGGCGGTCGTCGACCCGTAGGAGTGTCCCGCGACGCTAATGTGGGCGTCACCTGCTCCAAGCTCGCGCGACGCGCCAAGGCCGTTGAGGAATCCGGACAGTTTCTTTGCTCCATTTTCCGCGTAGCTAATGTTCGTAACCTCGGCAAGGTCCTGCGGAGCCTCGTACCCGAGGTATGCCACCATCGCAACACTCTCGCCCTTCGCGTACCTCTTGGCAGCGTCAGCCATAACCCCGGCATGGCCGTCATACGTGCCCAGGTTCGTCGCGACGTTCGTGTACAGGCCGGGAACGAGAACGCCGATATGATCGGCCGTGTCGACGTTGCCCTGGGCCACAGCTGCGGTGACGTGCTTGCCCGAGGTGTCCAGACTGAGAAGCTGGCGTTGGGTTCCGTCTCCCTTCGGCGGGGGCTCCTCCAGACCGATCGTATCCTTGACATTATGGAGCGCCGTCACACGCTCTTGAACAAGCTCGAGTTCCTGACGCTCGCGCGCCGACGGGTGTGGGCCGTAGCGCTGCTTGAGACGCTCGAGCTTCTTCTCTTCCCGCTTGGTGGCGTCCTCCAGGTAAATGCGGTTCGCCTTGTCGCGCGACGTTCCGTCAATGCCGTTGAGGCTACCGATCTCCTGGGGGTGAGCCTCGATCATCTGCTGTTTTTCGGTGTCACTGAGCGACGACCACCACTTGGCCACCTCCTTCTCGGAGGCTCCCTTGGGCGGCAGCTTCAGATCCTTCTTCGGGACGCGCGTTCCACTGGTCGATCCATTCGCGTAGGAGCTTCCCGCTCCACCCATTGCCGCGAGTTTGCTCTGCGTGTTCTGAACGACGCTGGCCGCCGTGTTCATGATTGCGCCCACCTGACCAGACACGATCGCCATGTTTTTCTTGATCGCCACCGCATCGATCGGAGATACATTGTGCGGACCGACGTAATGGACAGATCCATCCGGTCCGATGTGGAGGAAGTTATTCGCGGCTGCGCCATCGAGATTCCTGGCCGCTGATCCGACTCTTTGTGCGCCCTCCGAGGCCTCGATAAAGATGCTGGCGAGGGCCTTGAGCTTACCCTCCTGCCGTTCGACGTCTCCGCACAGCTTGAACAGCGCACTACGGGCGGCATCGACGGTAAGCCCGTGCGCGGTCAGAGAGCTCAGTTGGGCGTCGAGACTCTCACGCACGTTCGCCAGTGACTCCGCGCTCTTTTCATATCCCTGTGCTTGTTGGCTGAGAGACGAGCCCTCCCACTGCAGGAGATCGGACCACTTCATTGTTACGACTACCCTCCGAGTTCTGCGTTAAAGCGATTGGCTCCCAGATCCAGCGGCTCGATTGGATCCACTATCGGGGTCGGGTTTCCCATCCTGGGCAGCTTCACGGGAGGCACCTCGGGAAGCTCGATGGCAGGTTTCGGAAGGGGGTGGGGACCGGTCGGCCCTGTGATGATCGGATCCAAGGGCTCGATCGGCCCGACGGGGTTATAGGGCATGGGCTCAACCTTCGGCCGACCCGTGCGAGGGCGGGGTTGGTGGCGGCGGCGGCGATGCCCACCGTCCCTGTGATTCCTCTTCTGCTTGTCCGGGTCACCAGGAAGACGCGGACCGTGAGGAGTCGGCTGACCACCATTGCTCGGTGAGGGAAGAGGAACGAGTCGCGGATTCTCATGCCCCTGTCCACCGCCAGAGCCGGAACCCGAGCCCCCACCGTATCTGTTGCCCTCGATGATGGAACCGATGAGCTGGCTGTTCTCATCTTCGGTGGCGACGAAGTCGCGCTCGGCAGCTTCGAGCGAGTCGGCGTGCTCGTCCAGGCTCGTGCCCGTCTTGGTTGCCTGATCCGCGAACTTCTCTTCGACGCCCTGCATCTGCGACGACAGGCTCGTGCCGGGCATCGCCGAGGCAAACGCGCTGGCTCCGCCCTCGGGGCGAGCCGAACGAACAGTCTCTGCGGCCTCGCGCGCCGTCGAAGCGAGGCGAGGGAACTCGCCGGCAACAAATGAAAGATCGCTCATCGTCCACTCCTGTGTTCATAGATGCGTGACCGGGACAATATTACCGGACGGAAACCTGACGCGCACCCATTCATCCGGGGCGCCCGTACTCCCCTATCGCACATTTTTACCGCTCACACCCCTAGAAAATTGGTGGCGGGGCGGCTACCTTGGCACTGTCACCCCCACCGGGGCCTGACTCACACCCACCACCTCCAGGAGCCAAGATGAGCGAGGCACGCCGACCCGCACAGTCCGCGGGAGCGGATGCGCCAGCCCATGCCTCGTCCGCAACGACGACGAGGTCAGCCATCCCCCGCCTGCCTGTCGGCCGCCTCGCGTTCCTCCTCCTGGCGGGCGTCGCGCTTCTCGCGGGCCTGGACGCTTCCCTCGTGCGCCTCGGGGCGCTCGCGCCCGTAGCCTCGACGAGCCTGGGGACCGTGCACGGACTCCTCATGATCTACGGGTTCCTGGGCACCGCGATCTGCCTCGAGCGCGCGGTCGCCTTGCAGTCCGACGGGCGGCGCGCGTGGGCGTACGCGGCTTCTCTGTTGACCGGGGCCGGCGCCGTCAGCGCGGTCGTCATCTCCCAGAACGAGGCCGTGGCCGCGACGCTCGCGGACCTCCCGATCCCCCGCTTCCTCGCCGCCCACCTGACCGGTTTTGCGCCCGAGCGGATGATGCCGGGCTTCCTCATCACCCTCGGCATGGCGGTGCTGACGTCCATCTACTGCTACGTGTGGGCGCGCAGGCAGGCCACCCACGCGGTCCTCATCCAGCTGATGGGCGCACTCATCGGGCTGGGCGGCATCCTCCTGTGGTGGCGGGGCCTCGAGACGCCGCGCGCGGCGCCGTGGTGGCTGGCCTTCCTGATCGTCACGATCGTCGGTGAGCGCGTCGAACTCGCGCGGCTCGCCTTCGCGTCCGGTTCCACCGAGCGGCGCATCACCGCCGAGGGCGCCACCCTCATGGTGGGCCTGACGGTCGCGCTCTACTCCCCCGCGCTCGGCTACCCGCTGATCGGGCTGAGCCTCGGCGCCCTCATGGTGGACACCGCGTGGCACGACGTCGCGCGCGGCACCGTGCGCATGCAGCGCCTGCCGCGCCTGGCCGCCGTGTGCATGCTGAGCGGCTACGCGTGGGCGCTCGTTCCCGCGCTGATGTGGGTCATCGCACCCCCGGCCTTCGACGGGTACGGCTACGATGCGTCCGTCCACGCAATCACGATCGGTTTCGTCGTCTCGATGCTGCTCGCCCACGCGCCCGTCATCATCCCGGCAGTGGCTCGGCGCGAGGTCCCCTACCACGTCGCCATGTGGGTGCCCTTCGCGTTCCTGCAGGTTTCCCTCGCTCTGCGTCTCCTCGCGGGCGCGCGCGAGGCCGCCTACCCGTGGCGCCTCGGCGGCACCCTGGGTGTCGTGGGCGTCCTCCTGTTCGTCGCCACGACGCTGACGGTGACGATTCGCCGGGCGCGCGCGGTCTCGCGCGAACGCCGCCTCAGTGACGAGGCCGACTCCCCCTCCGCGGATCCCGCATCGTCGGGTGGAACGGAGGCGCGATGAGCAAGCCTCGTGTCCCCCGCACCGACCGCGCAACTTCCGTCTGGATGTGCGTGGCGGCAGCTGCCGCCGCGATCACGATCGTCGCCCGAGGCCGCATCCCGCAGAACCTGTGGACGATGATCCACCTGGTGACCCTGGGCGTCCTGTCGAACGGGATCTTCCAGTGGTCCTGGTACTTCACGCGCGCACTCGCGCACCTGGCCCCGGATGATCGGCGCGCCGGGCGTGACAACACCGCGCGCATCATTGCCTTCAACCTCTCCCTCCTGCTCCTCATCGGCGGCATGTGGTCGAATCTGTGGTACGCGACCGTCACCGGCGCGACGGTCGTCGGCGTGATCGCCGCATGGCACGGGTGGGCGCTGCTCACCGCCTCCCGCGAGCGCCTGGCGTCGCGTTTCGCGGTAATTATCCGCTACTACATCACGGCGGCGTTTTTCCTGGTGGTCGGCGCGACGCTGGCCGGTTTCGTCACGGTGGCAATGTTCGACGCGAACGCGCCCGCGTGGCTGGCCTCGGCCCGGGACCGTCTGACGGTCGCCCACGCGCTGGCGGGTATGGCCGGTTGGGTGGGCCTGACGATGGGCGGGACCCTGGTGACGCTGGGGCCGACCGCGATGCGTACGCGCATGGATCCGCGGGCGGTGTCCTTCGCGACGAGCGCCCTGCCCCTGTGGGTGGGGGCGCTCCTCGTCGCGGGCGTGGGCACGCTCGCCGGGTCGATGCGCGTGGCGTCGGTGGGCCTCCTCGTCGTTGTGGGTGCGGCCGCCCTGGGCGTGGGCGTTCCGCTCTGTCGCGCGGCGCTGAAGAAGGGCCCGGCCGAGTACGGCGCGTGGTCCCTCACGCTGGGTGCCGCCTGGATTCTCGTCGCCGGCGCGGGAGCATCCCTGCGAGCCTTCGAGGCTGCGGACGCGACCGGCCTGCGCGCGGCGTTCCTGCCGTGGCTGCCGATCTTCGGCGCGGCCGGGCTGGGCCAGCTCTTCGTCGGCGCGCTCACCTACCTGATGCCCGTCGTCATCGGCGGCGGACCGTCGGCCGTGCGCGTCGGGGTCGGCGTGCTCGAGGCCGGGGCGCCCATCCGGGAGGCGGCTCGCAACGTGGCCGCAGTGTTCACCCTCGCGGTCGCGTCCCTCGGCGGCGTGTCCGCCGATCGCCTGACCATCGCCGCGTGGGTGGTTCTGCTGGCCACCTACGTCGTCGACATCGTTCTCATGGCCCGCTGCGGCGTGGCCCAGGCGCACACCAAGCGCGCCGCCGCTTCATCCCCTACCACGCAAGGAGGCCGCCGTGGCTGACCTGAACCTGTCTGCGTCACCCTCATCGGGAGGAGACACCCGCACAACGTCCGCCCCGAAGGGTAGCTCGACGGGAACGCCGAAGCTGCGCATGAGTCCGGCGGGCGACCACTCGCCCGTGAGCCGCACGGCGGGCGCGATCATCGGCGTCGTCTCCGTCGTGGCACTCGCGCTCGCGGTCTTCCTATCCAACCCGTCCGCACCCACGACGTCGGGCACGGGGACCACATCGGGGGCCACGGCCTCGTCCGTGACGCCGACCGGGCACACGACCCGCGTGTCGGTGGGCGTCGAGGGCATGGCCTTCACGCCCAGCCACATCGAGGTGCCGGTCGGCGACCGCCTCATCATCGACTTCACGAACTCGGGGGATCAGCGCCACGACCTCGTGTTCGAGACGGGCGTGTCCTCCGGGTCCCTGGCGGCGGGCGAGACGAAGGAGCTGGATCTCGGCGTCATCGGCGGCGACGTCGAGGGCTGGTGTTCCCTGCCGGGTCACCGCGAGATGGGCATGACGCTGCACGTGCAGGCGACGGGCGCCTCGTCCACCTCGGGAGCCTCGGCCTCGAGCGGCCACACGGGACACGACCACGGTCAGGACACCACCGGCGGGCCGGCCACGGCGACGGAGCTGACCGACTACGCGGCCTCCATCGACGCGCGCGACCCCGCCCTGCCGGCCGCGACCAGCGAAACCGAGCGCTACTACACGTTCACGGTCACCGAGCAGACCACCAACGTCACCGACACGCTGACCCGCCAGACGTGGACCTTCAACGGCGAGGCACCCGGCCCGATCCTGCGCGGACACATCGGCGACACCTTCCACATCACGCTGGTCAACAACGGGACAATGAGCCACTCGCTGGACTTCCATGCGGGCCTCGTCGCCCCCGACAACGTCATGCGCTCCATCGAGCCCGGGCAGAGCCTCGAATACACGTTTATTGCGAAGAACGCGGGCATCTGGCTCTACCACTGCTCGACCGCGCCCATGTCGATGCACATCGCGAACGGCATGTTCGGCGCCGTCATCATCGACCCGACCGACCTCGACAAGGTCGATCGCGAGTACGTCATGGTCGCCTCCGAGCTCTACCTGGGCGCGGACGGACAGAGCGCCGACGCGTCCCTCCTGTCGGCCCTGGCGCCCAACGCGATGGCCTTCAACGGCGTGCCCTTCCAGTACAAGGCCCACCCGATCCCCATCAAGACCAACGAGCGCGTGCGCGTGTGGGTCATGGACGCGGGCCCCAACCTGGCGACCACCTTCCACGTCGTGGGCACCCAGTTCGACACCGTGTGGCGCG